>CANQKZ010000120.1 GCA_947624585.1 uncultured Oscillospiraceae bacterium | reverse complement strand
TACCCACTGCTTGCCATGCTTTATCGGGTTGGGTGGTTCGCCCAACTATACTGTGCGCACCGAACCGGCGCACTCAAGGATGAATTAGAGCCTCAACCCGGCTGAATCTTTTTTACTTTTTTTCGCCGCAGTATCTGCGGCTGATTCCTTATGCCCTTTTTAGGGTTGGCTCGTGGAGAACGATGTTTCAAACTTGAGCACCTCCCCGTCCTCCACAAGCTGGCAGAGCCTGCGGTACTCGTTCAAAAGCGCCTCCCGGCCGGAGGGCGTCATGAGATACGTCTTCCGCCGCTCGTCCTGCCGGTCCAGCTCGATGTAGCCGATCTTCTGAAGCTTCGTGAGCAGGCCGTACAGCGTCCCCGGCCCCATCACCACGCGGCCCCGGGTCAGCTCCCGGATCCTCTGCATCAGCCCGTACCCGTGGTCGGGCCGGATCAGCGCCAGGAGCACGTAGTACATGGCCTCCGTCATGGGCCCCGCGTCCGCCATCCCAGGCCCTCCCCTCATTATATCGCGCCGCGATATATCGTGTGACATAATAGTAGCACAGAGGTCCCCTTCTGTCAAGCGGTTTCTTCCGATTATTTGAAGTCTGCGCACAAAAAAGCGGCGCAGGGGGAAATACCCATGCGCCGCTTTCAAATGTTACCTTTTTCCGCTCAAAACGCCCTGGTCAGCACCGCCGCCAGCATGGCGCGGGTCAGGTCGCCGTCCGGGAGAAGATGTCCCGCGCCGTCGCCCTCCAGGATGGACTGGGACACGGCCCACTCCATTGCCTTCAAATACCGGCTCCCCACCCGGGAGGCGTCGGAGAAGGCCGACAGGGCATCGGGCTTCCCCTCCGGCTGGTCGTTGGCCATCCAGAGGATGTAGGCAAGCTCCTGCCGCCGGATGACATCGCCGTGCTTTTTGCCACTGGCCCATTTCTCGCCCCACTTCATCCCGGCGTCGTACCACTTCCCGCCTTTCTCCGGCTCCGTATCCACGCCGGAGAGCCGCGCCACGGTGGTCAGGGCCATGCCCCAGTTCACCGTCTCGTCCGGGCCGAAAAGCCCACCGCCGACGCCCTCCATGGTTCCGTCGGAGGCAACTTCATCCACATATTTCCTGCTCCAGTGGCCCACCGGCACGTCGGAAAACTCGGGCGTCCCGTATGTGACGGTGATTTTGGCAAGATCCAGTCCGCTCCCGGCCGCGAGCTTGCGGAAAGCGGTCTCCGTGCCGCCGAAATCGATCTGGGTAAGGGCGGAGCACCCGGCGAAGGCGTCCTTCCCCAGTGTCTCCAGACCGCGCGGGAGGGAGACGGAGCGCAGGGCGGCGCACCCGGAGAAGGCGCCATCGCCCACGGCTATCACGCCCTCCGGCAGATCCACGTCCTGCAGCTGGATGCACCCCTCGAAGGCCCGGTCCCCGATCTTCGTCACCGGGACGCCGTTCGCCTCACCGGGCACATGGGCCGCCTCAATGTAGCTGTCCGCGTCCACCACCGCGCCGGAGCCGTCCAGATAGATGTTCCCGCCGTCCAGCTTTACCGGATGGGATTCATATTTTTCCAGCGCCCTGGCGGAATCCTCCGGGCTGGCGGCGAAGGGAAGCGCCCCCTGGTCCTTGGAGGGCACCAGGATGAAGCTCCCGTCCATGCGCTCCCGCCCGTAGACCTGGAGCACGGTCGCGGCCCATTCGGTGTCGTCGGGGATGGCGCCGGGGGCGTAGAGATACCACTCCTGCCCCTCCGTGGGGATCGGCGGGTCGATATAGCTGACCGTGCCCAGAAGCGGATCCTTCTTTGTCTCCCCCGCCGGGACGGTGGAGGAGACGCGGGCGCAGGTGAACTTCCACAGCCCCTCCCCCACCCGCTGGATGTCGGCGAAGGTTCCCTTATATTCCCAGACGGTCAGGCCGTCAATGTCCTCGTCGCTCCCCTCCCCGGTAAAGGTCCCGTCGGCCTTCAGCGTCAATGTCTCGCTGTAGGCTCCCACGCCGCTTGTTCGATCGAAGGTCAGCTCCGCGAAAGGCAGCATCCCCGCCGCCAGCGCCGGTCCCGCCAGCGCCGCCGTCAGCGCCAGCGCCAGCAAAAATATCATCGCGCGTCTTTTCATCTGTGATCCCCCTTTTCGTGTAATGTAAGTATATGATTTCAGAAACAGAAATTCCGCGCCTTCCGCGCGGAGAGATATCAGGATTTCTTCCATTTTACAGGATTTTCGCCCCTTTGTCAAGCAAAACGGGGCCGCAAAAGCGGCCCCGGGGGGATTGTTCTCAAAATATTTACTTATTTCATCCGAACAGGCCGCCGACACACGTCAGGATCGCGGCCGTCCTCCTCATTGGGCGTCGGGTACCAGTACCCCGTGGCAGCGCATGACGAGGGTGGCAAATTCGGCGCGGGTGATAGTCGCAAGGGGCCTGGAACCGTCGCTTATCCCGTTCTCAACCGACCAGGCGACAGCGGTCCTGTAGTCCTCGCCAATCTCTCCGGCGTCGGGGAGCCGGTCGAGTACGGAAAGGTCGGCGGGTTCGCTGCCGGCGAGGGCCCAGAAAAACCGTATCATATCCTGCCGCCACACGCGACCGGCCTGGAGCGTCTCCAGATCCGCGTCCTCCGGCACGGTGTAGGCGTCGGACTTTTCGGCCCAGTCAAAACCGATCTGATACCATGGGGCGCCCTCTTTGTCGGTCTCCCCGGCCACACGGGCCATGATGGTCAAAGCCTGACCCAGGGAAACCTCGCCCCAGGGGTTAAAGGCGCCGTCCCCGGTGCCGTTCATGTAACCGTGGGATACCATAAAGCTGATCCCCGGCCAGGCCCAGTTGTCCTCCGCCACGTCGGTGAAGGAGATCGTGTCGTTTTCCTCCGCCAGAGCGGTAAGGGAAAGGCTGAAAACAAGCGACAGGATGAGCGCGGCGGCAATCAATTTTTTCATAATTTTCCTCCTGACAAATGTAATTCAACATACGGCGTGCCATCGGAGATAACAAAATTCGCGCACGGCGGGATCCGGCCCGCACATGCGCGAAAAATTTACAACCCGACCTTTCATGCTTGCAAATCGGAGGGAAATGCTGTACAATAGGGTCGGTGCAGATTTTCTGCTGTGTGGGTGGCCGCTTCACCCGCGCAGGGCCGGGGGAGTTGCAGCTTCCCCGGTCTACCGCAAAATTTTGTCATCACGGGTTCATTATAGCACAACCGTTTCCGTTTCGCAACCCTATTTTTTGCTCTTTCGACACATTATCTGACCGCCCCCGGTTTTGGGCGGGCCGGATCAGGAAATATTTTGTATGTATGGCAAGGTGCGGTCTTTCGGGACCGCATCTTGCCTGTTTTATGCGGACCGCATCCTCCCTGAAATTACCCCCCCGCGCGAAAAAGGGCCGCCCCCTTTTCGGAGGCGGCCCTGGGATCTTGCTTTTCGGCCTCTCAGCCGTTCAGCCGGATCACTCGGCTGTCTCGGTATCGGCCAGGACGAGGCCCAGGCGCTCGTAGATCGCGGCGACCTCGCAGCGCTGGATGTTCTCGTTGGGGGAGAGGGTGATGTTGCCGTTCTCATCCTGACGGCCGGTGATGATGCCCTTTTCAACGGCCCACTTCATGGCCTGGAGGGCGCCGTCCCAGCTGGGGATGTCCTCATAGTCGGAGAACCCGGAAATGTCCTCATCGGACTCGGCGGACTCGCCGACGGTCCTCCACAGGAGGGTCACGGTCTCCACGCGCTTGATGTCCTCGAGCGCGCGGGTGCCGTCGGAGTATCCCTTCTCCACGGCGTAATCCACGGAGGGCTGATACCAGTTCTCTCCGGTGGTCTCAACGCCGGCGCCCAGGACGCGGCCGATCACAACCAGGACCTCGGCGCGCTTGACGTTATCGGTGGGGGCGAAGCCAGTGCCGGTGCCGACCATCAGCTTCTGCTCGATGGCGTAGTGAACGCCCTCGTGATACCAGGCGTCCTCGTCCACGTCGTCAAAGTCGCCGCAAACCTGATCGCCGGCGGGCTTGAAGGTGACGGTGACGGTGACGGGAGTGGCCTGAGGCACCGTGTAGGTGTAGGTCCCGTCCGCGTTGGCGGTGACTTCCACAGGATCGCCGTTCTTGTCGGTGACGGTGACCTGGTCAACGACATACCCCTCATTGGGAGTCACGGTGACGGTGACGGTCTTACCGGCACGCGCGGTGGTAGAGCTGAGCTTCGCGGAACCGTTGGTGGTCTTCTCAAGCTTGGAGGTGGTGGGAGAGGCGGGAACGGTGGGTGTGGGCCTCAAAGATTCGCCGTGTTCGACCTTCTCGGTGCTTACGGTGAAGGTCATAACATCATTGTTTTCACCAGCCTCAATAGCACTGACGCTTGTAGCGGTATATTTATCGTCAGTCGTCCACACGAACTGGAAATTGTACACGTCGATATCTCCAAAGTAGAAGATAGCATATTTGTTAGCATCGCCCGCGATTGTGTCAAAGTCGGAGTACTGCCATTTACCGTTAACCTTAACGTAGTAGCCGTTGGCGTTCGCAGGATTCTTATTGTCATACTTGACAGTCATGCCGACCCAGTAGCCATAATCGCCATTCTCGTTCAGGTGCTCCTTGACATCGGTCGCGTCAATGACGACCGAATAGGTCCTGTCCTTCGTGTTAGCGGAGGTGTAGGCAACTGTGTAATCGCCGAAGGTCTCAGTTATCTCCGTATCACCGTGGTGGACAGCGGGAGCCTTGCCAATCACGGGCGCGTCCTTCGTATCCTCTGCCGGAAGCGTCACCTGAACGGTGGCAAGGTCCTTGGAGACGGTGAACTGCTCACCACCGGAAATCGTGTAGTCGCCGCCGGTTATAGCGTCATCATGGTCTTTGCCAAGCTGAGTCTTGTTCTTGAGGCTCGAGGCAAACCGGGTCCCCTGATCTGCACAAGTATCAGTAAAGGTGTTTTCGCCACAAGTCAAGGTAACCGTTATGGTTTCATTCTCATTCAGCGCCCTGTTGAAGCTCCAGTAGAACGTCGCGTCGCCCCATTTACCCGACTTAATATTGTGATAAACAATACCCTTGGGTGAAGTCCACGTATCAGCTGTTTCATCGATTTCCTCAGAGATATCGCTGATGTTGGCTATGTAGTCGAAGTCAATGATGAAAAGTTCATCCTCGACCTCACTGGCAGCCACAACATTACCGTCCTTGTCAACGCCGTTTTCAGAGGTAACATAGTTGATCACGGTGTAGTCAGGCTCGTCATTGACAGTGTAAGTACCGCCGGACACCTTCGCGGTGTTCGTTTCAGCATTAGTAGGAGCATCGACGACGACCGCCCTGGGCTCAAGCTCAGTCTCGGCGTCACCGACTGTGAATTTCTCGGTACCGGTTGCCTTGACAGTGGGTGTGCCGCCGACAGTGGCCTTACCGTTGTTGCGAACCACGATACCGGCCTTACCGGTGATCTCGGGGCTGCCGCTGACGGTCAGCTCTCCGCTGGGAACGTAGACGGCCGCGGTCTTTTCGCTGGTGACAGTGCCGCCGGAGATGGCGATCTTAGCGCCTGTATCACTGCCGTTGGAGCTGATGGCGATCTCACCGGTGGACGCGACTGTGCCGCCGGTCATGGACAACTCGCCGGTTCCAGCAACATAGATTGCAGTATCAACAGCTTTAACGCTGGCGCCGTCCTTGACAGTAAGTTTACCACCATTGGCAACCTTGATTGCCGCGTAGTTTTCATCTTCTGTGTCGTCTGTGGCATCAATGCTAACCTTGCCGTTGATTGTCAGATTTCCACTCTGATCAACATCAAAAATACGACCAACGCCGGAAATAGTGACGTCCTCAGTGCTCATAAGCACGATCGTAGACTTGATTGTCGCACCAGAAGTGATTTTCACATCCTTCAGCACAGTAACGAGGGTCTGATTGCCGCTCTCAGCTGCGGAAATGGCATCGTTAAGGTCAGCATAATAACTGCCACCGACCTCAAAATAGGAATCCGGCCAAGTTTTGTCACGTTTGGCGATTGTACCTTTCTGAGGATCAATGCCCTGTGTGCCATCCTCGTTGTTCTCCAGATATTCAGCAACGCCGGAGTCGCCCACATTGCCGGACTTGAACGTACCGTCTTTAACTGTGACGCCTTTATTTTCAGCATCAGCTTCCGGCTTGGCAGTTTCACCGGCAGCGGTGTGAGTGACGGTGGGCTGACCTTCCTCGGCCTTGACTTCGGCCTTCTCGACAGTTACCGTAGCCTCGCCCTCAGCGTCATAGCCCTCAACTGTGTCAAGCACGATGCCGCCGGCAGGGACCTCAACGAGGTTGCCCTCAGCGTCCTTCGCGTCGCCGACGGAGATAGGTCCATCACCGGTAGCGGTGATCTTCGCGTCGTTGACGGTAACAGTACCGTCGCGAACGACGACACCGGCAACACCGGTGATTTCAGGGGCCGCAGCACCATCGGCAGCTTCTTCATCACCAATTATCAAGGTGCCGTCCTGAGGATGATAGATAGCGGTAGTTTTCTCGCTCTTAAGGGAAGCGCCGTTGTGGATAGTGATTTTAGTACCGTCGCGAGAGCCGTTGCCGCTGATAGCAAAGCCCTTCGCTTCGATAGCGCCGGAAACCTCAAGGGTGCCCTTGTCGAGAACGGTGACAGAACCCTTGACAGTCACACCAGCAGCGATGGTGAGCTTGTTTGTCGCAGTTCTTTTTTCAGTCGCTGCCTTGAAATCGCCGACACAGATGGCCTCGTCACTTCCGGAAGCGTCAAGGACGCCGCCAGCGGCCTTTGTCAAGCTGGTATCGGTGATTTTAAGCTCGACAGCGGTATCGTCTTTTCCGACGATGAACGCAGCGCCACCGCTCTTGTCGTATTTGTAAGTATGTCCGTTCAGGTCAAGAGTGAGCTTAGTGCTCGCCGCCGTAAGAGCGATCTGCTGATCATAAGTAACATCTTTCAGAAGCTTGACTGTCGCTTCCTTGCCCTGAATTTCACGGAACATGGCACCCAGAGATTCCGCAGTGTACTTGTATGTGTTGTCGTCAAATGTTACCTCGACAACAACAGCGGTATTGTCTTCGGAAATGTCATACTTGTACTCGTTGCCCGAATGCGGCAGAGCCGTAAATCCCGTTGCGGGTTTGAGATTATCATTAAGGACCTGAAGCCCTTCTCCGCACTTGATCAAGGCAACCCTCACGGTCCCGTTAATTGTGAGCGTGGCGCCTTCCTTGGCATCCGTTGCCTTTGCAAAGCTCAGTGTGTTGTTGTTGCCATATTTTCCGCCAACAACGTCGCCGAAATCATTCAGCGTCACAGTGGCAGTGTTCTTAACCTGGATAGGTTTGTCGGTTGAGCCGGAGCCATAGTACTTGACAAGCATGTCAATATCGCCGTAGATCTTGTTAGCGTCATCGATTTCAACATAGCCCTCGGCCTTTTCAGTATCCACTTTACCTACTTTATAGGCGAAGGTATCCTGCTTGTCTTCCTCAACCGGGACAAGGCCGTATTCTGATGCGAGGATGGACTCACCGCCTGTTACAGCCTTGAGGTTGAAATCTGTATAGTAGCCGCTGGAGATCGTTGAGCCTTTCGCCCAGCTGCCTAACATTTTTCCGATGACCTGAGTCGCTTTGCCTTCAGCGTCTGCACTGATAGTCAGCTTCGGATAACCGCTCGCGTAAATCGCGGCCGCGTCAACCTTTTTAGGATTAACAGCCTTGATAATTGCGCCGTCTATTTTAAGTTCTGCGGTTTTGCCGGAAATCTTTATAACATCATTACCGCCGGAAAGGGTAACGCCGCTGTTAATCGTCAAAATTGCATTGGAAACCTGAACAGCAGAGCTGTCCCTCGTGTTGTTCTCCGCCGCAGTATTCGTGATAGAACCTTTAGTTTCTTCGGAACTATCAGTAATGGTCAATGTACCGCCCTCAAGGGAGAGAATACTACCAGTAGTATTGTTATCGCCCTGCACCTTACCGGTAATAGAATGCCCCTGAAGGTCAAGGGTAACAGCAGTTTCACCTAATTTGACCCTGACAACCTTGTCAACAGTTACATCGCCGGTAAGTTTAACGGTGTTAGTTTCCGCTGTGGCTTTCCCAAGAATCGTAGCCAATGATTTTGCATCGCTGGCCATTACAACAAAGGACATACCGATGAGCTCAGTCGTTTCGCCCTTTACAGCTTTGATCCAAAGCTTGTTATTCGTGTCATCAAGCTTCGCAAGCTCGGTTTCCAAGGTTGCCTCTGTAATCTCATCAGCAGTCATGGTATTTTTGGCATTAACTGCAAAAGTCAGAGCAGCTTCATCTTTTGCCTCAACTGTAATATTAGGATTCTCCAAGGAGGAAATGGCAGTAGGCAGCCAAACGCCATTTGTAAAACTTGTCGGCTGGCTTGTGCCGTATGCCTCAGGCTTTACTTCAGTTCCATCGACTTTAATTGTAACTAAAGTCGGATTAAACGCCTTACGTTCCGCCGCAAGTGCGTTTACGCCGAAGCACGCCACCAGCATCGTGAGTACGAGAATACCCACTAAAAGCTTTTTCTTCATGAATTGAATCTCCTTTCTTTTGAAAAAGAAATAGTATGAGGGCCTCCCGCCCTCGGGGAAGTAAACGGAACCACCCACTCTCTGCCGTAAAATATATTTTGCCTCCTGCCGCCGGGGCGGCATTGCCGGGATGTTCCCCCCGCGGCAGGGGGGGAGTTGTCACTTGTCCTCGATCTCCCGTTTGAAAAGCGCCGTTCCGGCTACGGCAAACCGGAAGCGGCTGCCTTTCAAACAGATAAATGAGGTGAAAAAGAGACGTAAAGCGCCTCCTCCCGCCGTTCCCCGCCGCCGCGAAGCGGCGGGAGCGGACGCTTTTACATTCTCATGCCTCCCAGCCCGGGGTCCCCTTCGATACCTTCAACCGAACAGAATAATAAGGATGTGCGGTCCGGCGGCCGTAAAAAGGCGCCTGCGTACATACACGGGTATATATTAGCACAAGTCATTTCCTTTTTCAAGCATAACTGCAAAAAAAATATTATTTTTTGGTCAGCACAGAGGGACTGTCGGTTTTCGAAAATCGGCAGTCTGGATTTGGTGCGCCCAAATTGCGTTCGGTCTATGGGTAACAATGGAAATTACGGGGTGGGAGAGGGCGAAAAAGGCCGCCGGACCGCACATCCTTATTATTCTGTTCTGCGTCAGCTTACGAGCCC
>CANQKZ010000119.1 GCA_947624585.1 uncultured Oscillospiraceae bacterium | reverse complement strand
GTGACATAGGCATTCTCGATGACATGCCCCAGGAGCTTGAGGACATCCTCATACAGGTCGCTGAACTGGAAATAGCACGAAGCAAACCAAGGAGCCTGTGCATCACCACAGGTTCCCGACCGATAAAATATGTAAATAGGTAGGTTCACAATGTTTCCCTACGACACGTCCCCGAGCGACGAGGATTTTTCACGCAAGACAAGGAAGACGGCGCAGAGAATACTGTATGTATTTTCAAGCCGTCTGACGCGGTATTGCGTGAAAAAGACCGCCGCGAATTAAATGTTTTTATTAAATATTATTAAATAGGAGAACAGTAAAAAACTCTCAGAAGGGCTAATTCTAATTCCTTCTGAGAGTTTTTTGATTTCTATTGATTTTTATCTCACAATGTACGAGGACTTATCGAAATACTGCAGCGGATTGACCCGGTTGCCGTTCTTCCAGATCTCGAAGTGGAGGTGGGGGCCGTTGACGATGCCGGTGGCGCCCGCGAGGCCGATCTTCTGGCCCTTGGTCACCTTGTCGCCCACGTTCACAAGACGCTTGGACATATGGGCGTAGAGGGTGGTAAACCCGTTGCCGTGGTCGATGACCACGTAGTTGCCGTAGGAGCTGCTGTAGGCGGAGGTGACCACCTTGCCGGTGTCCGAGGCGTAGATGTTGGCGCCGGTGGACGCCTTCAGGTCAACGCCCTTGTGGTTGGTGGACGCGCCCGCGATGCCGGTGTTGCGCGCGCCGTAGCCGGAGGTGACCACGTTGGAGTCCACGGGCCACTTGAAGACGCTGGTGCCCTTGACCCTTTGCTGGGCCTCCCACTGGCGCTGGAGCTTGGTTATCTCGTCCTTGAGCTTGTCCTCCTCCTCGCTGGCCTGGTCGTACATGGCCTGGGCCTCGTCGATGTTGTTCTGGAGGGAGTTGAGCAGATCGATGGCCTCCTGCTGCTCAATCTCAAGCTGGGCCTCCGCCTCCTCCTGCTCCGCCTTGGCGGCCTCCACGTCTGCCTTCACGCCCTCCAGCGTGGCCTTGGCGGCCTCCGTGGCCTTGCGGGCGGATACCAGCCTCTGGTAGAGCGTCTCGTCGTAGTCCATGATGGAGGAGATCATATCGATACGGGAGAGCATATCCGAGAAGTCCCGGGCGCCGAAGATGATGGCGTAGTAGGACACGGTCCCGTTCTCCTCCATGGCGCGGATGCGCACCTTGTACTGCTCCCACTGCTCGTTCTCCAGCGCCTGGCGCTGCTGGACCTCCTGCTCCTTCTCCTGTATGTAGATGCCGTACTGCTCGATCTGAGCCGTCAGGTTCTCTATGACCGACAGAGTCAGCTCCATCCGCTGGTCCAGCACCTGCTTCTTGGCCGTGACCTGCTTCTGCTCGTACTCCATGGAGTTGATCTCGCTCTTGATCTCCTTCTGCTGCTGCCGAAGGCCCGCCAGCTCCTCCTGGAGCTTCTTGATCTGTTCCTGGGTCACCGCGCCCGCGGTGGAGGCCAGGACGCTCACCAGCACCGACCCGGCCATAAGCACGGCGAGGAGGATGCAGATGATCCGAATAAACAGTTTCTGTCCCTTTTTGCTCATTTTTGAAATACGCCTCCGTGTACGCGAAAAAAACTTACACCTTCAGATAATTCTTAATGGCAAGGGAGCTTCCGATGGCTCCCACGCCCAGACCCACCGCGCCGAAAGCCAGCAGGATGGGGATGGACACCTTGTAGAAGGGGATCACCGTCAGGAACGAGAACCCCGCGCCGGAGATCAGCTCCTTTGCCAGCACCTGGTAAAGGCCCCACTCCATGGTGAAGCTGACCAGGGACCCGATAAGTCCCAAAATCAGCCCCTGCACCACAAAGGGCCAGCGGATGAAGGTGCTGGTGGCGCCCACCATCTTCATGATGGCGATCTCGTCCCGCCGCTCAAAGGTGGTGAGCTTGATGGTGTTGGACATGATGAAGAGGGATATGACGAACAGCACCGCCACCAGCGCCATGGAGACGAGGGTCACCACGTTGCGGATGCGCATGAACCCGTCGCTGATCTCCAGATGGGCCCGGACCCAGTCGATGCCGGGGACATCCTGCAGGAGATTGTAGGTCTCCTCCATCAGGGCGATGTCGTCCAGGTAGACCACATACCGGTCCCTGGTGACGGAGGCGTCCAGTCCCTCGAAGAAGCGGGGATTCTCATAGGTTTCCACAAAGTCGTCCCACGCCCTCTCCCGGGTGATGAACACCGCCCGGTCCACGTTTGGCACGGCCTCGATGGTGGCCTCCAGACCCCGGGCCTGCTCCTCGGTGAGGGTGTCGTCCACGAAGGCCATCAGCTCGTTCTGGCTCTCCATGGTGTCGATGATGTTGTCCACATTGATGGCGATCAGCGTGAAGGTGCCCATGATGAGCAGGCAGGCCACGATGATGCAGACAGAGGCGAAGGACATGAAGCCGTGGCTGAAGATGCTGCTGACGCCCTCACGGATGTAGTAGCCGAATCTGTTACCTCTCATAGCTGTAGTACCCGTCCATTCCGTCGCTGATTATCCTGCCCGCGTCGATGGCGATGACGCGCTTGGAAAAGCTCTCCACAAGCTCCTTCTCATGGGTGACCACCAGGACGGTGGTGCCCAGCTCGTTGATCTTCTGCAAAAGCATCATGATCTCCAGACTTCTTGCCGGGTCCAGGTTCCCCGTGGGCTCGTCCGCGATGATGAGGCGCGGGTTGTTCACCAGTGCTCTCGCGATGGCGACCCTCTGCTGTTCGCCGCCGGACAGCTCATGGGGCTTGCGGCGGGTGCGGGTGTCCAGACCCACCAGCTCCAGCACGTAGGGCACGCGGCGGCGGATCTCCTTGCCGGAGGCGCCGATGACACGCATGGCGAAGGCCACGTTCTCATACACCGTCTTGTCCTCGATGAGCCGGTAGTCCTGGAACACCACGCCCAGGGTCCGGCGCATATAGGGCATCTTGGAGAACTTCATGGTGCCCATGTTGTAGTCGTTGACCATCACCGTCCCGTCCGTGGGCGCGATCTCCCCGGTGAGGAGCTTGATGATGGTCGTCTTCCCGGAGCCGGAGGGACCCACCAGGAAGACGAATTCACCGTCGTTGATGGTGAAGCTTATCCCGCGAAGGGCCTTGGTGCCGTTTTCGTAGGACTTGAACACATCAGTAAATTGAACCATTTCAAATTAATGTCCTTCTTCTTACATTCCGATAAACACATTTACTGGGCAGCGGGGTGGGCGGGCTCCTGGGAGTCCAGATACTTCTTGACCATCAGAGCCACCTTGAAGACGATGGCCTGGTCGAACTCCCGAAGGTCCAGACCCGTGAGCTTCTTGATCTTCCCGAGCCTGTAGACCAGGGTGTTGCGGTGGACGAACAGCTTCCGGCTGGTCTCGGAGATGTTCAGGTTGTTGTCGAAAAACTCGTTGATGATGCCCAGCGTCTCCTCGTCCAGGGAGTCGATGGGGTTTTTCTTGAACACTTCGTTGAGGAACATCTGGCACATGGTGGTGGGCAGCTGATAGATGAGGCGCCCGATGCCGAGGCTCTCATAGTTGATGACCGTCTTGTCCGTGTCGAAGACCTTGCCCACGTCGATGGCTGTCTGGGCCTCCTTGTATCGGACGGACAGGTCCCGCAGGTGCATGGCGAGGGTCCCCACGCCGATGACGGTGCGGATCTTCAGCTCGTCGGCGATGACGCCCGCCATAGCAACGCCCATCTTGTGGGTGTCCTTCTCCTCGGTGTGGGCGGGCACCTCCTTGATGACGGCGATGTCCGACTCGTTGATGGAGATGATGAAATCCCTCTGCTTCTCGGGGTAGAGCCGCCGCAGCACCTCTAAGGTGGCAACGTCGGAGCGGTCCACCTGACGGATGTAGAACACGGCCCTGGGCACGTCGGAGACGAAGTGGAGCTCCTTGGCGTGGACATAGATGTCCCCGGGCAGGATGTTCTCGGTGATGATGGATTTGACAAGCGCCGATTTGTCGTACTTTTCCTCGTAGTACGCCTTGGCGCTGGAGATGGCTACGGCCAGCATGGTGCAGAAGCTGGCGGCCAGCTCGTCGGTGCCCTCCACGAAGACGGCGTACTCGATGTTCTGCTCAGAACCCGCCACGGGCCTGAACGTCTTCCCGGCGTACACCGCGACCTTCTCGCCCGGACGGGGGAGGATGCTCGCGGTGTCCGCTATGTGTGTGCCCATAACTGAAAGCTCGCTGGTGGCTATGACGTTGCCCTCGTTGTCGACAACGCCAAGTGCCCGGGTGGTGGCCTCCTTCATCTGTACTACCACGCTCTGAAAAATTCTGCTGGACATACCTATTCCTCCCAATTCTCCTTGCTTGATCGTAAAACAGTTACGTCAACCTATGTTCGTGATTTTGACAAATACCATAATAAACAATATTGCGCCATTTTTCAATAGGAAATTTATGATTTGCTCTTAAAATTTACGAAAATTCCATTTTTGAATCAGTGGAACAGGTAAAAAAGACCAATTCCGGCGATCCAAACCCGCGTCATATCGGGGGCTTTCGGTGAATACCATAGTACAAACCCTATGGAGGTGTGACGATGCTTATCGTGACTGCAAAGCTTGACAAAAGAAAGATCGTGGGAGGCGCCCTGGCGCTTCTGGTCATCGCGGCCCTGGCGGTGCTGCTGTTCGGCGGGGGAGGGGAGCGGGCGGAGCCCACGGCCAGCCTCACCGCCTCGGTGCGCTCCAACGAGCAGCGGGTCCAGTATCTGAAGAGCCTGGGCTGGGAGGTCTCCCAGGAGCCCATAGATACCCGGACCGTCACCGTCCCCAAGGACTTCGGCAAGGTCTACGCCGACTACAACGAGCTGCAAAAGAGCCAGGGGTTCGATCTGAAGAAATACGCCGGTCTGGAGGCGACCCGCTACACCTATGAGGTCAAAAACCACCCCACCGCCCAGGGGCAGGTGGTGGCGGACATGATCGTCTACCGCAATCAGGTCATCGCCGCCGACATCCAGTCTCTGTCCGCGGCGGATGGCTTCATGGACGGCATCGCCTTTCCAAAGTCGTGACCGTCACCGTATGAGATACGACAGCCCCACCAGGAGGACCATATGCGCCGGGTAGAAAGCGTAGCAGGCGTACTGGATCCTTTTGGAGTGGGGCCCCCGCTTTCCGTTGTAGAGAAAGATGGGGATCAGCGCCAGCAGGGCGAACCCCTGCTCCGGCAGCCACAGCTCGTGCCCCGCGACGGCGAGGGGGAACCCCAGCCCGCCGATGAGCTCCCAGTTGATGTACCACATCCCCAATATCTCCGGAATCCACCCGAACCGCTTTCCGTGGAAAAGGTAGAAGAGCAGCACCGTGGCCACGCCGTAGCCGAAGTAGTCCACAAAGGCCGCGAATCCCAGCGCCACGCCCAGCAGGCAGGAGAGCACCAGGACCACCCAGTACTGTACGCGCCCCTTTGTTTTCCCCCACTCGATGGCCGTCATGGCAAGAAGCGCGATGCAGAAGGTGAACATCACGTTCTGGTGGAAGGGGTTGACAGGCCCGCCCTCTGTGAGGTAGTTGAAGGGGATCTCCGAGATCAGCGCGAAGAGGAACATCCGCCTGAGATATTTTCCCCGGTCGTGCGTCTTTTGGAACCCCTCCGCCAGCTGGAAGGCGAAGATGGGAAAGGCTATGCGCCCGATACAGGTGAGCCACACCCACGAGCCCGGCGCCACCGTGGACCAGGCGTGGTCGCAGAACATGGCCGCCATGGCGATGCACTTGAGCGTGAACACGTCCAGACACCGCGGATCGGCCCTCTCTTTCTCAGCCATACCGATACCCCCCCGGAAAACGGATGGCCCCATTATAAACCAGAATGAGGAAAAGGTCAACATAAAATAATGCTTCCCGCCGTCCTTGACACAGGCCGCGCCGGGGGGCTATAATATACCCGTCCCCGCCCCGCACAAAATGTCGGGACGGGGCCCTTCTTTTGTATTACAATATCCTCGAAAGGAGCGGGAAACATGGACTGGATCGACGGAATACAGAACGCCCTCGCGTACATCGAGGACAACCTGACGGAGGAGATCGACTACGGGGAAGCCGCCCGGCGGGCCGCCTCCTCCGGCTACCACTTCCAGCGGGTCTTCGGTATCCTGACGGGCATGACCCTGGGGGAGTACATCCGAAACCGCCGTCTGGCTCTGGCCGGGGCGGAGCTGGCGTCGGGTGAGATCCGCGTCATCGACGCGGCCCTGAAGTACGGCTACGAGAGTCCCGACAGCTTTGCAAAGGCGTTCAAAAAATTCCACGGCGTCAACCCCGGCGAGGCCCGGGGCGCGTCCCTCCGGTCCTTCTCGCCGCTCCGGATCAGACTTACATTGGAAGGAGCAAGCACCATGAATTACAAAATCGAGGAAAAACCCGAAATCACCCTCACCGGCTTCAGACGCCGCTTCGAGGGCACCCCCGCCGATACCCGTGACCAGGACTACGACCTGTGGATCACCACCCGCGTCAACCAGTACGTCCTCTCTGGCCTCGCCCCGGACCGGGAGACCTGCTGGGAGATCATCTCCGACCAGACCGACGACGGCTACGACTTCCGCATCGCCTGGGAGCTGACCCCCTTCGACCGGGAGAACTGGGACGACGTGCTGAACGACCCGGATTTCACCGCCCGCTACGACCATTACACCGTCCCGGCGGGCCTCTATCTGGTGGTGGAGACGGAAAAATGTATGTACCCCTCCGAGCACTATGAGGAGCTCCGCCGCCGGGCCGTCAACGAGTGGCTCCCCGCCTCCGGCTACGAAATGGACGACCGCCCGGAGCTCCACAAGATCCACTGGTACTTCCGGGCCGGGGACGACGAATACAACTCCACCCGCTACACCGAGTTCTGGCTGCCGGTGGTGAAAAAGTGAGAGGCGGCGGTCCGATATGCTCCGCTATCTCACCGGAAAGAATCCCCATTTCTACCTGTTCCTGGCGGCCGCGCCCCTGCGCGCCCTGTGCGCCGTGGCCCTGGCGGGGGCTCTGGGCGCCGCCGTCGACTACGCCGGTGGGGGTGAGCTGACGGAGTCATGGAAGTATCTTCTGGCCTTTGTCCTCTTCATCCTTTTGGACCTGGCGGTGGACGTGCTGGACCAGTACGCCCGCTTTCGGACCCTCCGCCGGGCCATGATTTCCCTGAGCCGGGACCTGAACGCCAGCCTCACCCGCATGAGCCTCGCCCGCTTTCGGGAACGTTCCGTGACGGACTACCTTTCCGTCCTCACCTCCGATACGGAGCTTGTGCGGGAAAGCTTCTTCCGCACTGTCCTCGGTATGTACGTCGACACCCTCTGCGGCCTTGCGGCCCTGGGGGCGCTCCTGTGGGTCAGCCCGATCCTGGGCGTCTTCGTGGCGGCCGTCTCCCTGGCCCAATCCCTGGTGCCCATGGCTTTTACCAAAAAGCTGGAGCGGGCCGGAGGCAGATACTCCGACTGTCAGGAGCGCCGTATGCGCGCCCTCCGGGACACCATGTCCGGCTTTCTCACCGCCAAGGTCTTCCACATCGAGGACAGACTGGAAAAGAGATGCGGCGAGGCCGTAGACCGCGCCGAGGCCAGCCGCGCAAGGATGGACCTGACCCGGGAGTGCTCCAACTCCGTCTCCTACGGTTTCAACCAGACCGCCCTTCTGGGTGTGTTCCTGCTGGGCGCCGTTCTGCACATCAGGGGCGTCGTCACCCTCTCCCAGGTGGTGGCCGCCTCCCAGCTCATCTCCTACATCAGCGACCCGGTCCTGTGGCTCAACGGCGACCTGGCCGACTTCCGCTCCGTCCGGGAACCCATTCGCAAGCTCCGCGCCATTCTCTCCGAGCCCGCCGACCGCCCGGACAGCGCGGTCAAAGCCCCGACCCAAACGATGGAAGAAGTGGCGGCGGGGGAGATATCCCTTCACGGCCTGACCTTCTCCTACGGTGACCGGACCGTCCTGGACGGGATCACCCGTACCTTCCGCCCGCGCGGCAAATATCTGATCTGCGGTCCCAGCGGCGGAGGCAAGTCCACCCTTCTGACCCTGATTGCCGGTCTTCGGGACGACTACCGGGGCACGGTCACCCTCTCCGGCGCTGATCTGCGCACCCTCGACCGGGAGAACATCGCCGGGAGAGTCTGTCTACTGGACCAGGAGCCTTGGCTCTTCGACGACACGCTCATGAACAACGTCACCCTCTTCGATCCCGGCCCGGACCGGAACAGGGCGGAGGACGCCCTCCGCCGCGCGGGCCTCGGGCCCCTGACGGAGACGCTGCCCCGGGACGTGGAGACGCCTCTGGGCGAAGGGGCAAACCGCCCCTCCGGCGGCGAGCGCCAGCGCCTCACTGTGGCAAGGGCGCTCTACCGGGGCACGCCCATCCTTTTGCTGGACGAGTCCACCTCCCACCTGGACCCGGCAACCGCCGCCGAAGTGGAGCGGACCGTCATGACCCTCCCGGGAGTCACCGTTCTGCTGGTTTCCCACAATCCCACGGAAACAGCGAGGAAAATGGCGGATGAGGTGCTGGAGCTTCGGGGCGGGAGGCTCGTCTCCGCGTGAAACTCTGGCCGATGGGGCTTTTTCGGGGGCCGTCCGAAGGGACGGGGGAATCCTTCTTTTCTCTCTTTTGTGCAGTGGCATTTCTCTGCCCACGGAACAAAAGAGAGAAAAGAAGGACCCCCGGCACCATCTGCCGGGATCAGATCAAACGCCCGCGCGGCGACAGCGCAAATGAGACGCTTCAGTCCGATAAACTGAAAAGGGAGAGGCTTCATACCCCTCCCTTTCTTTAAAGACGCTTTTCAGGAGATGCACCTTGTCGCCAGAACAAGGGTTCCAACTCCTTATTTCAGCCTTTGACCTTTCGTCGTCGGACTTTATCTTTTTCCGTCCTCGGACACCGGTCTGATGGAAGGCTTCCCGCGTCTGAGTCTATTATGTGTCTCAAAACGGGAAGTAAACATGGGAATATGCGAAAAAAATACCACATTTTTCCGACTCGCGAATTACGAACAATTCTAACGAATGATTAGCCAAAACTCATAGAAATTCAGAAAAATACGAACAAGAGTGATGGATAATAAATCCATATTTTCATCCATCAAAAAGCCATTCTTCTATTAATTCTTATAAATTCCCGTCACTTGACTCTGTTTTGGTGTCAATTTTGGTGTCAGGCGTTGCGCAATTTAATTTT
>CANQKZ010000118.1 GCA_947624585.1 uncultured Oscillospiraceae bacterium | reverse complement strand
CCGCCAGAGGCGAGCCGGGAGCCTTACCCCGGCCACCTCCATGGTAGCACAGTAAGGCAAAAAAATCAAGGAGGAAAGACAGAACATGAAAAAAGGAGATTGGGTACAGACAAGACGTTTCTGTGGGGTCCGGATCACAAAAGTTTTCCGCACAATGGAAAATGCTCTCAAGGCGGGGTTTAATGAGCCGTCATATTATTGTGGCCCGGACCGTGACCGCTTCGAGATTTTGGGAAAGCCTCTTGGCGACAACCGCATGATTTTTGCCGCCTATCGGAAATAAAGCCCGCAAGGCCGACGGCCACCGCCGCCGCTGGTGCAAGTCCAGCCGCCCCATCCGGGGTGGGCGCTCATGGGTATACCCATCGGCACAGGGGGAGTCAACCGCCGCCCCTTTTACATAAGCACCTTGAAAACGGAACAGGAATCGGCCCCACCGCCCCCGTCGTGGGCCACAGCGGGCCTTCGTAGCGGTGGAGGGATAAACACCCGCACGCGCGGAGAGAGCGCCACAGAGGCAGAGGGCCACAGGCGGCCAGAGCGCGCGGGTATAGCCCGCTTGCCCGGATAAGCCGCGAAAGCAAGCCTCTCTTGGGGGCTTTGCTTTCTGCGGCATTCCCACTCGAGCTCGGCGTAGGCTTCGTAGCTGTCCTGGAAGGCGGCGTCATCGTCAATGGTTTCGTATTCGTAGTCGATGCGGTCTACCTCCTCGAAGGTGGTGCCCTTCTGTTCGGCGGCCTCCCTCGCAAGCTCCTCGGCCTGCTCCTCGACCCAGGCTTGGAACTCGGAATCCGTCATGTCCTCGTTTTCAACCTCGACCTCGTATTCCCAATCGCTGTCCACCCAGGTTATGACCGCTTTGGAAATCCGCTCTTCTTCGTTCCAATCGCTCTTGCTGGCCTTCGCCCTTCTCAATGCTTCTGCGTACCCGATCATTGTTTTTTCCTCCGTTTTGTTTTGGTGTGTTTTCCTTTCGGTAGTGTATTGATCACTCTGAACCGAGATAATAGCAAGTCATTTCTGAAAATAAACTACACAAATATTCGGAGTCAAAATTGTGTATATTAGGGTCGGGAGCAAATTGCAGGCCGGAACCGTCAACGGCGAGAACACGCAGGCCACTCAAGGACGTATTCTCGCAAACGAGACTGTTGACCCGGTAGAGCAGGGAGAGGAAATCCTCCGGCTTCAGTTTGGCCCTTTGCTGAACGAAAGCGGAGTTCGAGGCGGCGAGGTCCATGTTGAAGGAATCCAGCAATTCACGGTCTGTCGAACCGCCGCGGAGGGCGAGGATGAGGGAGACGAGCTTATCAAAAAGGGGGGTGAATCAGATAAAATCCTTGTTGGAATCTTTGGAGAAGACGCATTTGCTTTCATACAACGTGCGGATAGATTTGCGGAGGGCTTTTCTTTTGGCTTTGGGTTTCATGCAGCGGCCTCCTTGCAGTTCAGATGGGGCTGGGGCATACCTCTGACTACAAGGGCCTCATTGCTGGCCGCAGTGCACTAGTCAACAAAAAATGGACACGAAAAATGGAAAAATCAACGCTAAAAACGCATTGTCATACAGCGTCATGCGCAGCGCACGACTCGCGGTACTGGGTCGGCGTCAGGTAGTTCAGCGAATAGGCGGGGCGCTGTTCGTTGAAGAAGAGGATGTAGTCGTCGATTTGCCTCTCCACCGGCTCCTCGCCCGTCACGTGCAGATCCGTGAACAGCTCCGCCTTGATCCAGCCGTTGATAACCTCCATCGCCGCGTTGTCCGTGGGCGTGCCGGTGCGCGACATGGAGCGCGTGATCCCGTACATGGGCAAAAGCTCGTTGTATGCCTTGGATGCGTACACCGATCCACGGTCAGAGTGGAGGATCATCCGATACTCCGGGTGCCGCTTCTTGAGTTCGATCAGATCCTCCAGCCCGCTTATGTATGTCATCCTGTCACCGCGTTTTGCTGAAAGAGCGTGGCTGACGATCTCGTTATTCCACAGATCCATGTTCCATGTAGAGAGTCGGCTCGTAGTAGACACCCTTCACCCAAAATGCTGTCATGTCGCTGACGATGCATTGCAGTGGGCCGTCGATCCGCATCTCGGATAGAAGTAGGTTTGGGAAGATTCGGTTAGGTTCGCCCGGCTTTTTGTACCTGTAATGCTTGGCTTTGCTCTTGATCCCGGCTGTTTTGCAGCATTTGTGGGCATATGGGTCGGCTAGGGCAAGCCCTGTGTCCAGGCGTATCTTGGCGTTCGGCCAGCGGTAGCCGTGGGACGGATATTTCAGATGGTACTCCTGGAACAACTGAACATTGCCGATGAAGCTCCTTTCCCTCTCCGACGGGGAGGATAGATGCTTTTTCCAGTTGTAGAAGCTGCTTCGCAGGATGCCGGTCGCCTCGCAGAGGAGCTTTACCGGGAACCGGCCTGACAGCTCCATGATCACCTGGTATTCTTGCTGCCGTACAGAATTACCGTACCATCCCCCTTCACCTCGTATCCTTTTTTTAACCGTGCCTCCGCGATCCGCGCCTTGACAAGCTCCATGATGAGCTCGTCTTTGGTCATGTTCTTGAATTCTTCCATACTGGCCGGTTCGCTTTTGAAGAATGGCACCTTGAGGGCTCTTTCTCCATGCTTGGGAGGCAGGCCGTTGGCGTCCCGGTACAGCCTCATGTAATCCCGTGCGGTCCGGTCGCTGATACCGTACCGCTCAGCGGCCTCGTACCGGCTCAGTTGGCCGTCATAGATCTGTCGTCCTATGTCCAGCCGCTGTTCTTTTGTGTATTTCATGGTAAACCTTCTGTTCATTGAAGGGTGTTCTTCTGTTCGGGTGTGTGTTTCCCACTGTCTCCCTATTATACATCCCCTGTCTGTTTTTTTACCCCCTCTGTGTCCATTTTTAGTTTACCAGTACAAAGTCAGCAATGAGGCCGCACAAATTCTGTGATTTATCAAGGGGGGTTCAAATTTTTCACCCCCCGCGCCTTTTGGGATGCGCGGGAGGTGCGGGGGCGGTAACTTAATGACATTGACGTTTCTTCTGCCGATGATGGAATAAAGAGACGTCGCCTTTATGTTCTTCTGCATTACCATACTCTATGGGCATCAGCTTTTAAAAATCCGAGTGTAGAAGGGTTTATATTGCGTCGGACCCCGCTTCCTTGGGTTTTTCTTCTATACCCATTTTAGCTTGCCACAGGCGGAGAGATCTCAAATTGCCGTATTGCGTTTGCCAGGGATCCGTCTAAGGCTGTCGCGAAGGGCATTTCGGTTGTTCGGCGGTTCCTAATAGTCGAAGGGGTCGATGGGGTTGCGGTCGAAGAAGCGGAGGGTCTCGGCAGCGTCGGCGCGGATCTGGTCGCGAAGGAGCTCGATTTTGGGGAATTTGATCTCGTCCCGGAGGAATTTGTAAAATTCCACACGGATGAGGGCGCCGTACAGGTTGCCCTCGAAGCCCAGAAGGTGGCTCTCCACGCTGACCGCCGTCTTCCCACCCACGGTGGGGCGGACGCCAATGTTGGTGACGGTGGGGAAGCACTGGCCGGTCTTCAGAATGTGGGCCTCCGCTATGTAGACGCCGTGGCGGGGGATGAGGACGCCGTCGTCGAAGCGCATATTGATGGTGGGCGTGCCCAGGGTCCGACCGAAGCGGTAGCCGCTGCGGACCGCGTCGGTGAGCAGGTGCCGGTGGCCCAGAAGCTCGCAGGCCCGACGGCAGCGGCCCTCGATCAGGAGGCTCCTTATGCGGGTGGAGCTGACGGGCTCGCCGTCGGACAGCACCGGCGGGACGATGTGACAGCCCAGGCCCAGCTCGACGCACTTCTCCCGCAGGAGCTCCGCCGTCCCCGCGCCCCGGTAGCCGAAGCGGAAGTCGTACCCGGCCACCAGGCACACGGCGCCGAAGTCCGTCTTCAGCCACTCCACGAACCGGTCCCAGGCCATGTGGCGCAGCTCGTCGTCGAAGTGGAGAAAGATCAGGTCCTCGATGCCGAAGATCCGCCGCATGATGTCCGCCCGGTCCAACGGCGAATTGATCATGGGCACCGGCTCCCCGTCCACGGTCTTGCCGGGGGGCGTGTCGAAGGAGATCACCGCCGGTTCCACGTTGTACTTCGCAGCCAGCTCCCGGGCGGCCCTCAGAAGGGCGGCGTGGCCCAGATGCACGCCGTCAAAAAAACCCAAAGCGATCACTCGCTGTCCCTTTTCCATTTTGTCTCCTCACATCACACAGCAAAGAAACTCTTTACCGTCCTCATTTTCTGATTTTCGGCCCGCCCCAGCATGAGAAATTCGCCGCTCTGAGCGTAAACCCGGTACTCCCCATCGGGTGTGCCGACGGCAAACTCGTTCCCGCACCGGCACCGTTTTTCCTGGGCGGGTGTCAGCGTGACGGCGGGGCGGGAGGCGAAGAGGGTGTCCACGGGGAGCGAGATTTCGGCGAGGGTGCCGCTCTCCGCCCTCTCCAGCACCTCGGGGAGGGCGCGCGCGTCCCCGATCCCGAAGGCCCCGGCTTGTGTGCGCCGGAGGGAGGCCATGCAGCCGCCGCATCCCAGCCGCGCGCCGATGTCGTGGCACAGGGTGCGGATGTAGGTGCCCTTGGAGCACTCCACGTCCAGAAGCCAGTCGCCGCCGGAAACGCCCAGCAGGGAGAGGGAATAGACCGTGATCTCCCGGGCAGGCCGCTCCACGCTCTCGCCCCGGCGGGCAAGCTCGTAGAGCTTCTTTCCGCCGATCTTCACGGCGGAGTACATGGGCGGGATCTGCTTGATGGGGCCGGTGAACTCCCGGAGGGCCGCCAAAAGGTCGGATTCCGACACGTCGGCGGGGTGGGTTTCCAAAATATTACCGGACGTGTCCTGGGTGTCGGTGACGGTGCCAAGACGCAGAGCGGCGGTGTAGCGCTTGCGGTCGTTTGCCGCAAATTCCACGGCCCGGGTGGCGCGGCCCACGAAGACGGGGAGGACGCCGGTGGCCATGGGGTCCAGGGTACCGGAGTGGCCCACGCGCTTTTCGCGGAGGGCGCCGCGAAGCTTGGAGCAGACGTCCTGGCTGGTCCAATCGGGGGGTTTGTCGATGATGAGAATGCAATTCATGTTGTTGCCTCGTCGCTGGGGCCGCTGGGGCCCTTGATCGGGTTCCGTCCGAAGGGGACGGGTGTTCTTCTTTTCTCTCTTTTGTTCCGTGGGGCTTTTGCCCACTGCACAAAAGAGAGAAAAGAAGCAAAAGAGAGAAAAGGCCGGTGTTGGGGTCGGCGGTGGTCCGGGGTTGGCGCTTCGTAACGCGGGTCGGCTTCCGCGTCCCGTGTCGGTGGGTCTGGGTGGAACCATAGCCGCGCGGTCCTTGGTCGAATAGGGTCAGCATCAACTTCGCTTGGCCGCTTACGCTGGAAGTTGTTGATGGGTGAGTGGCTCTGTTTGGGGCCGCGCTTTGTGGGCGGTGATTGTGTCGTTTCGGTAGGGGTGCGTCTTTTTTCGTGGCTCCCGTCTATTATTCTTGGCTCCCTTTGAGTTGCAGATAAATTCGGATGGCACTTGACAAACGGGAGGAAGGGACGTATAATATAGGTGTGGAAGCCCGCAAAACGTTGCTTGGTACCACAGTCAAATACACCACTTAAAAGGCCGGGGTCCTACCCCCAAACCCGTAGTGAGCCGTCTGATTGCGACAGACGGCTCACTTATTCTTTCTCGACATGATGTACACGTAAACCGCAAACACAAGGCTCACGATGCTGCACACACTGCCTACGTCAGACAAAGTGACTATGTATCTCACCTCCCCGGGATCGATTTCCCGCGAAAGTAAAACACTCGCCTCCATTCCGCTTTCGCGGGACTCGGGCACCGTCAACGTACCGCATAACGCGTCGGACTTCCACGGCTGTATTATACAGCCGTGATACTTTCTTGTCAATTCAGAATCTTTTTCAAAATGAATTTCCAAAGGAAAGATATTTTGAAAACCCTTTTTGATCCGTGCGACGTACCACCCCGGACGACACACGCCGCCCAAAACGGGCCCCACAACACCCGCCCACAAAGCGCGGCCCCAAACAGAGCCACCCACCTATCAACAACCACCAGCGTAAGCGGCCAAGCGAAGTTGATGCTCCAGCCCATTCGACCAAGGACCGCGCGGATATGGTTCCACCCAGACCCATCGACACGGGACGCGGAAGCCGACCCGCGTTACGAAACGCCGGACCAAAAGTCACCGCCGAGCCTCAAAAACCTGATTTTCTCTTCTTTGTTACTTTCCTCTCTTTTGTCACCGCAAAAGAGAAGAAAGTAAAACCGCCCCCTCCGCCCGGGAGGGCGGAACAGATCATCGCGTCGCGCTCTCATCAAGCGCCGCCTCGACGGGCGGCAGGAGCATGGTTAATGCGGTTTCAGGGCTTGCCTTGATGGTACACCCCGCCGCCATGGCGTGGCCGCCGCCGCCGAACTGTTGGGCGATCCGGGAGACGTTGACGCGCTTGCCCGAGCGAAGGGAGACACGGGTGGTGCCGTTGTCGTTTTCCCGGAGGGTCAGGCTCACCTGGTGGCCCTCCAGCTTGCCGGGGAGGGCGGCGATGTCATCGGTGTCGTTCTCCGTGGCGCCGACGGAGCGCATGAGGTCCAATGTCACCACGGAGGCCACGATCTCGCCGTTGTGGAAGGTGCGGAGTCCCGAGTAGACGGCCCCCTCCAGGGCCAGGTGGGCGCGGGAGAAGGTGCGGAAGAGGAGGCGGGAGAGGCCGGAGGTGTCGGCTCCGGCGCGGGCCAGTCTGGCGGCGGTAAGGTAGGTGTCCTCCGTCACGTTGGCGTACTGGAAGCAGCCGGTGTCGGTGGAGACGGCGATGTAGAGAAGGTCCGCCTCCGTCTTGTCGATCCCGCCGAGAAGGGCCTCTATGATCTCCAGCACGATCTCGCCGCAGGCGGCGCTTTTTGCGTTCAGCAGTGTCTCCCGGGCGAAACCGGAGTTGGAGGGGTGGTGATCCACGGCCAGGTCCACTTCTCCCGAAAAACCGGCGGGAAAGAGGCCGGGGGAGGCGATGTCCACGCTGACAATGCAGGCGGGGGCGTACCCTTTTTCCGCGAAATAGGGGGCGGCGAAGGGGGCGAACTTCTCCGTGACCTCCGGGTTGGGGTACAGATACGCCCGCTTGCCAGCCCGGCGGAGGGCATGGCAAAGGGCCCCGGCGGAGCCCAGAGTATCGCCGTCGGGGCGGGTGTGTGTCAATATCAGGAAATCGTTCCGCTCTGAGAGCCAGCGGGCGGCGTCATTCACCGTCATCGGCTGTGTCCTCCTCGGGTTTGATGTCCAGGGAGGCCAGGATCGTGTTGATGTGGGCGCCCTCCTCGATGGAGCGGTCCAGCACGAAGGTCAGCTCCGGCGTGTTGCGCAGGCGCAGACGCTGACCCAGCTCCCGGCGGAGCCAGCCGGAGGCGGACTTCAGGCCCCGCTTCAGCTCCTTCTCGTCCTCGAGGCCCAGGACGCTCAGGTAGATTTTGGAATATTTCAAATCGCCGCTGGTTTCCACGGCGGTGACGGACATGAGCCCCTGATGGATCCGGGGGTCCTTGACCTCCCGGAGCAGCTTGTCCATACAGAGCCGGATGTCCTCATTGACGCGGTTTATATGATTGGATGGCATAATTTCTTTTCCTTTCAGACCGTGACGGTCAGGCAAATCTGGGATAGAAGCCCCTCCGGGAAGTCCCCGGTACAGTCGGGCTCGTATTGAGGTTCGCAGAGAAGGCGCAGGCTGTCCATGTCCAGCTCCCGGAAGGCGCGGCGGCGGAAGCGGGGCCGTTCCCCGCCGCCGGTCCCCACCCAGAGGGACCAGAGCTCCAACTCCTCGCCGGGGAAAAAATGTTGCCGCAGATACGCCGTGAGCCGACGCAAGTCGTCCTCACAGGCGGTCAGGTCCAGCTCATACCGGAAGGGCTTCATCCCAAAGCCCAGCGCCTCCACCGCCGTTTTGTAGTATGTGTGTTCCGACACCGAAAATCCCGGCACGCTGACGGTAAATCCCCCGCCGGACGAGGTTCGCGTACCCTGAGGCTCCAAAAGCGGGAGGGCCTTATCGGCCGTCAGCAGCATCACACGGCTCACAAAAACGCTCCTTTCCTCCCATATAATATTTTTTCCAAGGACTGTGCCTTGGAAAAAATATCTTTTCAAATGGGTATCGACTCAAATACGGTCAAATCTGCTCCATCACGAAGCATTCGATGATGTCGCCGACCTTGACGTCGTTGAATTTCTCCACCTGCATACCGCACTCGTAGCCGGAGGCCACCTCGCGGACGTCGTCCTTGAAGCGGCGGAGACTGGCAAGCTCGCCGTCGAAGACGATCACGTTGTCCCGCAGGACCCGGACCTTGCAGCCGCGCTGGATCTTGCCGTCCTGGACGTAGCAACCGCAGACGGTGCCCACCTTGGAGACGCGGTAGGTCTCCCGGACTTCGGCGTGGCCCAGCTGGACCTCCCGGAATTTGGGGGCCAGCATACCCTTCATGGCGGCTTCGATCTCGCCGATGCAGTCGTAGATGATGCTGTAGAGTCGGATGTCCACATGGCTGCGGGCGGCGTTCTCCCGGGCGGCGTTGTCCGGGCGGACGTTGAAGCCCACGACGATGGCGCCGGAAGTGGCGGCCAGCATCACGTCGGATTCGCTGATGGCGCCCACGGCGGAGTGGATCACGCGGACACGGACCTCCTCGTTGGTGAGCTTCTCAAGGCTGGCCTTGATGGCCTCGGCGGAACCCTGGACGTCGGCCTTGACGATGATGGGCAGCTCCTTCAGCTCGCCCTCCCGGATCTGGGCGAACAGGTCCTCCAGGGAGACTTTCTTTGTGCCCGCCTCGGGGACGTTGCGGGAGTTCTTGCGCTCCTCAGCCAGCTCTCTCGCCATGCGCTCGTCGGCCACGGCGTTGAAGATGTCGCCCGCGGCGGGGACCTCGCTCATACCGGCGATCTCCACGGGGACGGAGGGTCCGGCGGAGGTGACCCGCTCGCCCTTGTCGTTCATCATGGTGCGCACGCGCCCCACGGCGGTGCCGGCGATGATGATGTCGCCCTGCTTCAGGGTGCCGTTTTGCACCAGCACCGTCATGATGGGCCCGCGGCCCTTGTCGAGCCGGGCCTCGATGACCACGCCCCTGGCGGCCCTGTTGGGGTTGGCGCGGAGCTCCTGGACCTCGGCCAGCACCACGAGATTTTCCAAAAGCTCCTGGATGCCCTCGCCGGTCTTGGCGGAGATGGGGCACACGATGGTGTCGCCGCCCCACTCCTCGGGGACGATGTCGTACTCGG
>CANQKZ010000117.1 GCA_947624585.1 uncultured Oscillospiraceae bacterium | reverse complement strand
GCCCAGGTGGTGCCCATGGAGGACATCAACCTCCACTTCACCGGCGACTTCCACGCCATCGGCGCGGCCAACAACCTGCTGGCGGCCATGCTGGACAACCACATCTACCAGGGCAACGCCCTGGGAATCGACCCCTCCACCATCACCTGGCGGCGGTGCGTGGACATGAACGACCGGCAGCTCCGGTTCGTGGTGGACGGCCTGGGCGGCAGGGTCAACGGACGACCCAGGGAGGACGGGTACGACATCACCGTGGCAAGCGAGATCATGGCGGTCTTCTGCCTGTCCACGGACATTCTGGACTTGAAACGGAGGCTCGCCTCCATCATCGTGGCCTACACCTACGGCGGCGAGCCCGTCACGGCGGGGGACCTGAAGGCCGCCGGGGCCATGGCGGCCCTTCTCAAGGACGCATTGAAGCCCAACCTGGTGCAGACGTTGGAGCACACCCCCGCCTTTGTCCACGGCGGGCCCTTCGCCAACATCGCCCACGGGTGCAACTCCATCGTGGCGACGCGCCTGGCGCTGAAGCTGGGGGATTACTGCGTCACCGAGGCCGGTTTCGGCGCGGATCTGGGCGCGGAGAAATTTTTGGACATCAAGTGCCGTATGGCGGGCCTGAAGCCCGACGCGGTGGTCATCGTGGCCACGGTCCGGGCCCTCAAGATGCACGGCGGGCTGGACAAGAAGCAGCTGGGGACCGAGGATCTGGAGGCGCTGCGCCGGGGGCTTCCCAATCTGCTCCAGCACGTGGAGAACATCACCGGGGTCTATAAGCTCCCCGCCGTGGTGGCGGTGAACCGCTTCCCCACGGATACGGAAGGCGAGCTTGCCCTGGTGGAGGACGAGTGCCGGAAGCTGGGCGTCAACGTGGCCCTCTCCGAGGTCTGGGGCAAGGGCGGCGAAGGCGGCGTGGCCCTGGCGGAAGAGGTGGTGCGCCTGTGCGAGGCGCCCAACGACTTCTCCTTTTCTTACGAGCTGGACTGCCCCATCGTGGAGAAGCTGGAGACGATTGCCAGGCGCGTCTATCACGCGGATGGGGTGGAGCTGACCGCCGGTGCGAAAAAGCAGGCGAAGAAGCTGACGGAGCTGGGCTTCGGCGGTATGCCCATCTGCATGGCGAAGACGCAGTACAGCTTTTCCGACGACCCGAAACTTCTGGGGGCGCCGCGCGGCTTCAAGATCACCGTCCGGAATCTGAAGGTCTCCGCCGGGGCCGGGTTCATCGTGGCCCTTACCGGCGAGGTGATGACCATGCCGGGGCTCCCCAAGGTCCCCGCGGCGGAGAAGATCGACGTGGATGAGAACGGCGTCATCTCCGGGCTGTTTTGATTCGGCCGTGAGGTGAGGGCAATGGAAGGATCTATGCTGGACTACACCATCCCCCAATTCGGGGAGGCTCTGGCCTCCAAAGCGCCGGTTCCGGGAGGGGGAGGCGCGGCGGCGCTGGCCGGGGCGCTGGCGGCGGCGCTGGCGAATATGGTGTGTGAGCTGACATTTGGGAAAAAGAGGTATGCCCGGTATGAGGAGGACCTGCGGCGGGTCGCCGACAGGGCCTCGGAGCTGAGGCTGGAGCTACTGTGCGGCATCGACGAGGACGCGGCGGCCTTCGAGCCGCTGTCCCGGGCGTATTCCATCCCCAGGGACGCGCCGGAGCGGGCGGAGGCGATGGAGGCGGCGCTGCGCACGGCCTGCCGTCCGCCCATGGACATCGCGCGGCGGTGCGCCGAGGTGACGGAGCTGCTCTCCGAGCTTGCGGAGAAGGGCAGCGCCATCGCCGTCTCCGACGTGGGCGTGGGGGCGCAGCTGGCGAGGGCCGCGCTGCTGTCCGCCGGGCTCAATGTGCGCATCAACGCAAAGTCCATGGTGGACCGCGCCTATGCGGAGGGGCTTCTGGCGGAGCTGGACGGGCTGGAGGCCCGGTGCGCG
This sequence comes from uncultured Oscillospiraceae bacterium, assembly GCA_947624585.1. Lineage (GTDB taxonomy): Bacteria > Bacillota > Clostridia > Oscillospirales > Oscillospiraceae > RUG626. Next base: position 7,375 of record CANQKZ010000117.1, on the reverse strand, counting down.
ACGCTCACGGAGGCGGCGTATGTCCGGGTACGGGAGCGGATCGGGTGAGAGACCGGGGGTTTCCGGAAAAAAACAAATCTATTATTCAACTTACAGCAACCTGACCGAAAGGAGAAGACATCATGCGGAAGCTTGCCTGGTTTGCCTTCTCCTTTGGGTTGGGCGCGTTTGCGTGTCAGACGGTTTTGCCTCTGCGGTTCATGCCCCTGGCGGCGGTGCTGTGCGCCGCGCTGGGGCTTGTGTTTTATGGGGTCCCGCGGCGGGATTGGCACCGCAGGGCCGCGATCCTGGTGGGAATGGGGCTGGCGCTGGGGATCGGGTGGTCCTTCGGGTACGAGACGGTCTTCTTCTCCGGCGCCAGGGCGCTGGACGGGGTGGAGAAGACGGCGGAGGCGCGGGTTCTGGACTTCCCGGCGGCGACGGACTACGGGTACACCGTGGACGTGAAGGTCACCGGGGAGGGGCGGTTTCCGCTGAAGACCAGGGTATACTTCTACGACGGGTCCCCGGCGGAGCTGAGGCCGGGGGATGAGATCCGGTTCACCGGGAAATTCTCCGCCGCTGACCGGGTGGGGGAGGAGCGGATCACCTCCTTCACCTCCCGGGGGTACTTCCTCTTTGCCAGGAACGCCCGGGAGCTGGAGGTCCTGGGGGAGGGGAAGGCGGATCTTTCCAATTTCCATGTCTACCTTGCGAAGGCCGTCCGGGACAGGATCCGGGTCACCTTTCCCCTGGACACGGCGGACTTCATGCTGGCGCTTCTCACCGGGGACAGGTCGGAGCTCAACAAAAACGTAGAGGCAACCGCCGCCATGGAGCGGGCCGGGGTCACGCACATCGTGGCGGTGTCCGGGATGCACGTCTCCATTCTGGCCGGGTTCCTGCTGACGGTGCTGGGGCGGTCGACCCTGGGGATCCTTCTGACATTGCCGGTGCTGCTGCTCTTCGCGGCGGTGTCGGGGTTCGCGGCCTCGGTGGTGCGGGCGGTGGTGATGCAGGGGACGGTGCTTCTCGCGCCGCTGGTGTACCGGGAGAGCGACAGCCTGACGAGCCTGGCCTTTGCCATGCTGATCCTGCTTATTCTCAACCCCTGCGCCGTCGCCGGGGCGGGGTTCCAGCTTTCTTTCGCCGCCACGCTGGGGATCATTCTGTTCACGCCACGGATGCAGAAGGCGTTTGAGGGGCACATCCCGGAAAAGAAGGGGTTCAAAAGGAGCGCCCTTCTGTGGGTGTCCGGCTCCGTGTCCACCACCTTCGGGGCGCTGGTGACGCTGCCCATCACCGCCTGGTATTTCGGGTACGTCTCCCTGGCCGCGCCGCTGACGAATCTGCTGATCCTCTGGGCGGTGTCCCCGGCGTTTCTGGCCGGTGCGCTGGCGGTGGGGGCCGGGTTCCTTGTCCCGGTGCTGGGGCGGGTCGTCGGCTTCTACCCGGCGGTGCTGGTGAGGCTCATCCTCCTCGCGGTGAAGCTGGCGGCGAGGCCGTATCTGGCGGCGGTGGTCCTGGAGGGGACGGCCTTGAAGGTGTGGTTCGGGCTTACGTATCTTGCGGTGCTGGCCTTCGCGGTGTTCCGCATAAATCCCCGGCGGGCCGTGTGGGTCGCGGCGGGGGCGGCGGTGTCGCTGTGCGTTGTGCTCATGGGGAAGGACCTGGCGGCGGCGGGGCGGCCCGGGTACACCCTGACGGTGCTGGACGTGGGACAGGGGCAGAGCATCGCGGTCACGTCCGGGGGATACACCGCCGTCATCGACTGCGGCTCCAGCTCCGGCGAGGACGCCGGGGAGATCGCGGAGCGGTATGTCCGGTCCCTGGGGCGGGGGAGGGTGGATGTGCTCATCCTGACCCACTACCACGCCGACCACGCGGGCGGGGTGGAGCGGCTGCTGGCGGGGATCCCGGTGGAGACGCTGGCGGCGCCCCTGCCGCGATTCGAGGAGAGCGGCCTGGACGAGGCCGTTCTGGCTGCGGCGGAGAAGTGCGGGTGCCGGACGGAATTCGTGGAGAGCCGGACGGTGCTGACATTGGGAGACACGGAGATCGTGCTCTACCCGCCCATGGGGTCGGTGACGGAGAACGAGCGGGGGCTCATGATGTGCGTGACAAGCGGGGATTTTGACACACTCATCACCGGGGACGCGCCGGAGACTCAGGAGCTCCAGCTTCTGGAGCGGTACGGGGTGCCGGACATCGAGTGCCTGGTGGTGGGCCACCACGGGTCCGCGTCCTCCACCTGCGAGGAGCTGCTGGACCGGGCCATGCCGGAGACGGCGGTCATCTCCGTGGGGGAGAACAGCTACGGGCACCCCACAAAGCAGGTGCTGGACAGGCTGTCGGAGCGGGGGATCCAGGTCCTCCGGACGGACGAGATCGGAAATATCGAGATAAGGTCGGTGAAATAGATGGCGTACAGGAATACAAGGGACGAGGACACCAACGAGGCGTACGACAGGCTCCGGCGGGATCTGAGGGCGGGGACGCCCAGGGGGGCCTACGTCTTCTACGGCGAGGAGCGGTATCTTCTGGACGACTCGGTGAAGAAGCTCCGGGCCATGATCCCGGAGGAGACGGCGGAGTTCAACTACCACCGGCTGGACGGGAAGCGGTTCGACGCCGACGGGTTTGCCGCCGCCGTGGACGCCCTGCCGGTGTTCGCCGAGAGGACGCTCATCGAGGTGCGGGACGCCAACTTCGGCAAGATGGGGGAGGATGCCCGGGAGGCGATCCTGGCGGTTTTGAGGGATGTGCCCGAGTATGCCACCGTGGTCTTCCTGTGCCCCGAGGGGGCGGCGCCGGACGGTAGGACGAAATTCGTCAAGGAGCTTTCAAAGCTTACGGAGACGGTGGAATTCCGCCGCCTCACCGAGCAGAGACAGAGAGACTGGGTGACAAGGGCCTTCTCCGTGGAGGGAAAGCGCGTCACCCGGGAGGCCGTGGAACGGTTCGTTGAGCTGACAGGCGGGAGCATGACCAATATGAAGACGGAGGTGGAGAAGCTCGTCACCTACGTACAGGGGGACGCGGTGACGCTCCGGGATGTGGAGCTGCTGGTAACGCCGGTGTCGGATGCCAGGACCTGGAATTTCACCGACGCGGTGATCGCGCTCAAAGGGGACGAGGCTTTCGAGAGGATGGGCGAGATATTGCGCACGCCGGGGATGAGCGCCTACTCCGTCATCTACTCCCTGGCCTCCGTCACGCGGCAGCTGATGATGGCGAACATCTGCGCGCCGAAGGGGGTGCAGATCAGGGAATTCCAGGATCTGGCGGGGGTGAAGACCTACACCGCCGGGAAGAACCTGTTGGCGGCGGCGCGGAAGATCCCCCTGGAGCGCAGCGCCAGGGCGGCGGCTCTGTGCTGTGAGACGATCCTGCGGCTCAACAGCACGGGGGAGGACGAGGGGGGCGCGGCCAGGGAGCTGACGGCCCGGGTCCTGCTGACGCTGGGGGCGCGGGCGTGAAGCCCCGGGTGCGGGAGGCCCTGGTCGTGGAGGGCCGGTACGACAAAAACACCGTCAGCCAGGCGGTGGACGCCCTCATTGTGGAGACGGGCGGGTTCGGGGTGTTCTCGGACCGGGAGCGGGTGGAGCTCATCCGGGCGCTGGCAAGGGCGCGGGGGGTCGTCATCCTGACGGATTCCGATTCCGCCGGGTTCCTCATCCGCAACCGCCTGAAAAGCAGGCTTGCCGGGGAGAACGTGAAGCACGCCTACATCCCCGACATCCCCGGAAAGGAGCGGCGCAAGGCCGCGCCCTCCAAAGAGGGTATGCTGGGGGTGGAGGGCGTGTCCGGGGACGTGATTTTAGAGGCGCTGCGCCGGGCGGGGGCCACCTTTGAGGACGGGGACGGCGGGGGGCGCTTCGGTACCATCACCAAGACGGACCTCTTCGAGCTGGGCCTCACCGGCGGGCCGGGGAGCGCGGAGCGGCGGGAGGAGCTGAAAAGGCGGCTGGACCTGCCGAGGCATCTCTCCGCCAACTCGCTTCTGGATGTGCTGAACGCGCTGACGACGAAGGAGGAGCTGGTCAGGATCCTCGATACCGATCCTCCGCGATGAGGGCGCCCAGGGCGCAGACCAGGAGGACGGATTGGGGGGTTCGGTAGAGGTCGGCCGCCAGGCGGTGGATATGTATATTGCGCGGGTCCAGGGGTCCGGCCCAGACGGCCAGGAGCAGGGCGGCGGCCAGCATCAGGGCCGAGAGAGTCAGCCCTAAGCGCAGGATGAACTCCGCCGGAGGCGAGAGCCTTCGGCGCTTCGGAGCGCGGAATTTGTGAGACATACGCATCCCTCCCGGCTCCATTTTAACGGGCGGGGGCGGGAAACGCAATGTTAAATGTTTTCCGGGGGTGGAAGAAATTGGCGAAAGAAAAAATTTAAAAAATTTGCCGAAGAATATGTACAATCTGGTTTTTCTTTGGTATAATGAACAGCACGCATATTCTGAACGTTACTTGAAGATGGGAGGCACACAGATGAGATGCCCTTATTGCGGATACAGCGAGAGCAAGGTCATAGATTCCCGCCCCACGGAGGACAATATCCGGAGACGCCGGGAGTGTATGTCCTGCGGGAAGCGGTTCACCACCTATGAGTCCGTGGAGCGGATGCCCATTGTGGTGGTGAAGAAGGACGGCAGCCGCCAGGCCTTCGACAAGGTGAAGATCGTCAACTCCATGCTCCACGCCTGCGAGAAGCGCACCGTGGGCCTTTCGGAGATCGAGGCGGTGGCCAGCGAGATCGAGCAGGAGGCCCAGAACTACCCGGAGCGGGAGATCCCCTCCAGCTACATAGGGGAGCTGGTCATGCGGCACCTGAAAAAGCTGGACGAGGTGGCCTACGTGCGCTTCGCCTCGGTCTACAGGCAGTTCAAGGATATCAACACATTCATGGAGGAGCTGAACAAGCTCCTGCTGGAGCGGTGAGACTTTTCTCATTCACCGTAAATCAACGCGAGGAGAGAAACAGAGATAATGAAAAGTAAAATTTTGAGAACGGTGTCCGCTGCCGCCGCTTTGGCGCTGATGCTGACCGCTTTGCCGCTGCCGGCCCTGGCCGACGGCTCCACCACTATGGGCGCGCTTACCATCGCCAAGGATTTTTCGCCCAACACCGAGATGTACGTCCTCAACGACACCGCCGGGGAAAGCTATCCCCGGTACGGGGCCATGTATGAGCCGGACGGGGCGGTTTATTACGGGCGCACCATCAAGGTGGACAACCTCCCGATGGATCTTCAGCTTGAGCTTGCCCAGGGACTCGGTCCCATCAACTACGAAGAGAGTCTGGACGAGTCCGCGACGGGCTTTTACTATGAATCTGCGTTCAATTTGCCCTCGGAACCGGGATACGAGCATGATATTCCGTTTTATAGCTACGCGTACAAGCACAGCCTCAAGGACGACCAGCACATATTCATGATCTACATAAACTTCAGCAAGAGCGGGGTCAGTACCGCCGACTTTTTCAAAGAAATCGTCTCTGGAAAATACGATCAGACGTTCATCAGGGACCTGACGACTATTGGGGAGATGACCATGCCTGTCTTCCTCCGCCTGGGCGGGGAGATGAACCTGCAGAGCACCCAGACGGCCGAGGACTTCAAGGCCGCCTACAACCACGTAGGCAAGCTGGCCAGGACCTATGCCCCCAACGCGGCGCTGGTGTTTTCTCCCAATTACGGCTCGTCCATGGGAGTGGATCTTGACACCTTTTACCCCGGCGACGAGTATGTGGACTGGGTCGGCCTGTCCCTCTATTTCAACGAGTACGCGGTGGGAAGCTACCAGGTGGATATTCCGCTGAAGACACAGATGTTCCAGGGGGCCGGAGCGTTTTTCGGCGACCCCTTGCTCAACGTGCAAATGGGCGTCAACCTCAGTAAGCTCCATGAAAAGCCCCTGATGATCACGGAGGGCGGCTCTGCCAACATTGACACCGTTCTTCCCGACAGGGATATGACGGAGTTTGCCGCACGCCGCATCGAGAAGGCCATGGGACTCCTGCCGATGGTCTATCCGGAGATCAAGTGCATCATCCTCTCGGACTACAACCACGGCGCTGAGGACTTCCGCTTCTACGACAAGCCCGCCATCACCGACGCTTACAGAGAGGCCATAAAGGACGCGGGGGTGTACATCGACGACTACCACGATCTGAACGCCCACAAGTATCTGACGCCCCTCTCGGACCTTCCGGACATCGCGGCCAGCACCCGGGGGGATGTGGAGCTGTACGCCTACACCTTCTCTCCCGTGCCTGACAACGTGACCGCCGTTTTCTATGTGGACGGCGCGGCGGTGGGCGAGAGCGGAGGGTTCCCCTACAAGGTCGCCGTTCCCCGCGACAGCGTCGTCACAGGGTCCCACACTGTCAGCGTCCAATTCTCCAACGGGGAGACTGTGGGATACGCGGTGGAGAACGGGAAGGTGACGGAGAAGAGCGCGGCCATCTACAGGGAAGCCCCCACCGATTGGGCAAAGGAGAATGTGAATCTTGCCATCGCGCTTGGCGTCGTGCCTAAGGAGCTTCAAAGCGGGTATACGAAACCCATCACGCGCGCCCAGTTCTGCGATCTGGCGGTGAGCTTCTATGAGAAGGCCATGAAGCGGGAGATCGAAGGACGGGTCACATTCCCCGACACCGACAACGTGAACGTCCAGAAGCTGGCGTCCCTGGGCGTGGTCAACGGGACCGATAAGGGCACCTTTGACCCGGATCGCGGGATCCGGAGGGAGGAGGCCGCCAAGATCCTGGTGGAGCTGTATCAGTCCATGTCCGGAAAGACGATGCCCAAGCCCGTGTATCCAGCCACATACAAGGACCTTGAAACGGCTTCCGAATATGCCCGTGACTACATCACGAAGGCGGCGCAGCTGGCGCTTATGAACGGTGTGGGCGACGGGACCAATTTTGAACCCAAGGGAAGCTATACTGTTGAGATGAGCATCGTCACGATGATGAGATATTTCTCCATCGCGGGCTTTAATATCTGATATTTGACGCGCACGCCGGTTTGTTCGCGGGGCGCGGAGAGGGGCTGTGAAAAAACACGCCACCCCAGGCGTGGATATTCACAGCCCCGTATTTTTGTGGAAAAAACCACATTTTTCAGCGAAAAAGGGCATAGCTCCCCCTTACCCCCATGGAACTTGACCGGCGTTATCTCACGCGGCTTCCTGGAGGCGCTTGCGTTTGTTATGAAATTTATAGAGATTGTAGCCGATAGAGACCAGCATAACCTCAAGCTTGACCCTTTTCAGCCCTCTGCGCCGGATCCTTCGGTATCCTCGGTCCTGCTTCATGACCCCGAAGGCCCCCTCCGCCTGTATGGAGCGGTTCATCCGCAACAGCGCTCCGTGGATGGAGTTGAGATTGTGG
>CANQKZ010000116.1 GCA_947624585.1 uncultured Oscillospiraceae bacterium | reverse complement strand
AGCCCATGGCCCCGGCGCTTTTGTGGAGACGGCGCATGAGCCCGTCGTACCGCCCGCCGGACAGCACCGCCGAGGGTCACCGGGGAGGACTACCTCCGGGACATCGAGGCGGATATCATCTTTCGCTCGCCAGGCGTCATGCCCCACGAGCCCGGCATCGCGGAGGCGGTGAAGCGGGGGGCGCGGCTCACCAGCGAGATGGAGGCGTTCTTTGAGGTCTGCCCCTGCCCGATTGCCGCCGTCACAGGCTCCGACGGGAAGACCACCACCACGACGGTGATCTCCGAGATCCTGAAGGCCGACGGACGGACCGTCCATGTGGGCGGGAACATCGGGACGCCGCTTTTAGACAGGGCCGACGGCATGAAGCCCGAGGACATCGCGGTGCTGGAGCTGTCCTCCTTTCAGCTGATGACCATGAAGAAGTCCCCGGACTACGCGCTGGTGACCAACGTGGCGCCCAACCATCTTGACAAGCACAAAAGCATGGAGGAGTATGTGGACGCCAAGCGGAATATCTTCCAAAATCTCCCTCACCCCAAAATCGTTGTGCTCAACGCGGACAACGGGATCACCCGCTCCTTCGGCAAAACGGCGGGAGAGGGCGTGCGGTACTTCTCCCGGCGGGACACGGTGGAGAACGGGGCATTTTGCGAAAACGGCGCGATATACGCGTCCCTCGGCGGCAGGGCGGAGAAGATCATGGACGCCGGAGACATCTTCATCCCGGGGGAACACAACGTGGAGAACTACCTGGGGGCCTTCGCGCTGCTCTATGGGCTTGTGAAAAACGAGTCCATGGTTGGCACCGCCAGGACCTTCCGGGGTGTGGAGCACCGGATCGAGCTGGTGCGGGAACTGAGAGGGGTCAGGTACTACAACGACTCCATCGCCTCCTCCCCCTCCCGGACACGGGCGGGGCTCCGGTCGTTTGACCGGAAGGTCATCCTCATCGCCGGGGGCAAGGACAAGGGCGTGCCCTTCGACACCCTGGGGGAGGACATAAAGGAGCACGTGAAGACGCTGGTGCTGACGGGCCTCACGGCGGAGAAGATCGAAAAAGCGGCGCTGGACGCCGGGTACGCGGGGCCGATCCTCAAAAAGGACGACTTCAGGGAGGCCGTGCTGGCGGCGTCCGGGGCGGCCTCCGAGGGGGACGTTGTGATCCTGTCCCCGGCCTGCACCTCCTTCGACCGGTTCAAAAATTTTGCCGAGCGGGGAAACTATTTCAAAGAGATCGTGATGGGGCTGGAATGATGGAAGGATACAATATAGACGAGCTCACCATAAAGGCGGAGGCGGACTGCGCGGAGGTTTTCCGGCGCGTGGACCGGACGGCGGAGGCAAATACGGCCAGGGTCCTCCGGGCTTTTCGAAAATACCGGGTCAGCGCCGCCATGTTCGCGGGCACCAACGGCTACGGCTACGACGACATGGGGCGGGACACCCTGGAGCTTGTGTGGGCGGAGGTGTTCGGCGCGGAGAAGGCGCTGGTGCGGCAGAACTTCGTCAACGGGACCCACGCCATCGCCACGGCCCTCTTCGCGGGTCTGCGGCCCGGGGACACGCTTTTGGCCGCCACCGGGGCGCCCTACGACACGCTCCGGAGTGTCATCGGACTGACAGGGAATTATCCGGGAAATATGCGGGAGTACGGCATCGAGTACGCCCAGGTTGACCTTCTGCCCGACGGAACGCCGGATATCGAGGCCATCCGGCGGGCGGCGGCTGATCCGAAGGTGCGCGTGGTGGAGGTCCAGCGGTCCTCCGGCTACGCCACGCGGCCCGCGCTGTCGGTGGATATAATAGGAGAAATATGCGATGCGGTCCACGCCGTCAACCCCTCCGCCGCCGTGGTGGCGGACAACTGCTACGGGGAGTTCACCGACACACGGGAGCCCTGCGAGGTTGGGGCGGACCTGATCGCCGGGTCCCTCATCAAGAACCCCGGCGGGGGTCTGGCGCCCACCGGCGGGTATGTGGCCGGGCGGGCGGATCTGGTGGAGGCGGCGGCCATGCGGCTGACGGTACCGGGCATCGGCGGGGAGTGCGGGTGCTCGCCCTACGGGTCACGGCTCTTCTACCAGGGCCTCTTCCTTGCCCCCCACGTCACCGCCCAGGCGCTGAAGACGGCGGTGTTCGCCGCGCGGATGACGGAGCTTCTGGGCTACAGGTCCCGGCCCGCCTTTGACGCGCCCCGGAGCGACATCATCCAGTCCATCGACTTCGGGGAACCGGAACTTCTTGTCAAATTCTGTAAGGGCATTCAGTTTGCCTCCCCGGTGGACTCCTTTGTGACGCCGGAGCCCTGGGATATGCCGGGGTATGCAGATCAGGTCATCATGGCCGCCGGGACCTTCGTCCAGGGGGCGTCCATCGAGCTTAGCTGCGACGGGCCCATGCGGGAGCCATACACTGCCTATATGCAGGGCGGGCTCACCTATGAGTCGGGAAAGCTGGGGGTGCTCAGCGCTTTTAAGAGCCTGACGGAAGAGAAAAAATTGGAAGATTTTTGATTTTCCCGCATATACTCCACCGGGGGTGGGGATATGCGGCGAACGAGGAGGCTCCTTTGGAGCCTGAGACGGAGGAGGCCGGGGATCGGCATCGCCCTGCTGACGCTGGGCGTGCTGGTGATCGTTCTGCTCACCCGGCTGAAGCTAACGCCCACGGCCACGGAGCTGGCCCTGGCCGCCGCCACGGACGACATCACCATCGCGGTCAACGACGTGGTGGAGGAGGTCCTGGCGGGCGGGGACGCGGACTATGAAAGCCTTGTGACCCTGGAGCGGGACGGGTCCGGGGCAATTACGGCGCTGATCACCGACACCGCCCGGGTAAACTCCCTGAAGGCACGGGTAACCAAAGCGGTGACGGAGCGGTTCGCCGACTCCGACATCACCCATGTTTCGGTGCCCCTGGGGAATCTCATCGGCGGGACGCTCCTGTCCGGCAGAGGACCCAGGGTGAAGCTGGACATTCTGTCAGTGACCAACGTGGTCACCTCCTTCCGCAACGAGTTTTCGGAGGCCGGGATCAATCAGACCCGGCACCGAATCCTTTTGGACGTGGACGTGTCCCTGGAGGTGCTTCCGGGAGGTCCCGAGCGGGGGGAGGACTCCGTACTCACCGAGGTCATCGTCGCCGAGACAGTGATCGTGGGGGCCGTGCCCGACGCCTACGCCGCCATACAGCAGGAGGATAAAAATGGAAGTTAAGAAGAGGATCGAGGAGCTGCGCCGGATTTTGGACGACGCGGGCTACAAATATTACGTGCTGGACGCGCCGGAGATGTCCGACTACGAGTACGACACGCTCCTGCGGGAGCTGGAGACGCTGGAGGCGGAGCATCCCGAGCTTGTGACCCCGGAGAGTCCCACCCAGCGGGTGGGCGGGAAGGCCGTGGAGTCCTTCGCCGAGGTGGTCCACGAGGCGCCGCTGGAAAGCTTGCAGGACGTGTTCTCCTACGAGGAGCTGGACGCCTTCGCCCAGCGGGTGGCGGAAGCCGGCGAGGGCGTGGAGCTGGACGTGGAGCCCAAGATCGACGGGCTGTCCGTGGCCCTGCGGTACGAGAACGGCGTCTTCGTCCAGGGGGCGACCCGAGGCAACGGCACGGTGGGGGAGGACGTGACGGAGAATCTGCGCACGGTCCGGTCCCTGCCTCTGCGTCTGGAGGGGGCGCCGGAGCACCTGGTCGTCCGGGGCGAGGTGTATATGTCCAAAAAGGTGTTCAGGGCTCTGAACGCCGAGCGGGAGCGGGACGAGAAGCCCCTCTTCGCCAACCCCCGGAACGCGGCGGCGGGGTCGCTGCGGCAGCTGGACCCGAAGATCGCGGCGGAGCGGAGGCTGGACATCATCTGCTTCAACGTCCAGGCGGTGACGGGCCGGAGCTTTGAGACCCATTCGGAAAGTCTGGAATTTCTGCGCTCTCTTCGCTTCCCCACGGTGCCCCATATGGAGTTCGGCTCCGTCCGGGAGTGCTGGGAGAGGATACAGGCCATCGGGGAGGACCGGGAGCAGTTCGACTTCGACATCGACGGCGCGGTGCTCAAGGTGAACTCCCTGGCTCTTCGCGCCCGCCTGGGCAGTACGGCCAAGGCCCCACGGTGGGCGGTGGCCTTCAAATATCCCCCGGAGAAGAAGGAGACGCGGGTCACGGACATCGTCATCCAGGTGGGCCGCACGGGGGTGCTGACGCCCAAGGCCATTTTGGAGCCGGTGCGCCTTGCGGGGACCACGGTGACCAACGCCACGCTGCACAACCAGGACTTCATCGCCGAGCGGGACATCCGCGTGGGCGACACGGTGCTGGTCCAGAAGGCCGGGGAGATCATCCCGGAGGTGCTCAGCGTCAATTTGGACAAGCGTCCGGCGGACTCCGCGCCCTACGAGTTCCCCACGGTGTGCCCCGAGTGCGGCGCGCCGGTGCGGCGGGACGAGGGCGGCGCGGCCATCCGGTGCCAGGGGGCGGAGTGTCCGGCCCAGAGGCTCCGGCACATCGTCCACTTCGCCTCCCGGGCGGGGATGGACATCGAGGGGCTGGGGACGGCCGTGGCGCAGCTGCTCATCGACAACGGACTTATTCAGTCCGCCGGGGACATCTACTTTTTGAAGGCTCGGGACGTGGCTGCTCTGCCGGGGCTGGGGAAGAAGTCGGCGGAGAACCTGATTTCCGCCATCGAGGGGTCCAAGGCCAACGGACTTGTGAAGCTCCTGGGCGCTCTGGGCATCCCCCAGGTGGGACAGGCCGCCGCCAGGGTCCTGGCCAGACGGTTCAAGTCCATGGAGGCCCTGGAGAACGCCACGTTGGAGGAGCTGACCGAGACGGAGGACGTGGGGCCGGTAACCGCCCAAAATATCCGCTCCTGGCTGGACTCCGACCAGGCCATGCACCTGCTGGGCCTCCTCAAGAAGGCCGGGGTGGACATGACACACAGCGAGGACACGTCCGACAGGCGTTTCGATGGGAAGACCTTCGTCCTCACCGGGGCGCTGACAAAATATACAAGAGACGAGGCCGCCGCCATCATCCAGCGCCTGGGGGGCAAGGCCGCGTCCTCCGTGTCTAAAAAGACGAGCTTCGTGCTGGCAGGGGAAAACGCCGGGAGCAAGCTCACCAAGGCGCAGACGTTGGGCATCCCGGTGATCACCGAGGAGCAGTTTGAAGAGATGATCCGGTGAAACCGGACCTGTGCGCGGCGGTCCGGGGGACCGCCGCCTTTATGCTATAGCAATCCGATGAAATCATTGGCGCGCCGAGCTTTACGGCGGAGGTTTCTTAGTATTACGGCGAATTTTGAGGTATTCCAATGAAAAAACGATCCTTATGCGTATTTTTGACCCTTCTTGTGCTCCTGACGGCCCTGACGCCGGTCTCGCTGGCGCTGCCGTTGGAGCCTGTGGACCCGGCGCGGACGCTGACGCCCACCGGGACGACGGAGTATGAGAACGCATCCGAGCTCATTCCGGGGTTTACCTACACCGACACGATCCTCACCAACGCCGAGGGGCGGCGGGTGGAGACCTTCTCGCTGGAGACGGCCCCCGGCGGGTCTGTCTACCCCATTGTGACGGTGGGGGATTCCATTCACGGGAATCTGGACCTGACGGAAGCCATCGCCCGGGCCGAGGCCAACGGGCTCAACGTGCTGGGCGGCATTAACGCGGATTTCTTCTACGGCGCGACCACCTGGCCCCTGGGCGCGGTCATCGCCGACGGGCGGTACATCACCGATCCGGGGGACGAGAACGTGCTGGCCTTTGACGAGAACGGCGCCTTTTTCTCGGCAAAGCCCCAGATCGTCATCATGCTGGAGAACATGGGCGGCGGGGAGTACACGGACGAGAACGGCATCATCCACTCCAACGCGGGCAAGCTCCTGGGGGCGCACCACCTGAACAAGACACGGGTGGCCCACGGGGGCATCTACCTCTACGACTCCTCCTATGACCGGGAGCACACGGACACCACCCAGCCCGGCTGGGGCGTGCGGTTCAGGATACTGGAGGGGACCCTCGCCGTCTCGGGCCAGATGCTCCTGGAGGTGGAGGAGGTCATCCCCTCCGGCACGGATTTCGCTATCGGCGAGGGGTACATGGTGATGACCTCCCAGGCCGCCGACCTGTACGCGGACCTCTATGACACCTTCAGCGTGGGGGATCTGGTGACCCTCCATGCCGACTGCTCCGACGAACGGCTGGCGGGCGCCCGCTGGGCCACCGGATGCGGGGATCTGCTGGCCGACCGGGGCGTTCTCACCGACCCCGCCGGATGGGATCAGGCGCTGACAGATCTGAACCCCAGGACCGCCATGGGCATCAAGCCCGACGGCTCCGTCATCGCCTACGTCGTGGACGGGCGGCGGTCCTCCTACTCCAACGGGGCGCTTTTGGAAAATATAGCCTCCGATCTGATTGCCCGGGGGTGTGAGTCCGTGGTCAATCTGGACGGCGGCGGCTCCACCGTCATGGCCGCGCGTCTGCCGGGGCGGGAGAGCTGCCAGGTCGTCAACCGCCCGTCCACCGTGCCTCTGCGAAAGTGCTCCACCTACATACTCTTCGTCACCGACAACATGAGGGACGGCGTTCCCGCCTCGCTCCATCTGGCCCAGGACGGGGCGCAGATCCTGACAGGTTCCCGGATGGAGCTGAGCGTTCTGGCGACGGACGCCGCCGGGTATCCCGCTCCCCTGCCGGAGGACGTGGAGATCGCGCCCCTGTCCGGGGAGGTCTCGGAGGGCGTCTACACCGCCGCCGCGCCCGGCGTCGACACGCTGGCGCTGACATCCCCCTCCACCGGGGCGTCCGGGTACGGCACACTGCACGCGGTGGACGCGGTGGACAGCCTCACGGTCACGGACGGCGCGGGGCAGGCCCCGGATCTTACGGAGCTGGAGGACGGGACATCGGTGGAGCTGGCCCTCGGGGCGAAACGGCTGGCCCGGTCCGTCACGGCGACGCCCTCCGCCGCCGAATTTACCCTCACGCCGGGCCTTGGCACGGTGACGGACGGGGTGCTGACCGTCGCCTCCCGCGCCGTCTACGAGGGGGAGCTGACCGTCTCCGCCGGGGGACGGACGGTCACGCTGCCGGTGTCCGTTCGGAGGCCGGAGGGGTTCCCGGACACCGTGGGCCACTGGGCCGGGGACATCATCGATTATCTCAGGGACCAGGGCGCGGTGCAGGGAAATCAGCTGGGCCTCTTTGAGCCGGACGCGCCCTTGACCCGCGCCTCCTTTGTCACCATGATTTGGAATATTCTGGACAAGCCCGAGCCGCTGTCCGTCTGCACCTATGAGGATGTGCCGGAGGACGCCTGGTACTACGCACCGGTGGCCTGGTCCCAGTCGGTGGCGCTGACACAGGGCGTGGCGGTGACCGAGGGCGGCGGGCTTTTCAACCCGGACGGGGCGCTGACGCGGGAGCAGGGCTTCACCATCCTCTACCGCCTGCTCCACGACCTCCTTCGCCGGGAGCTTCCCGCCCCGGACCCGGAGGCACTGGCCCCGTTCCCCGACGGCGCCGACACCGCCGACTACGCGCTGGACGCCGCCCGGAGCCTGACGGCCTCGAATCTGGTCCACGGGACGGACTCGGGGCTGCTGATGCCCCGCGCCCCCATGTCAAGGGCCGAGATGGCCGTTCTGCTCATGCGGATCTTCTATTGACGCGTCTGACGCGATGACGCGCCGCCGCGCGGACTCCCCCACCAGGGCAGGTCTGACTGTCTTCTCTCCGCCGACATCCCGCGGGAGGGCGCGGGATGTCGCGCTGTTTTATGGGTCCCGCGATTGTAAGTTATGCTTGCAATCGCGGGACGGGTGTGTTAGAATAAAAAGTGCCACACACCCCAGCGTTTATACAGCATTTTTCTCCTTATAATTCTATAAAGGAATAACTCTATCCTATTGCGCACATTTTTACCTTATGGTAAAAATGTGGGCTTTGCCAAAATGTGCGCAGTGTGATGTGAGTTATGCTTTGTACGCTTTGGGGTTGTGTGGCAGCAATCGGAGCCCGCGTTTTTCGGTGCGCGGCTTCGGCTGCGCACTTTTTTTATTATAAGGAGAGATCAGACATGAAAAAAACCGGAAAGACAAGCTTCCTCGCGGGATTCCTCGCGGCCCTTCTCCTGTGCGCCCTCGTCTCCCCCGCTATGGCCGTGGACGGGAAGAACATCACCATCTATCCCGGCATCAAGGTTTTCCTGAACGATATGCAGATCATCCCCAAGGACGCCGGCGGAAACACGGTGGACGTGTTCTCCTACAACGGCACCACATACCTGCCCGTCCGCGCCATCAGCAACGCACTGGATATCCCGGTACAGTGGGACGGGGCGAACTGGAGCGTGTATCTTGGGAAGCATACAGGGACGAAACCGGCGGTGATGCTGTCGGAGTTGGAGTATTACGATAAGACAAATAACGGAGAATTTGTATTTTCCAGTTCGGGCAAGGACAACACCGGTGAAACATACAGCATTTCGTTCAACAGAAAGAGCAAGTATTCCAGTTGCTATCAATCCTATCTTTTGAACGGGCAATATACCTCCCTTTCCGGCGTATTTTATCAACCGTTCAATAATCGGAGCGATAAGAACGTAACGACGTTGGCAATTTACGGAGACGGTGAACCGCTGTACACCGCAGATATGCAGGGCGGTGTTCTTCCCATCAATTTCAACGTAGATATCACAGGTGTGTTGATCCTTAGAATCGAGCTGAGCGGATACTCGGGCTGCGGCTGTGTCGGCGACTGCGGCCTCTGGACTTGACCCCGCGCGTCTGTTGAGGGCGGCTTACTATGGTCAAATGTAAAATATGCGGCGACTACTACTCCGAGAGGTGCGCGGCTTTGGATTTTTCGCAGTTTTTTCCGAAGGGGCTGTATCAATCGTTCCAAAAGCGGCACATCTGCGGCGACTGCGCGGTGCGGTATTTCAGGGAGCGTAGAGACAGGACCACCTTCGACGTCTGCGAGGAACGCGGCCGGATGTTCAACGCGGCGGAGCACAGGAGGCTTTTCAATCTGCGGGGAAAGATGTTCGATTACAACGTGTACTGCAAGGATAAGGTGCGCTGCTACGCGTGTATGGTGAAGTGGTTCAGGACCGACCTGGACGTGGAGGGCGCGGAGCCGGACATCCTCAAAGCCAAAGTCCGAAAACGCCGTCTGTCAGGGAGTTCGATCCCTTCAACCCCTGCCAATATGAAGTAATCCCGAAACCCAACGGTTTCGGGATTCTTCTTTGCTTGCAAGGGCTTTCCGAGTTCACCGAAGACTGTCGGCGAATGAAAGTGACGTAAAGTTTATTTACACACGGAGTTGCACACGGGCTGTTTTGCACACGGATTTGCACACGAAAAGAGAGCCGGACACCCGTCCCGGCTCCATTTTTCTCACCAGCGGGAGAACCTCCCGTACTCGATCCCCCCATAGAGGTCCACGATCTCCTCCCCATCCTGGGCGG
>CANQKZ010000115.1 GCA_947624585.1 uncultured Oscillospiraceae bacterium | reverse complement strand
TACCACCAGGCATAACCCTTATCAAGCGTCAGATATAGACAACCAATTCAAAAGAATCATGGCAGCTTACCATAAGGCATATCCCGATTTTTTCTCTCGAGTTACACCTCATATCCTTCGCCACACATTTTGTGGCAATCTTATCAACAGTGATGCCAACATAAAAAGTGTCCAATACCTGATGGGCCACAGCAGCGCAAGCATGACTTTGGACATCTATACACACGTCGATTCCGATAATGTTCGCGAGACAATAAAGAAGCTAACCGCTTCAAACCCTGACGCCAAAATTGACACCAAATCCGAGAAAACCGGCAAGAACCTATAAGAAGATATGAGACATGGGCGGCTTGGTAGTTTGCAGAACATTTTATTACGCATCAATTTTGTTCTAAATTCGCAGCATATTTTATATATATCGGTTAGTTTGCGCCCGTAATCTTGTTGAAAATTTAGCCACAACAAACTACTCATTATTTTACAAGAGCCCTCGCGTTTCTTACTGAAAAATTTTTCCCATTCGTCACGCTTAAATTATACTAATATCCGATTGAAAGGAGACACCGAGCGGCGAGGATCTTTCGCGTCAGGCGAGGAAGGCGGCGCAGGGAATACTTTGTGTATTTCCAAGCCGCGTGACGAAGCCGGACGTGAAAAAGACCGCCGCGAATGTCTCATTTTGATTGGATATTAGTATTAGACATTCGCAGCCTTTCTTCGAGCCGTGCCGGAAAACGGTGAAGTTCGTACACGGGGATCGATCCGTGTGGGTTACGAGGTGTATTCATACTCGAAGGAGGCGCGGTCGGTGGAAAAGTCAAAAACCGCTTTTCCGGCTGTCTCAAACCGATAGCGAGCGACGCAGGACGCGCTCTCGTGGACGGTCCTTGACATTTTGCCGTTCACCGGGGCGCTCAGCGGATGAGGTTTTTTCTCTATGAGCCGCGCGGTGAACAGCGTACCGCCCTGTCTGACGGTTATTTCCTGACCGGCGATCTTCACGGCTCGCGCGCCGAGATAGGTGGCGAGCCTGTACTCCCGGCCGCGCCACAGGATCGCGCCGATAACACCTGTAAAGTCCAGCCCGAGCATGGGAATGCGGGCGGCGCTCAGCATCAGTGAGCCACCGTCAAAATGGCACTGGGTCCAGATATATTCCCTGGGAAAGGATCGGCCCCGGTCGCCCTCGATGTAGCCGGACCCGTTGTCAAAGCGGAAAATATCTCCGTTTACGTTTACCTCGCCGGTGACGGAGTGGCCCATGCTGACGACGCTGTGGCGGCACTCCATGAAGGGGACTGCCTTGAACGGTCCCATGATGTCATAGCGGATCGGCGTGAGGGGCCCGAAGCGCACACAACCTTTCACGGCGCGGGATCCGCTTTTGAGACGCAGCCTCATTCCGTCCGCGTCAAAGACGTTCCCGCCCACGCTTACGCCGAAGCCCCTTTTATATTCCCGGTATTCATTATAGGGGAAATCGAAGCTCCACGCTCCGCTGTCGGTTATGACCTGAACCGACGAAGCCCCGCCTCCCCCGGCCCTGTGCGCGGCGGGGATCACCGCCAGGGTCCGCGCGCCGTTTTGGCATTTGAAGTACCACCCGCGAAAATAGTCCATGGTATCACCCAAGGTCAGTTTGAATAAAAACGTCGGGATTATGCATGAGCGCTGCGGCGTGTGGAAAACGGGAGCCGATTTGAGGGGCGGTATTGACAAAAACTTTGTTCGCCGCGGGCTTGATGGTATGCTGTTTGAGATCAGAAGGCGACCCCGGCAAGGTCCAGCGCGACGCCGAGAAGGATCGAGGAGGCGAGGACGTACGCCAGGATCTTTATGTTGTCCCGCATCGCGCGGCGGTTGACGCGGAAGAGCACCAGGATCCCCACGCCGGAGGCGGACAGGAGGCCCGCCATCATGCTCCCGGCGGTCATGGCGCCGGAGAGGTAGAGCTGGGTGATGAGGATGGAGGCCGCGCAGTTGGGGATGAGGCCGACGAGGCCCGCGATCATGGGGCCGATGAAGGGGCGGTTCAAGATGAGACCCGACAGGGCGTCCTCCCCCACAAACCGGAGCGCGACGCCCAGGGCAGCGTTGATGCCCAGCACGAAAGCCGCGATCTGGAGGGTGTGGATGAGAGCCGACAGCAGGACGCCGTGCTCCTCGCAGCCACAGTTCTCCTCCTCGCACAGCTCGTGGAGGTCGACCCGCTCCCCCTCGTGGCGGCACAGACGGAAGAGCCGGTCCGCCAGCAGGCCCGCCGTCAGGCCCGCCAGAGCCTTGACCGCCAGGATCTTTAAGATCGTCCCCGGCAATGCGGCGGAGGAGATGAGGATGGGCAGCATCTCGTCCGACGTGGACAGGAACACCGCCACCAGCGTCCCGGCGGAAATGAGCTTCTGGGCGAAGAGGTTGGAGGCCGACGCCGAGAAACCGCACTGGGGGATGAGCCCCAGCGCCGCGCCTATCACCGGCCCCAGCACCCCGGACTGGCGAACCAGCTTCAGGGATCCCTTCTCCGCCTTCTCCTCGATGAATTCCAGTATAAGGTACGTTATGAACAAAAACGGCAGGAGCTTCAAGGTGTCCAGCACCGCGTCAATAAGCACTTCCCGCATGATTAGCCTCCGATCGAGCAGATATTAAAAGATATCATACCATTTTCACAACATTTCCGCAAGTGTCAATTTGCGGCGGGGTTGGGGCGTACTGTAAAAAAATTTGCGTTTCCTATTGATTTTTTTGTGCAGACAGTACATAATAGAGGAGAGAATGGCGGGATATGTCATTCTGAAAACAATATGATACATAAGGAGGACTCTACAGATGAAGCTCACCCGAAATAAGAGGAGCACGCGGCGTCTCTGGGCCGTCGTACTCTCCCTGGTGATGGTCATGGGGTGCGTGACCTTACCTGTCATGGCGGCGGAGGAGGGCATCATGCCCATTTCCGAGGACAACACCCATGTACTGGAGGCCAGCGCCCTCACCGCCTTTGACGCGGGGGCCAAGGCCGACGGCGACACCGAGACAGTGGGCGACTATTTCACCGTCATTTACTCCGCCAAATCCAAGGTGGACGCAAGCTCCAAGACCTGGGACGACGGCTACGCCTCCGACCAGCGCGTCAACTTCGGCGGCAAGGCGTCCACTGAGAAGAACGCCGTCAAGTTCACCACCTCCAACCCCGCCACTGTCAAGATTTGGTGGGCCCAGGGCGGCGATGACAACCGGGAGTACGCCATCCTGAACGCCGCCGGAGAGGCGGTCGTCAGCACCTCCGGCACATACGAGAAGAACAAGGCGTATCTCTCCACCCTGGAGCTTGATGAGGCCGGTACATACTTCCTGGGCGGCGCGACTAACAACAATTACCTCTTCAAGATCGAGGTCACCGAGGAGCCCGCCTCCGAGAAGGTCAGCACCCTGGAGGCCAACAAGCTCACCGCTTTCGCCCAGGGCGACAAGGCCGACGGCGAGAGCGAGACTGTGGAGGATTACTTTACGATCCTCTGGTCCGCCAAGTCCAAGGTGGATGGCAGCAACAAGACCTGGGACGACGGCTATACCTCCGGCCAGCGCATCAACTTCGGCGGCAAGGCCGGTACGGATAAGAACGCCGTCAAGTTCACCACCTCCGGCCCCGCCACCGTCAAGGTCTGGTGGGCCAGCGGCGGGGACCGCCAGATGGTCCTTCTGAACAGCGCCGGTGAGGAGGCCGACAAGACATCCGATCCCAGCGTAAAAAACGACCCGTATCTCTCCACCCTTGAGCTTGCCGAGGCCGGGACCTGGTTCCTGGGCGGCGACACCGGGAGCAACTACATTTTCAAGATCGAAGTCACCGAGACCGTGGGGACTAAGGCCCCCCGGGCGGACTGGGCCGACGCGGCCGCCCCCGCCGTCAAGAGCGTGGAGGCGGATGCCACGGAACCCGGTAATGTGACCGTCACTGTCACCGGCGAGGTGGGCTATGACGCCGCCGACGAGATCCGTGTCACCATGCGGGACGCCAACGGCTGGGAGGTAAAGACCCTCTCGTCTCTCGCCGAGAAGAGCGAGCACGTCCTCACCTTCACCCCCGATGTCACGGGGACCTACACCTTTGAGGTCGCCGCCCTCCGTGCCGACGAGGCCGAGATCCACAAGGGCGACAAGACCGTGAGCTTCGACTTCACCTATCCCCTGGGTGTGCCCGTCATGAAGTACGCCGTAAGCGACGGCAAGGGCGGCGTCACCGTGGAGTGGAACTCCGTCAAGGAGGCCACGGGCTACATTGTCAAGGCGGGGGACAAGTCCGTCACCACCGAGGGCCTCAACGCCACGAAAACCGCCGTGGAGGGTCTGACCCTGGGCGCTGAGGTGGAAGTCACCGTGGCCGCCCTGCGCGGCGATGAGACCGGCAAGGAGTGTGAGGCCGTGAAGGTCACCGTCTCCGACAAGGCCGACGTGGCCTGGGTCTTCTCCGCCTTCGGCACCAGCACCAACACGAAGGACAACGGCTTTGAGATCAAGGAGGACGGCAGCGTCCGCGTCTTCTCCCTGAACGGCAAGGGCAAGGTCCAGCCCTCGGCGGAGGACGGTCTGGCCTTCTACTACACGGCCCTTAACGGCAGCACCCAGAACTTCGTGCTCACCGCCACCGCCAATGTGAACAGCTGGACCTACTCCAACGGCCAGGAGGGCTTCGGCCTCCTCGTCATGGACCAGGTGGGCGTCAACGGCAGCACCGCCCCCGTGTGGTCCAACTCCTTCATGCTGGGTGTCACGGGCCTCAGCGAGGTGTCCAAGATGCGCTTGGGCGTGGGCGCCCTGGCCCGCACCGGCGTCAGTGAGTTCTCCGAAACAAAGCCCGACTCCTTCGCCGCCCACTTCCTGGACAACCTCAGCGGCGTGGAGGATGACATACAGAATCTGGTAGGCAACTGCACCAACCAGGAGAAGGTGGACGAGCGCGGCAAAACCATCGACCCGGCCCTCACCTCCTTCAAGATGAAGCTGGAGAAAAATGACGACGGCTATTTCGTCACCTACACCGACCACAAGGGCGTGAGCCGCACCTGCAAGTATGAGGGTGTACTCAACAGCGTCAACGACGACATCTACGTGGGCTTCTTCGCCGCCCGCAACATGGATGTGACCTACAGCGACATCTCCCTCACCGTCACCGAGGCATCCGGTTCCGAAGTCCCCGGCGGGACCGAGGAGGCGAAGACCGTCCCCTCCATCAAGTTCATGGATCCCACCGACAGCAACGACGCCTCCTATGAGCTGTGGCTGGACGCCAACGTGGACGGCTCCTACACCGTCAGGAAGAACGGCGGGTTCGTGGCCAGCGGTCCCATCAAGGCCGGTGAGCGCAAGACCGTTGCCGTGACGCTCGCCGAGGGCGCCAACACCTACATCGCCACCCTGACTCCCAAGGCCAGCGAGGACATCGCCTCCGCCGACCCCGTGACCACCGAGGCGCACACCGTCACCTACGGCGTGGACGGGCGTGAGGTCATCTACGTGGGACCCAACGGCAAGGACGACGCCAAGGGCACCCGCGAGGATCCCACCACCCTGGCCGCCGCTGTCAAGTGCCCGGCCCCCGGCGCCACCATCATCCTTCTGGAGGGCACCTACAACTACACCTCCGGCGTCACAGTGGCCCGTGGCATCAACGGCACCGAGGAGGCCCCCATCACCCTGAGGGCGGAGGAGAACGCCGGTACCCGCCCCGTCCTCGACTGGGGCGAGAAGGGCAACGGTCTTCGCGTCAACGGCGATTGGTGGAACCTCTACGGCTTCGATTCCACCCGTTCCACCGCCAAGGGCGTCCATGTGGGCGGCAATCACAACGTGGTGGAGCGCGTCAACACCTATGACAACCTGAGTACCGGTCTCTCCATCAGCCGCATCAACTTCGGCGAATCCATCCCCGACTGGCCCAGCTATAATCTGATCCTCAACTGCTCCTCCTGGCTCAACGCCGACGCGGGCTATGAGGACGCCGACGGCTTTGAGGCCAAGCTCACCGTGGGCGAAGGCAACGTTTTTCGCGGCTGCATCGCCGCCTACAACGCCGACGACGGCTGGGATCTGTTCGCGCGCGGCTCCGTCATCGGAGCGGTCACCATTGAGGACTCCATCGCCTTCAAAAACGGCATTGACATCGTGGACGGCAAGGAGGTCGACGCCGGAAACGGCAACGGCTTCAAGCTGGGCGGCGGAAACTACCCCGTCGACCACAGGATCGTCAACTCCATCGCCTTCGCCAACAAGGCCAACGGCTTTACCTGCAACTCCAACCCCAATGTGAAGGTCGAGAACTGCACGGGTGTCGGCAACGGCACCGGCAACCTGGCCCTCTACACCAACATCGCCTCCCTGGACACCGCCTTCGCGGTCCACGGCTTTGTCTCCTTCATCGGCGGCAAGGACGACAGCATCAAGGCCCAGGGCGCTCAGGTCGTCGAGGAGTACCTGAACGACACCAACTGCTTCCAGGGCCACATTTCCGGCGTTGCCGTGGATGCCTCCTGGTTCAAGAGCCTGGACGTTGACAAGGCCGTCGCCTCCGGCATCACCCGCAACGCCGACGGCTCCATCTCCATGGCGGGCTTCCTGGAACTCACCGACAAGGCCCCCGAGGGCGTCGGCGCCGATCTCCCCGGCGAGCAGGAGCAGAACTACCGCGACACCGTCATCGGCAGCTGGTACTATGAGGCCGTGGAGGCGTTGAAGGAGAAGAACATCATGGTGGGTGTCTCCGACAGCGTGTTCGCCCCCGACATGACCACCTCCCGGGGCATGGTGGCCGCCATCCTCCACCGCGTGGCCGACAAGCCCAAGGCGGAGAAGTCCGCCGCCTTTACCGACGTGAAGGGGGGCTCCTGGTATGCCGACGCCGCCGACTGGACTCAGGAGAATGGCTACCTCACCGGCACAGACGGTAAATTCGATCCCGACGGAGCCATCTCCCGGGATGCCATGGTCACCGCCATGTACCTCTACGCCAAAGACGCCGGGTACAAGGTGGACAACGGAGATTATACCCTGACGGGCTTTGCCGACATCGCCGACATCGCCGACGCCTCCGTGGACGCCTGGACCTGGGCCGTCCGCACCGGCATCATCCAGGGCACGGACAAGACCGACCCGACCCTGAACCCCGCCGGTACCACCACCCGCGCTGAGCAGGCGGTCATCACCGCCGGATTCCTGGCGCTGGAGAAATAAATAAGCTCGAAAACGACCGTATCCCGGCCCTTCGGCGACCCTCCGTCGCCGGGGGGCCGTTTTCTACGTAAGCGTCAACTTACCCACCCCAAAAAACACCCCTGAAAGCCAACACATTGGCCTCTCAGGGGTGTACAATGTAACTGCCCAATAATCCCCCGCCTCCCAAAAGTCTCCCAAGTGTATCGTCTGCACCCATGTGGATCGAAAACACATCCACAATCATGTGTACTGGAAATCCACAAGGCTGGACTGCTCCGGGAAATTCCGGGACTTCCGCCACAGCGGACGGGCTGTTCGGGATCTGAGCGACCTCATCTGCGTTGAACACCGGCTGTCCGTCGTGGAGAATCCCAAGCGCCACGGCGTGAGCTACAACAAGTGGCAAGGCCGCAAGGCGAAGCCCTCCCACCGCGAGGACCTGCGTGTACTCATAGATGAAGCTCTGGCGAAAAAGCCTCACAGCATGGACGCGCTCTTTGATCTGATGGCCGATTCCGGCTATGAGGTCAAGCGCGGCAAAAATATAACGCTGATGAAGGCCGGTCAGAAAAATATACGGCTGAACTCTTTGGGCGAGGGGTATACGGAAGCGGACCTGCGGGCTGTTATCTCCGGGGCCAGGACCCACACTCCGAGAAAGAACCGCCGCTTTACCCAGCCGCGGCAGGCACGGCTCATTACGCAGATCGAAGAAAAGCTGAACGGAAAAGGGACCCCCTGGGATTCCGTCCGTCTCCTGAAGCAGATGGCGCAATCCGTCCTCTATGTCCAGCAGCACGATTTCGCGGACTTTGACGAGCTGGCAAAGAAAGCTGAGGCAGTGACGGCCCGCGTCAATGAGCTGTCCGGGAATATAAAGACCGCCGAAAAGCGAATGACCGAGATCGCCGCTCTGAGGACGCAAATCATCAACTACATTAAGACCCGCGACGTGTACGTCGGGTATCGCAAAGCGGGGTATTCCAAAAAATATCTTGCCGAGCATGAAGCCGACATCATTATTCACAAGGCGGCGAAGAAAGCCTTTGACGAGGCGGGCCTGAAAAAGCTCCCGACCGTCAAAAGCCTGAACGCCGAGTATGCGGAGCTGCTCTCCCGGAAAAAGGAGGCTTACGCCGAGTACGCCGCCGCCAAGAAGGAGATGCGGGATCTGCTGGTCCACAAGGCCAATGTGGAGCATATCCTGGGCCTTGACCAACAGGACAAGGCAAAAATCCGAGCGCGGGAGCGTGAGGGATAATAGCGCCGGAACGGTGCGCAGCCGCGGATGAAATCCGCGATAAAAGGGGCTTGGGGGCGATGCCACCAACAAGCTGAGCGGGAGGTTTTCGGCAGGCCGGAAACCTCCCGCTTTTCGCATTTGTATATACAAATGCCCAGCTTGCCAAATCCAATCCCCCGTCATACCGAATGTGTCTCCGACCGTAAGAAACGTGTTATTTCCACTCATACGGCATTTCCGTTGTGCTGTCGGCCTGCGGTCATGGTGGGGAGGATGCTCACGTCGGAGATAACCTTATTATATATAAAATATATAAACATATAAACAAGGAGCGCCTTCTCCATAAAACCTGACTTTACAATTCGCCAAAAGGTGATATAATGATTTTAACAGCATATATCCGAAAAGAGCTTTTGCGATGATAACCGTCTTCGCAAGGGCTCTTTTTTGGTGTAGAGTAGAAAGGTCGGATGATTATGAAATGGATCAACGGATTTTTGCGGGAGTTTTTCGGAAGCCTCTTGTACGCCGTGGGAATGGTCAACTTTGCTATCGCGGCGGGGTTGCCATTGGCGGGGTTTTCCGGGGTGGCGTTCATTGTGAACCGGCTCACCCACATCCCCATCGGCTGGGCCATTATCCTGTTGAACGTGCCGGTGGCTGCGTTGTGCTTCCGAGTGTTGGGCAAGGGCTTCTTCCTACGGTCGGTCAGGTGTACGATCATGTCCTCGCTGATGCTGGACTACTTAGCGCCCCTCCTGCCCGTGTACGCCGGGGACAGGCTCCTGGCGGCGCTGGCCACCGGGGTGCTGACAGGGCTGGGGCTGGCGCTCATCTACACCGCCAATTCCTCCACAGGCGGCATGGACTTCATCACCGTATCCATCAAGCACCGCTGGCCCCATCTGCCCTTGGGACGTATCAACCTCATCTTCGACACGGCTGTCATCGCCTCGGAGAGCTTACTACTCCGGGACATCGACGGATTTTTGTACGGCATCTTGGTGAGTTTCATTATGTCCCTGATGGTAGACAAGACTATC
>CANQKZ010000114.1 GCA_947624585.1 uncultured Oscillospiraceae bacterium | reverse complement strand
GGCACCATCGGGCTCATCAAGGGCATCTCCACCTACAAGCCCGACAAGGGGGTGCGGCTGGCAACTTATGCCAGCCGGTGTATCGAGAACGCTATACACACATAGCGGCTTCTGAGGATGGGTGGAAGGTGTGCGCGAAGGTGGGGGAGGGGATGTATTTGATGGTGAGAAAGGAAGACGGGAAGACGGTGTATGCGCCGATGTATGTGCATGGGTTTAAGGTGGTACAGTCCAGAAAGGCGCTGGAGGCGGGGAGGTTCTTGGCGGAGAATCCGGAGTTTGAGAAAATCAAAAGCACAGCTGATAAGTTGAAATGGTGCAGGCATAGTCTGGGGCTGATGCAGAAGGAGGTCGCAGAGTATGCCGGGATCTATCGGTCGACATATGCGAGCTATGAGGAAATAGGCCGCGACTATTACCCAATCGAAATCATCCAAAAAATCGCCGGGCTTTTTGGAGTGGATGTTGCCGACCTTCTGGATGAGTATAACTCGTTCCTTTATCGTGGGCAGGGAAAACAAATCAGAGAGCATAGGAAGATGAGAAAAATGACGCAGACGGAGTTTGCGAAAATGCTTGACGTGCCCGTTGGTACGTTGAAGGAATGGGAGCGGGACCGCATTTTTATGTCGAAGAAGTCTTGGGAGAGGTTAGTCAAAAAGTGGTAAAAAAAATAGGCGGTAGATTACTCTACCGCCTATTTTTTTTAGCTTGGTTCATATGTATCCAGAATTTTTTTTACAAGGCGCTCCTTTTCGAGCGATGAAATGTTTAAGCTGCTGACATATTTAGTGACAGTATCCGCATGGACGGCGGCGACTTTTTCTTTGAGCGCTTGTTTGGCCTTGTCACTTTGTGGGTAATGCGTAATAACCCTGATGATATCAACCCCCATGTTGCTTGCCGCTATGTCATTATATGTTGGCTGTTCTCGTAAAAGTCATGTTTTGTCCGTAATTTTGATTAGTGCGCGGGTGGACGGGTCGTAGAGATAGGGGAGGCCGTTGTCGGCGTAGTAGGGAGACATGTAGCCGTAGCCTCGGTTGCCTGAGCCTGTCATCTCGTTGAAAATAATATAAACGACCTTCGTCATAGGGTCGTAGTACAGGTTGTCGTGGCCGTCTATCGCGACAAGGCCGGTATGCTTTGTGTAGTTTTTGGAGCCCTCCGATATTCCTCCGCAGCCGGTTAAAGCCGCGCAAAGGGTGAGGGCAAGGAAAAGCGCGATGAGCTTCTTCATGTTACTCCTCCTCATCTCTCGATACCTCGTCCCATAAGTTGTCCATGTTTATGGGAGGTTGGAGACGGAAAAACTCAGTGTGGCTGCCCACATCGAAGACGGTGGCGCCGTCCTTAGTCCATATGCGGGTGTAATAGATTTTAAAATTGCGCTCGGCGCAGAAGGAGGCGATGACGGTCCTGGCCTCGTCAAGGATGCCGCTTTCCGGCTTTGATCGGCCGTCGTCGGTCAGGGCGTTGATTTTAGCGATCTCACGGGTGTTGCCGTGGTCGCCGTCGAAAATAAGGGAATAGGTTTGCATGGCCGTTCACCCCTTGACGGCCGCGCTGTGGATAGGGGTCATGGGGTTGTAGATGTTGGAGTCCTCGTCGTATGTCATCGTGTAGGCTATGACCGGCACATGATAGGCTTTCGCTATAATGTCCTGGAGAAAATGCTCGGCGTCATCCACCAGAACTCCGTCGAGGCGAAGGCCTGCGGTACTTGCGCCAAACACAATGGGCGCGGGGATGCTGATGTGCATACTACTCGCCTTCTCCTGGAGGCATTTTGCCCTTGCGTTGGAGGACACGACGATGGGCATTTTTGTAAACTTTGAGAGGTACAACAGCAATGTCGTTTTGCCGCACCCACGGCGGAGAAAAAGACCTTTCATTTTTTTACTCCTTTTGTTCGTCTATGAAAGAATGGTTTCATACACATTGTTTGCGGGAAGCAATCTCGTGTTGGACGGCGGCACGGAAATTTTTCCAGCCGGGCGCGTCAATGATAGGGTCGCCAAGGTCGCCCGCCGCCTCATGCTCCGCGATGTCACGATCGAAAACGGAGAGCGTTCTGCTGTCCAGGAGCGGAAGGAGCGGGGTGATGTAGTCGATCACAAGGCCGGGCATGTAGCTCCGGCGGCCGATGGCGTAGCGGACGGCGCAATTAAGCATGGTGCCGAAGTCGGCGTTGACGGGGACGGTGTGGTTCATGATTTGCGCTCCTTTTCCTGGCTACCGGCGACGGTGCAGGCCATCATGTCCATGATATCCTCCACCAGCTTATCGTAGCCTTTGAGATTTCCGGGGTAGTGGCGAAGCCGTACACCGAAGGAGGACAGGAGGTCCTGGAGCTTCCGGGAAATCTCGTCGCTCTGCTCCTCGGTATGTAAACGGCCCACGGGATTATACGGCTTTACCCGGTCAATGAAGGCGTTCAGTGAGATGAACGAGTTGGAGACTTTCTTGACGAGCGAGTTAAACTCGTCTCCGAGGACGGGGTCGTTTTCGCCGTAGAAGCAGGAAAGCATGATGGGGGAGTCGGTGACGACCACGTCTACCTTGTCCTTTACGCGGCTGATGCGGAAATACTGCTCGCCGAAGATGTACGCCTGGTTCTCAAAAACCGCCTTGCTGCCCTCCCAGACCTTATCCTTGGCAAATTCCGTGACGAGCTCGGCGTTGACGCCGCGCATCTTCAGCTGGGAAAAGACATAGGCCGCGCCGGTGGACTTCCCGGCGCCGGGGGCGCCGTAGAGATTGATGACGATCATGCTGTGCCCTCCCGTTCTGTATGGTCCCCGCATCCATTTGGCTCATCGTCGTATGGGATCCGCTCAATATAGAGCTCGCTGAGCTTGTAGTAGACGGAATCATCGAATTCGTCTTTGATGCCGAGGAGGACATCGCCGTCAGGCAGGCAAATGACTTCCGCGACCTTGCCGACAATGGCGGTCGTGCCATCGAAGACGGACTCATCGGAGAACTTCTGCTCCTGCTCATAGGGAGTGAACATGTGCCTGTAGTGCCAGAAGCTGAAAAATTGGCCCTCATGGGCGGCGAAGAAGGATTCTATGGAGGGGTAAGCGGTCATTGGTCGGCCTCCTTCAATTTGACGCGATAGATGCCGTCCTCCTCAGAGACGACCTCGTAGGTTTTGGTGAACTCATTGTAACTGGCGGAGTCGTCAATAGTGACGGTGTACTCTGTGTAGGAGGTAGTCGCGCTACAACATACAATGATCCAGAAAAAAAACGCATCGATGACAAGCGCGACACCAAAAAACCAGGAAATGAAGCCGTCGTCTATATGCGCGGTCCATAGAAGTAGGGCGCCAAAAATTGTGAATGCAGCCGCAATAGCCACGGCACCAACGGAAAAATTGGAGACTGTGTGCTCCGCGAGAATCGTGACGCCGTCCATGGTCAAGCCCCCTTGTCGGTGCTGCCGAAGCCGCCGTTGCGGACGGCGGTGGCGTTATCGTCGTAAGTGAGGCCGTAGGGGATGAAGATGGCCTGCATGAAGGCGGCGCCCTGGGCGATGTGGAGGACGTTGTCCTGCCCTACGTAGGGGCCGGGGCCGGCGTAGGTGCATTTGGCGAAGATGTGGCCCTCGTTGTCGGAGGAATAGTAGTCCTCGTCGATGACGCCTACGGTGTTGTCCAGCTGGAAGCGGTACTTGAAGCCAAGGCCGCTGCGTGGGAAGCAGCCGAGCCACCAGCCGGGGTCGATCTTGGCGCGGACGCCCGTGGGGATCTTGATGCCCTCGCCGGGGTTCAGGGAGATGGGGAAGGGGGCGAAGAAATCGTAACCGCCGGAACCGAAGGTGGCGCGGCGGGGGAGCTTCAAATTTTCCCAGGCCTCGCCGATCTGGTAGTCGGTGTACTTATCGCCGTAGGTCTTCTTGACGGCCTCGGCGAATTGGGGGAGGGAGACTTTTTCAAATTGGCCTGCGTAGAACATGGGACCTCCTTATGTAATTTGTGACATTAAATCCTCTTGAATCCGCCCTCCCTTTGGGAGGGGCAGGGGGTGGGTGCGAGTTTTTAAGCGCCTAGATAGACGTCCCCACCCTGCCCATTGCGACCCTCGGACACCCCTCCCGGAGGGAGGGGCTTTGGCGGGCGCATTCATCGGGACCGCCCTATCATCCGACGCTCGCTGCCCCCCCCTGCCCCTCCTACGAGGAGGGGGGCGAAAAAGGTTGTGCGGATCAATCGCCGCCCAGGTGGACGTAGCGCTCCTTGATCTCCTGGGTGCGGCCCTGGTTCCAGTCGTTGGTGCCGATGTAGCCGCAGGTGCGGCGGGCGATGTTCATCTTGCTCTTGTCGGTGTTGCCGCAGTTGGGGCATGTCCACACGAGCTTGCCGTTTTTATCCTCGCGGATCTCGATCTCACGGTCCCAGCCGCAGACCTGGCAGTAGTCGGACTTGGTGTTGAGCTCGGCGTACATAATGTGGTTGTAGATGTAGCGCATGACTTGGAGAACGGCCTCGATGTTCTGGCTCAGGTTCACCACCTCCACGTAGCTGATGGCGCCGCCGGGGGAGAGGAGCTGGAACTCTGCCTCGAACTTGAGCTTATCAAAGGCGTTGATGGGCTCCGTCACGTGGACGTGATAGGAGTTGGTGATGTAGTTCTTGTCGGTGATGCCCTCGATGACGCCGAATCGCTTTTGGAGAGCTTTGGCGAACTTGTAGGTGGTGGATTCAATGGGCGTGCCGTAGAGGCTGTAATCCATATTTTCCGCCGCTTTCCACGCCTTGCACTTGTCGTTCATATGGCGCATGATGTCCAGGGCAAACTCCTTGGCCTCCGGGTCGGTGTGGCTCTTGCCGGTCATGGCCTTGACGCACTCATAGAGGCCGGCGTAGCCGAGGCTTATGGTGGAATAGCCGCCGTAGAGAAGCTTGTCGATGGTCTCGCCCTTTTGGAGGCGGGCCAGGGCACCGTGCTGCCAGTGGATGGGGCTGGCGTCGGAGAGCGTTCCCACAAGGCGGTCATGCCGAAGGCGCAAAGCCCGGTGGCAAAGCTCCAGGCGCTCGTCAAAGATTTTCCAGAAGAGGTCAAAATCCCCGTGGGCGGAGAGGCCAACGTCTGGGAGATTGATGGTGACGACGCCCTGATTGAAGCGGCCGTAGTATTTGGGCTTATGGGTTTCCGGGTCAATGTAGGGGGTCAGGAAGGAGCGGCAGCCCATGCAGGTGTAGCAGTGGCCGTTGCCGTCGGCGTCGATTTTGTTCTCCAGCATCATCTTCTCGCTGATGTAGTCCGGGACCATGCGTTTGGCGGTACACTTGGCGCAGAGGACGGTGAGGTACCAGTAGGGGCTGCCTTCGGTGATGTTGTCCTCCTCCAGCACGTAGATGAGCTTGGGAAAGGCGGGGGTGATCCAAACGCCCTTCTCGTTTTTGACGCCCTCCATGCGCTGGCGGACGACCTCCTCGATGATGAGCGCCAAGTCGTGCTTGGTCTGCGGGTCATCCACCTCATTGAGGTACATGAAGACGGTGACGAAGGGGGCCTGGCCGTTGGTGGTCATCAGTGTGTTGATTTGGTACTGGATGGTCTGGACGCCGTTTTTGATTTCCTCCAGGACGCGCTGTTCGGTGATCTTGTCGATAAGGGCGTCCGCGGCCTTCGGGCCCTCCGTGTCGCCGTAATGCGTCAAGGCGACTTCCTCCTCTACCTGCTCGCGGATGCGTTTCCGGGATTCGTTTACAAAGGGCGCCAGATGGGCAAGGCTCACGGACTGACCGCCATACTGACAGCTGGCGACCTGGGCCATGATCTGGGTGGTGATGGTGCAGGCCGTGGCAAAGCGGTGGGGCTTTTCCACCAGGACGCCGTTGATGACGGTGCCGTTCTGGAGCATGTCTTCGAGGTTGATGAGGCAGCAGTTGTGCATCCGCTGGATGTAGTAGTCGGCGTCGTGAAAGTGGATGATGCCCTCCTCGTGGGCCTTGGCGATATCCTCCGGGAGGAGAAGGCGGTCGGTGATGTCGCGGCTGAGCTCGCCGGCGATATAGTCGCGCTGGGTGGAGAGAATAGCGGGGTTCTTGTTGGAATTTTCCTGGGTAACGACCTCGTTGACCCCGTCCACAAGACTCAAAATTTTGCCGTCCAGGGTACTGGCGTCCCGCAAAAGCTGGTGCTCATAGCGGTACTTTATGTACGCCTTCGCCACGTCAAAGAAGCCCTCGCGCATGAGCTCGGACTCCACGTCGTCCTGGATCTCCTCTACATTCATGGCGTGGCCTCGCTCCCGGTAACGGGCGGCGAGGCGGTCAGCAATGCGGTTTTCCGCCTCATCGGCGCCCGCTATAACGGAGACCGCCGACACTTCGTCAAAGGCCGCCTTGACGGCGTTGTAGATCTTCGACCGGTCAAACTGGACCTCGCGGCCGTCGCGTTTGATGACGTTCATGTTAAATCACTCCTTTCGGGTAGATTTCTGTGATAGCTTCGTATATGTCCTCCCAACTGGAGACGCGGAGGATGTCGGTGCCGGTCGTGTCGAAGGACCGGTTGTGGGGGCGGGTGAACAGGAATCTATTGTAGTCGCCGCCCTCCAGGTTGTGGGGCGCGTCGTCCACCAGGAGGTCGCCGCGGATCATCTGCTTTTTCTGAGCGACGATGATGCGGTCCTTGTCGAGAAAGGGAAAGAGCTCTGTGAGTCGGTCCGCTTTTTCGCCGGCGTTGTGGAGATCGGTGGCCGTCACAATGTAGAACGGGTAACCGCCCTCGTGAAGACGGCGCATGTATTCCACGGCGCCGGGGATGGGTTGGACATCCCTCCAAAATCCCTCCAGGCGCAGCGGCATATAGATTTGAGACGGGGTGAGGCTTGGGAAAAACCGGGTCATGTCCCAGGCGGTGATGTCCTCCGGGCGGAGGCTGACGCCGTATAGGCTCTTGAGATACGCAAGCCAGTGTGGCAGAAGGTCCAGGAGGACATCGTCGCAGTCGAAGAGCAGGACGGGAGATTCACGCATAGAGCTCACCTACGAGATAGATTACGTCGCGCTTTAAATCCTGTAGGGAGCCGCCGTTTATAAGGACGTGGTCGAAGACGTAGCCGTCCATCGCCGTCTCGGAGGGGTGGGAGAGCTGGTCCGGTGTGAGGCCGCTCTGGAAGCCGGGACGGCGGACGCGGACGGTGGTCACGTCGAAGCCTGCCTTTCTGAGGACCTCGATCTCGTTGGGAAACCGGCAGTCCGGGATGATCACCCAATCCCATTCGCCGTCAAAGATCCCCAGGACAGAGGCGACGAAGTTGACCAAGAAGTCCGGGTCGGCGCGGCGGATCTTGTCCGTGCCCACATACTGGAGAAGCGTCCGGCCGGCCTCGTCCTTCATGCCGTTCCAGCCGAAGAAGCTTTTGCAGATATACTTGAGAAGGTCCGCCATGTGGACCGTGAGGACTTTTTCCTCCCGGTCCTCCAGCGCCTCCCTGATATACCCGGCGGCGGTGTCCTTGCCGTGCCGGGCCTTGCCGGAGATGCAGATGATTTTCATAAATTCTCCTTTCTGCGCGGCTTTCTGCCGCAGGAGCGCTTTTCCGGGCAGAAGCCGAAAAACGCGCACTTGGGGACGAAGTAACGGTCCGCGATGAACGCCCATTCCTCCGAGTAGGAGCGAAGGGCGTCACGGACCGCCTCAAAGAGGGCGCGGTACTCGTGGTACGCGCGGGAGCACAGGCGCTGATGGGACATATCCATGAGGTTGCGGAGGTTGTGCTTGCAGACGATTTTGGTGGTCATTCCAAGAGGCAGGCCCAGGGCGGAATCCTCACGGGGAACGCCCATGGCGTCCAGGCGGCGAAGGCCGCGCCGGATACAGGCCATCATCCACCGGTAAACGTGAAGGGCCGCGTCGTTGCCCTGGATGCTGGGCGGCGTCACGTAGTCAAAGCCGTGCTCGTAGTCGATGTAGCGTGTGCTGGCCTGGAGGCGTGTGGGCAGGCCGCCGATGTGGGTGTACCACTCCCGGATGACACGGGCGGACCAGCCGTCCAGGACCATGTACACGTCCGGGAACTCAAAGGTACGGCCGTGGCCGCTTTCTAAGCAGTCGAGGCCGCGTTTATAGTTCTTTTCCGGGTTTGACGTGTCGGCGCCCCAGCAGACGCCGGCCTCCTCGCCGATCATGGTGATAGGGTCCTTGGGGGTGCGCGGGGAGATGATGACACGGCCCATTATTCGGTTACCTCCAGACTGTTAAAGAAGTCGTCCATCTTGCGGGTGTCGCCGACGGGGAGGTCGTTGGGCTCTTCATGGCCGGCGTCACCAAAGCATAACCGCCAGATGCCGTTGTCCTCTTTGAACGTCCAGTTGTAGGCTGCGTCTCCCGCAATGTCTTCCAGCCGCAGGGGCCCCAACGGTTGATATTCCTCGTCCGGGTATTCTTCTATGCCGATAGAGCGGAGTCCGTTGATCGTTCCAAGGTTTGAGAAGATGACATCTCCGGTGAGTGTTATCCATGGATTGCGCAGGCCGTTCTCATTCATGCCGATTACCTCCGTCCAGGACGGGGCTTACGCGGCACAGGGAAACGAGCCTGTCGAGGCAGTCACAGCAGAGACGGAGGTCCAGCATGGCGCCGTCGTGGATGCTGCCGTAACCGAGCCGCTTATGTATATGGACATCGTTGTGGACGTCCCAATCATCCAGTTCCTTGCCGCATAAGCTGCAAAAAGCGCTGACTTCCAAAGCAGTCCTTCCTTTCTCTTATACTAATATCCATTTAAAAGAAGACACCGAGCGGCGAGGATTTTTCGCGTCAGGCAAGGAAGACGCCGCAGGGAATACCCATTGGTATTTCCAAGGCGGCTGACGCCGCATGACGCGAAAAAGACCGTCGCGAATGGCTTGTTTTAATTAGATATTAGTATTAAGTGTTTTACCGGTCGTATGGTTCTTTTCTGACGCAGTCTCTCAGCAAAATCTGATAGAGGTTTTGATCGAACGCCTCCAGATTAGACCACGGGATAAGGAAACGGGAAGAGCGGTATTTTTCCGTTACATCGCCGGAGGCGTCGTAAAGACGGCCGTCTATTTCCTGGAGAAAGTGCCCGTCCACCTGTTCATAGAGAGTTTTGCCGCCGAAGCGGCCCTGGAGGATGTAAGAAAACCAATAACACATCCCGTTCAGGAAGACATCCCGCGCGGGGCGAAAGCGGTCTATGAATCGGATGACGGCGTCTTGGTCAGTCTCCGTCCCGTGCGCCGTCCGGGCGGGGCCGGGCGAAGGGCGGCTGGGAAGAGAGGGGCTTGATGGCATTGTCTGGGATCACCTCTTTTTATAGTGGGTCGTTCAGGCCGCCGGGTTTATGCAGGCGGGGTAAAGACGCAGACCATGGACGGGAAGGGGGCGCTGTTTTTGGAGTCTCCGAACTTCAGCCGTCCAGCGACAAAACGTATTTCTACGCCGCTTTTCCGGTAGATGTATTCGTGAAACCACTTCGTATCTGTCCTTGCCGGAAGGAGCATGACGACTGTCGCCCCCCCCC
>CANQKZ010000113.1 GCA_947624585.1 uncultured Oscillospiraceae bacterium | reverse complement strand
CAGCGCCCCGCTTGACCCACTTGCCCTTGGGAGTGGACAGGGCGGCCCGCAGGTTCTCCAGCGTCTTATTCTCCCGGGGCTGGCGGCCGCCCATGCGCTCGATGCGGGCCTCCCGGACGTTGTTGATGATGAGCACCGCCAGCACCACCACGAAGATGATGGTGGACACGGCGTTGACCACCGGGGTCACCCGCTTCTTGGTCATGCCGTAGATGGTCATGGACAGGGTCTGGGTGGAGGACCCGGCGGTGAAGTAGCTTATCACGAAGTCGTCCACCGACATGGTGAAGGCGATGAGCGCCCCGGAGACGATGCCGGGCTTGATCTCGGGCAGGATCACCTTGAAAAACGCCTGCATCCAGGTACACCCCAGATCCTGCGCCGCCTCCACCAAATTCGAGTCCATGGCCCGCAGACGGGGGGACACGTTCAGTATCACGTAGGGGATGTTGAAGGACACATGGGCGATGAGCAGCGTCCCCAGGCCCAGCGTCAGGCGCGTGGGGAACACAATGAGGCTCTGCCAGGAGTTGAGCCACTCCGCGACAGACCCCCAGCCCCGGAAGAAGGCCACGAACAGCAAAAGCAAGGACACGCCGGTGACGATGTCCGCGTTCATCATGGGGATGTCGTTGACCACCAGCACCGGGTCGCGCCACTTTTTCGTCAGCGCGTAGATGCCGATGGCGGCGAAGGTGCCCGCCACCGTGGCGATGGCCGTGGCCAGCAGGGACACCAGAAGGGTAGTGGCCAGGGAGTCCAGCACCAGCCGGTTCTGGAAGAGCTCCCCGTACCACTTCAGGGAGAAGCCCCGCCACACGGCGCTGGAGTCGCCCGCGTTGAAGGAAAAGATGATCAGCAGGAAGATGGGCAGATACAGGAAAAGGAAGCACAGCCCGATGAGAAATCTGCTCCCGAAGC
Source organism: uncultured Oscillospiraceae bacterium (assembly GCA_947624585.1). Classification (GTDB taxonomy): domain Bacteria; phylum Bacillota; class Clostridia; order Oscillospirales; family Oscillospiraceae; genus RUG626. The sequence continues at coordinate 8,763 of CANQKZ010000113.1, read as the reverse complement.
GGTTTTTCCTCATCAGAGCATCACCGCCTCTCCCTCGCCGTCGCCGAAGTGGTTCATCACCAGCATACAGATGACGACGATGACCATCATCACCATGGAGATGGCCGCGCCCAGGTGGGGATTGTACGCCCCGCCCAGGAACTGGTTCTCGATGAGGTCGCCCAGCATCATCTGCGTCCCGCCGCCTAAAAGCCGCGAGATGGCGAAGGTGGACACCGACGGTACGAACACCATGGTGACCCCGGAGACGATGCCGGACACCGAGAGGGGTAGGATCACCCGCCGGAACACCGTGACGGAGTTGGCCCCCAGGTCCTGGGCCGCCTCGATGAGCCGCACGTCCAGTTTGGTCAGCACCGTGTAGATGGGCAGGATCATGAAGGGCAGATAGTTGTACACCATCCCCAGCACCACCGCCCCCGAGGTGCGGATCATCTGGAAGTGGTCGATGTTGGAGCCCGTGAGCCTGTTGTAGAGGGCAATCACGCCCAGCTTCTGGAAAAGCTGGTTGAGAAGCCCGTTGTTCTCCAAAATCGCCATCCAGGAGTAGGTCCGCAGGAGGAAGTTCATCCACATGGGCAGCATAATGAGGGCCATAGCCAACCGCTGGAACCCGGGGCCCTCCCGGCTCATGAGGTACGCCACCGGGTAGCCGATGAGAAGGCAGATGATCGTGGCGATCAGCGCCAGCCAGAAGGAACGGCCGAAGACGCTCATGTAGAGGGCCATGCCGGTGTAGTTTTCAAAGGACGCCTCCAGCGCCGTCCCGGCGGCGGTCTCCGTATCCACGGTCAGGGAGTAGACCAGCATGATGACGATGGGGATCACCACGAACAGCGCCATCCAGATCATGTAGGGAAAGGCGAACCAGGCGCGCTTAGTCTTCATCGTCGTTTCCCTCCTCCTCCGCTTCCAGAAGGGTGGGATCGTTGATCTCGTCGTACTCCTCGGAGTAGGAGGAGTAGTCTCCGAACATACCGGAGTATTTGCTCTTCTTCATCACGTGGAACCCGTCCGGGTCGATCTTGATGCCGATGTGGGAGCCCACGGGGCAGTAGTCGGTGGTCTGAATGAGCCACTTGAAGCCGTAGAAGTCCACGATGGTGTCGTAGTGGACGCCCTTGAAGGTGACGGAGGTGACCGCGCCCTTGAGCTGTCCCTCGGCCTCGGACACGATGTCCACGTCCTCGGGCCGGATGACCACGTCCACGGGCTCGTCCTTTCCAAAGCCGCCGTCCAGGCAGGCGAAGCGGCGGTTGAAGATCTCCACCACGCGGTCTTCCCGCATGATGCCGTCCACGATGTTGCTCTCGCCGATGAAGTCCGCCACAAAGGCGTTTTTCGGCTCGTTATATATGTCCTCCGGGGTCCCGATCTGCTGGATGACGCCCTCGTTCATGACCACCACCGTGTCGGACATGGCAAGCGCCTCCTCCTGGTCGTGGGTCACGTTGATGAAGGTGATCCCCATCTGCTGCTGTATTCGCTTCAGCTCCTGCTGCATATCCTTGCGCAGGCGCATATCCAGAGCCCCCAGAGGCTCGTCCAGGAGAAGCACCTTGGGCCTGTTCACCAGCGCCCGGGCGATGGCCACCCGCTGCTGCTGGCCGCCGGAGAGAGACGCGATGGACCGGTGCTCGAAGCCCTTGAGGGATACCACCTCAAGCATCTCCCGCACCCGGGCGTCGATCTCCTCCCGGGAGAGCTTGACCTTCTCCTTTTTTCCGTTGGAGTCCGTGCCCTCCCTCGGGATGCGAAGCCCGAAGGCCACGTTCTCGTACACATTGAGGTGGGGGAACAGGGCGTATTTCTGGAACACCGTGTTCACCTGGCGTCTGTAGGGCGGCACGTCGTTGATCCGCACCCCGTCAAAGATCACGTCGCCCGAGCTCGGTGTCTGGAAGCCGCCGATGATCCGGAGCATGGTGGTCTTGCCGCACCCCGAAGGGCCAAGCAGAGTGAGGAATTCCTTGTCGTTAAAGTAGATGTTGATGTCATGGAGCACCGTGACACCGTCGTCAAAGGTCATGCTTACGTCTTTGAGACGTATAAGTTCTTTTGACATTATCCTCCCCCTCTTTTCACGGGCAGGGAAGCCCGAACAGTATTGTCGAAAAAACCGCGGACGCTCAGCTTCCAGCAAAGCACCCGCGGTTTTGACAGCACATAATATACAGAATAAAATCCGTATTGTCAATAACATTTTTTCATTTCCGGAATAATTTTTCGACAAATTCCGGGCTGGCTGACATAAACTCCCTCCCGTCCAGATACCGGAGCGCCCCCGCGTCGGTTTTGAAGGAGAACCGAAGCTTATAAGAGCAAAGCGCCTGCCCGGGGATCCCCAGCTCCCGGGCCATCCTGTCCGTCCCGTACTTCCCGTCCCCGACCAGCGGGTGGCCCGCGCCCGCAAGCTGCGCCCGGATCTGGTGGGTCCGGCCGGTGAGAAGCTCGCACTCCAGAAGGGAGAATCCGTCCTTATAAGCCAGCGTCCGGTAGCGCGTCTCCGCCCTCCTGGCCCCCGGCTCGGGCTTTTTCCGCACGTAGACCCGGTTGTTTTTCGCGTCCTTGAAGAGGAACCCCACCAGCGTCCCGCTCTCCGGCTCCATCCGCCCGTGGACCGCCGCAAGGTACAGCTTGTCGATCTCCCGCAGCCTGATCTTCTCGTCCATCACCCGCAGCGCCTCCGCCGTCTTGGCGGCGATGACGATCCCCGGGTGTTCCTGTCGATCCGGTTGCAGAGGGCGGGCGCGAAGGAGTTCTCCCGCCCCGGGTCCCACTCGCCCTTCTGATAGAGGTACGCCTTGATGTGGTCGATGAGCGTGTTCCACTCCCCGTCCTCCCCGGCGTGGCACAGCACCCCGGCGGGTTTGTCCGCCAGCAGGATGTTTTCATCCTCATAGATCACCGAAACGCGCGGCACGTTCACCTTCCGCCAGGCGTTCTCCGCGTTGGGCCGCTGGAAAAACTCGTCGTTGACGTACATCTGCACCGAATCCCCGGCACGCAGCCGCAGATCCCGCTTCCCGCCCTTCCCGTTGACCTTGATCCGCTTGAGCCGGATATACTTTTGCAGCAGCGCCTCCGGCAGCAGGGGCGCGGCCTTGGACGCGAACCGGTCCAGGCGCTGGCCCGCGTCGTTTTGGTTGATGGTAAATTCCTTCATAATAATATTTCCCTAAAATATAAAAATAGCTCTTGCGATTTATGGAGAAATGATATAAAATAGAAAAGGAAACATAATAAAGCGGCAGGGCATAGCGGGTTGCCGCCCGCTATGCCCCTGTGATGAGTGATTCGCCCACTCAACACAACGGTATTACCGTACCACAATCCCATTATACCCGTATGCCCTCGTTTTTTCAAGTGGCAAAAGGTGAAATGGGCTAATTGTGTTGCGCTTTGATTTATTCAAGCGGTGTTGAGTAAAACGCTCAGCACCGCTTTTTATGTTTCCGACTGACCCCGCGCCGGGCGGCGCAAGCCGCCCGGCGCGGGTATGTCGGAAATCATTGAATTGAAAAGGGAGGTTCTAACATGAAAAAAACGTGGATGGCTGTTGTGGTTGCTTTATTCTTGTTGGCAATGTTGAGCGGATGCGGAAAGGGAACAGAGGTAAAGCCGGGAAAGGACGAGGTACAGCCGGGTTCAGAATATGAAGAACAGTCGGATGTGTCAGACAATAGAGAAAACGATGATAAAAAAGAAGATACTGAAAATACGGATGATTTTGAACCAAACGCGGACTACATACAGAATTACAGTGTTGATAGGATCGCGTATTGTAAATATGATTCAGATATGTTGTGGGTTTATGCAAGTGGAGAGGGGCAAGACGAGAACTTTAGAGCGGCTATTGATGATACAGGGAAGATTTATTCCAAAATATATGAAAACTATGGAAATTTGACCTATCTGTGCTCAAGTGAATATCTTTGCTTATACGAACAGGATGCTGTTTCTTCCATAGGAGCGGAAGTCATTCGCGCTTATGGGGAACACCAAATCTATTATTATGATGGTACGAATGTCACAGAATCCCTCCTTGATGGATCGGAACAAATATGGCGTGTGACGAAGACCGGCGATGATTTAATAATATGGAAATATGATACAATCGAAACGTATTCAACTGCAAAATATATTCTTCGTGTTTGTGATATGAGTGGGAATCTTCTACTTGAGCTTGATGGAGACGAGTATCCCGACATTGCCAATGCTTTATCTGCTGCGGGTAAAGTTTTTATTGAGAAAGATCAAGTCCTTAAGGAACTTGGTTCTGGATTATATCAGATTGGGGACATTTATGTGGACGTTATTCTCCGTGAGGTTTACGGACCGGACCAATACGGGTTGGGAAATGTTGTTGATGTTTATGATCGATGCGTTTTTTCCGGTGAGGAATATGATGACTCCAATTCAACGGTAGGAATACGTTTTAAGAACTTGACGGTTTATAAAATAGGCGTTGACGAGCCACTGTATACCTGGGCTTCTGATACAGATATGTACTTACAATATGAAGTCGACAATGGTGTGTTTCCGATATATTCGCGTATTAAAACACCATTTGGAGCGTTAGCTGGTGAACCTAAAAAATACTACGATGCGGCCACCGGAGAATTTCTTGCGGAATATGATACCGTCCAAATAGGCGCGGAACGTATTTATAAATTTAACGGAGAAAACGCAATTGCTGAAATAAAGAATCCTGCCGGTACAAAGTTCGTTACACTCATAGATAGAAACGGCCAATTTTTGTTTGAGCCTTTGCAGACAAAGGCTTCAGAAAGCGTTGATGACTGGAGAGAAGAATTGGGAGCTGTCGTATTTTATTACGATGGCACAGGCTATGAAGGTGAAGGATTTTATCTTTTAAGCGAAGATGGAACTATGAAGTCTCTTCATATAACGGACGCCGATGAAATACTTTTTATCCACAACAATAGAATGATCGTTATAAATGACGGTGAGTACAGTCTATATGATTTGGAGGGAAACAAGATTCGTTGATAACGTTAATTGGCGAAGAAAAAGGGGCCGCCCGCGCGGCCCCTTTTTCTTCCGATACGGGAAAATTTCTCGCGATTTCTCCCAAACCTTCCGAAAAAACACTTGACAACCCCCAACATATAGCTTATAATATCAAAGCGCGACTTGGAAGGAGTGACACGGGATGAAGCTTGACCTCCATGAGCTCATCGCCTCCCCGGGCGGGAGCGTTGGGTTCTCGTTTGAGCTTGACCCCGAGGGGCTTGATTTTGAAGGGGTGCTGGCCTACCGAAGCCCCATCACCGTGAAGGGTTCCGTTGAGAACCACGCGGGTCTTCTCACCCTCCGCGCGCTCATCGAGGCGGATTTACTCTGTCAGTGCGCCCGGTGTTTGAAGGAGTTCCCGATGCGTCTTCGGAAAGAGGCGGCCGCTTACCTCACCGAAGAGCTGGAGGATGAGGACAACGAGGACTACTATCTCCTGGAGGACGGCCGGGCCGACCTTACGGAGATCGCCAGAGACGCGCTGATCCTCAATTTTGAGCCGAGGCTCCTTTGTCGGCCAGACTGCAAGGGCCTCTGCTCCAAGTGCGGCAAGGATTTGAACGAAGGGCCCTGCGGATGCGTGGAGGACCTGGACCCCAGAATGGCTGCATTGCGGCAGCTTCTGGAGAAAGAATGATTTTTTACAGGAGGTGTCATTATGGCGGTACCGAAGGGGAAAGTGTCCAAGGCAAGGAGAGACAGAAGGCGCGGCTCCAACTGGAAGCTCAGCGTCCCCGCTCTTGTGGCTTGCCCCAAGTGCGGCGAGCTTCATCTGCCCCACAGAGCCTGCAAGAAGTGCGGCACGTACAAAGGCCGTGAAGTCGTAGCTGTGAACGACTAATTTGAAAAGCGAGGTAAAGCGGCGGGGGACACCCGCCGTTTTCCGTTGATTCAGGGACCTCTGAACAAATCGCCACACCGATTTTGGCGGCATTTCGATTTATTCATGAGGTTCCTTACCAAAAATGGGGGAGACATATGGCGGGGGAGAGGAACAGAGTCAAAACGGCGGCACCGGGTTCCCCGGCGGAGCGCGCGGGCATCCGCCCGGGCGACAGGCTCCTGTCCGTGGACGGGAACCCCATCCGGGACGTGCTGGACTATATGTATTACGCCTACGGCGCCGTCTGCTCCTTCGAGCTGGAGCGGGACGGGGAGCGGTTCGCCGTCACCGTGGAGAAGGAGGAGGGCGCCGACGCGGGGCTGGACTTTGAGGAGTACCTTATGGACGGGATGCGCTCCTGCGCCAACAACTGCGTCTTCTGCTTCGTGGACCAGATGCCCCCCGGTATGCGGGAGACGCTGTACTTCAAGGACGACGACGTGCGCCTTTCTTTCCTCACCGGCTCCTACCTGACCCTCACCAACATGGGGGAGCGGGAGGTTCGGCGAGTCATCGACCTGAAGATCTCCCCCATCAACGTCTCCGTCCACACCATGGACCCCAGGCTCCGGTGCCTGATGCTGGGCAACAAGAACGCGGGCCGGGGCATCGAGATTTTGAAAAAATTCGCCCGCGCGGGCATCGAACTCAACTGCCAGATCGTCTGCTGCCCCGGCCTCAACGACGGGCGGGAGCTGGACCGGACCATGCGCCGCCTTGCCCGCCTCGCCCCCCATGTGCGCAGCTGCTCCGTGATCCCGGTGGGGCTGACCAAATTCCGGGACGGACTCTACCCTCTGCGCCCCTTTGACCGGGACCTGGCCCGGAGGACCGTGGAGCAGGTGGAGGCGTTCGGCGAAAAATGTATCAAACATCACGGCAGCCGCATCTTCTTCTGCTCCGACGAGATGTATTTGAAAGCGGACCTGCCTATCCCGCCGGATGAGTTCTATGAGGGCTATCCCCAGCTGGAAAACGGCGTGGGCCTCCTGCGGCTGCTCATCACCGACTTCGCCTCCGCCCTGAAGCTGTCCGACGGCCCGGCCCGGGGCACCCACGCCGTCGTCGCCACCGGCGTCTCCGCCGCGAAGACGCTGACGCAGCTGCGGGATATGGCGAAAGAGAAATATCCCAACATCCATGTGGACATACTACCCATCGTCAACGACTTTTTCGGCCACACCATCGACGTGGCCGGTCTCATCACGGGCCGGGACCTGATCGCCCAGCTCCGGGGCCGGGACCTGGGGGAGCGGGTCTACATCACCAACCGCATGCTCCGGGAGGGCCAGGGCGTCTTCCTGGACGACGTGAGCGTGGAGGAGGCGTCCCGCGCCCTGGGCGTCCCCGTGGTGCCCATGGAGAACGACGGGGAGGACCTGTTGCGGGTGTTTTTGGGGTGAGAGGAAAAAACGTATGTCCGATATTAAAGATTTAGTACTTGAAGAATTGTCCTTGCAGGAACAGAAAACAGCGATAGCGTTTATTGACTATTTGTTAAATAAAGGATGTACCTTTTACAGGGATACCGGCGCCTGTTGGAAGGACAAAATCTATTACTGGGTGGAATTTGGCGAAAAATGCGTCTGTTTTATTGCGATAAAAGACCCGGACGAGCCGGAAAACCACTGGACAGTCTGGTCTGATGATATGGACTCTGAATGGCTCGGGAATTATCCTGCCGATGAAAGAACAAAGGAGATCGCCCGCAAGTATGTCTGCCATTGCGGCCATTGCGGCTCCTGCGGAGGCGGACGGCATAAAGTGATATTCGGAAAAGAATTTAACGATATTTGCGGATGTACTTTCAGAGTTGACAACCCAGCCTTTGATGATTTGCCGTTTCTAAAAACGATCGTGGAGATAAGGATCAGGGAAATACAAAGTAAACTTCGGTAGTCCGGTTTGCCGTGACATCGTAAAGATATTGGATCAGGAGGTCAATATGCGACCCTTAGCAGCCATCGTAGGCCGCCCCAACGTGGGGAAGAGCCTTCTTTTCAACCGTCTGGCCGGACAGCGCCTCAGCATCGTGGAGGACACCCCCGGCGTCACCCGGGACCGCCTGTACGCCCAGTGCGAGTGGGCGGGCCGTACCTTCGATATCGTGGACACCGGCGGCATCGAGCCGGGCACCGACAGCGAGATTTTGTCCTTCATGCGGGAGCAGGCCCTCATCGCCATCGACTCGGCCAACGTCATCATCTTCGTCTGCGACATAAAGAGCGGCGTCACCGCCGCCGACCAGGAGGTTGCCGATATGCTCCAGCGCTCCGGAAAGCCCGTGGTGCTGGCCGTCAACAAGATGGACTCCGTGGGCGCCGTGGACCCGGACATCTACGAGTTCTACGCCCTCGGCCTCGGCGACCCCATCGCCCTCTCCGCCCTCCACGGCCACGGCACCGGGGACATCCTGGACGAGTGCCTGAAGCACTTCCCGCCCCCGGAAGAGGAGGAGGCCGACGCGGACGCGGTGAAGCTGGCCTTCATCGGCAAGCCCAACGTGGGAAAGTCCTCCATCGTCAACAGGATCTTAGGCGAGGAGCGGGTCATTGTCTCCGACGTGGCCGGGACCACCCGGGACGCGGTGGACACGCCTTTTGAAAATGAGCAGGGCAGATTCGTCCTCATCGACACCGCCGGAATGCGCCGGAAGTCCCGGGTGGAGGACCGGGTAGAGAAGTTCTCCGTCATGCGCGCGCAGCTTGCCATCGAGCGGGCGGACGTGTGCCTCATCATGATCGACGCCCGGGACGGCGTCACCGAGCAGGACACCAAGGTGGCCGGTCTGGCCCACGAGGCGGGAAGGGCCTCCATCATCCTTGTCAACAAGTGGGACCTTG
>CANQKZ010000112.1 GCA_947624585.1 uncultured Oscillospiraceae bacterium | reverse complement strand
ATCGAGTCGGTCCACTGCTCCGTGACCACGGACGGCAGCGGCATCTGCATCGAGATCAACACCTGCAACGGGTATTTCGACTACTGCTTCATGCAGGAGTTCGAGGACGACAGGTATGTGAACGCCTTCATCGACCTACTGGAGCAGGAGGGCATCTACTGCACGGTCAGCGGGCCCTATGACGTACACGTGCCCAAAATGCGCCTGCCGGACGAGCCGGAGGCGTAACGGAGAGCTTCGCGGAGGAGAGCGGCGATGGATAAGGGACTCTTTCGTCAGAAGACGCTGGATAAGGTGTCGAGCCCGGAGCAGATGAACGACTATATCCGGGTGACCGGTCCCGGCGTGTGGCTGGTGCTGGCGGCGGTGATCGCGCTCTTGGCGGGGCTCATCGTCTGGTCGGCGCTGGGCCGGCTGGAGACGACGGTGACGGCGGCGGCGGTGATCGGGCCGGAGGGAAGCGCGGTCTTATACATAGCGGAGGCCGACATGAACGATGTCCGCGCCGGCCAGACCGTACACATCGGCGGGGAGGACTATACCCTTTCCGAGGTGGCGGCGAGGCCCGTGGCGGTGGACGGGAGCTTCGACGCCTACGCCCTGCACGTGGGCGGCCTGGAGGCCGGCCAGTGGGTGTACCCGGCGAAGCTGGACGCGGCGCCGGAGGAAGGCGTCTACGAGGCCCGGATCGTGGTGGACAGCGTATCGCCCATCTCCTTTCTGCTGAACTGAGGCGCCCATGAAGAAGCGGACGATCAAAAAGCCCGTCACAAAGGGCGTTGCCAAGGTGCCGGTGGTCATGCAGATGGAGGCGCTGGAGTGCGGCGCGGCCAGCCTTACCATGGTGCTGGCGTATTATGACAAGTGGGTCCCCCTGGAGCAGGTGCGGGCCGACTGCGGCGTGAGTCGGGACGGCTCCAACGCCAGGAATGTGCTGCGTGCCGCCAGATCCTACGGCCTCACGGCCAAGGCCTACCGCCTGGAGCCGGAGGACCTGCGGGAGGACGGAAGCTTTCCCTGCATCATCCATTGGAACTTCAACCACTTCGTGGTGCTGGACGGCTTCAAGGGCGGCAAGGCCATCCTGAACGACCCGGCCCGCGGCGTCACTCCGGTGAGCATGGAGACCTTCGACGAGTCCTTCACAGGCGTGTGCCTGATGTTCGAGCCGGGGAAGGAGTTTCAGCCCGGCGGAAGCCCCAAGAGCATGGCGGGCTACGCCAAAAAGCGCCTCACCGGCGCGGGGGCGGCGCTTGTGTTCGTGATGCTCACCACGCTCATAAGCTCCCTGTTCGGCCTCATGAGCCCCGCCTTCTCCCGCGTCTTCCTGGACCGGCTCCTGACGGGCCGTAACCCGGAGTGGCTGTGGCCCTTCGTCCTGGCGCTGGCGGGCGTGAGCGTTCTGCAGCTCATCGTGGCCTGGGTGCAGGCCATATGGTCCCTGCGCATCACGGGAAAGCTGGCCTCGGTGGGCGCGGCCGCGTTCCTCTGGAAGGTCCTGCATATGCCCATGGAGTTTTTCTCCCAGCGCATGGCCGGCGACATCCAACAGCGGCAGTCCGCCAACGCCTCCATCGCACAGGAACTGGTGAATACCCTGGGGCCTTTGGTGCTCAACGCCATTATGATGGTGTTCTATCTCGTGGTCATGCTGCGCTACTCCTGGGTCCTGACCCTGGTGGGCCTTACATCCGTGGTGGTCAACCTGGCGGTGAGCCGTTTCATCTCCAAAAAGCGGGTGAACATCACCCGTGTGCAGATGCGCGACTCCGGGAAGCTGGCCTCCTCCACCATGGCGGCCATCGAGATGATCGAGACCATCAAGGCCGCCGGTGCGGAGAACGGCTATTTTGAGCGCTGGGCCGGCTACCAGGCCAGCGTCAACACCCAGGAGACGCGCTTTAAGAGGACCGACGCGTACCTGGGCCTCATCCCCTCCGCCGTCAGCATCGTCTGCGATATGCTCATCCTCTTCCTGGGCGTGCTCTTTGTCATGCGGGGCAGCTTCACCGTGGGTATGGTCATGGCCTTCCAGGGCTTCCTCATGAGCTTCACCGCCCCGGCGACGACCCTCATCGGCGCGGGACAGACCATCCAGGAGATGCGCACCCAGATGGAGCGGGTGGAGGACGTGATGGAGTACCCCGAGGACACCAACATGGCCGAGGGGGAGGAGCAGGAAAGCTATGACAAGCTCTCCGGCGCCCTGGAGATGCGCCACGTCACCTTCGGCTATTCCAAGCTGGCTGACCCCCTTATTGAAGATTTCAACCTCTCTCTGAAGCCGGGAAGCCGCGTGGCCTTTGTGGGCGGGTCCGGCTGCGGCAAATCCACGCTGGCCAAGCTCATCTCCGGCCTTTACCGGCCCTGGAGCGGAGAGATCCTCTTCGACGGCAAGCCCATCAACAAGATCGACCGGAGTGTCTTTACCGGGTCGCTGGCGGTGGTGGACCAGGACGTCGTTTTGTTCGAGGACACCGTCGCCAACAACATCAAGATGTGGGATAAGTCCATCGAGGACTTTGAGATGATCTTAGCGGCCCGGGACGCGGGCATCCACAGCGACATCGTGAAGCGCGAGGGCGGGTACAACCACAGGCTCACCGAGGGTGGCCGGGACTTCTCCGGCGGCCAGCGCCAGCGCATGGAGATCGCCCGCGTCCTGGCTCAGGACCCCACCATCCTCATCCTGGACGAGGCCGCCTCCGCCCTGGACGCCAAGACGGAGTATGAGGTCGTGAGGTCCATCAAGGACCGGGGCGTCACCTGCATCGTGGTGGCTCATAGGCTTTCCACCATCCGGGACTGCGACGAGATCGTCGTCCTGGACCGGGGGAAGGTGGTGGAGCGCGGCACCCACGACGAGCTTTACGCCAAAGGCGGGGTCTATACCCGCCTTGTATCCAACGACTGAGGGGGCGCGCTATGGGATGGTTTGACGAACAGATCAGACAGCGCCGCCTCCAGGACCGGCAGGCCCTTGAGGAGGGCTTCGCCTCCATCGCGGGGGCGGTCTTGGGCCGCCATATCGCCCCGGAGGACGAGGCACAACGCGCCAAAAGCGCCATAGAGGAGGTCCTGCGCTACTACCACGCCAGGAGCCGGGAGGTCCCCGACTCGGTAAAGGACTTTGACGAGCAGCTGGAGTTTCTCCTGCGTCCCTACGGCATCATGCGCCGGACGGTGACGCTGGAGAAGGGCTGGTACAGGGACGCCGTGGGGGCCATGCTGGCCCGCCGGAGGTCCGACGGCGCCCTCACGGCCATGATCCCCACGGGCCTTGCGGGCTACACCTACTTAGACCCCGACACCGGCAAGCGTAAGCGGGTGAACGCCCGGACGCAGGAGCTCTTTGAACGGGAGGCCGTCGCCTTCTATAAGCCCTTCCCCCAGGGGAAGATCGGCATCCCCGGCCTTATGAAGTACATAGCCTCCTGCACGTCCCTGGCAGACTGGGTCCTCTTCGCCGCCTCCGCGCTGGCGGTGAGCCTGGTGGGACTGCTGATGCCCCGGCTCAATAATCTGCTGTTCTCCCGCGTGGCGGCCAGCGGCAGCGTGACGGTGCTGGCGGCGCTGGTGAGCTTCATGCTGCTTACGAGCGTCAGCTCCTTGCTCCTGGGGACGGTGAAGCAGCTCCTCTCCACACGCATGAGCGCGAAGGTGTCCGTCTCCGTGGAGGCGGCGGGGATGATGCGCTTATTTTCATTGCCGGCCAACTTCTTCCGTCAGTACAGCACCGGCGAGATGTCCAGCCGCGTCATGAACATCAAGGTCCTGTCCACGTTGCTCATTTCCTCCGTGGCGGCGGTGGGCCTGACAAGCCTCTTCTCTCTTTTGCAGATCACCCAGATCTTCGCCTACGCCCCGGCACTGGTGACGCCGGCGCTGGTCATCGTGGCGGTGACGCTGGTTTTCTCGATACTCACCACCTTCCGCCAGCGGGGCGTCACCCAGCGGATGATGGAGCAGAGCGCCAGGGAGAACGGCCTTACCTACGCCCTCATCAGCGGCGTGCAGAAGGTGAAGCTCTCCGGCGCGGAGAAGCGGGCCTTCGCCAAGTGGAGCGAGCAGTACGCCAGGGGGGCGCGGCTCAGGTACGACCCGCCCATGTTCCTGAAGATAAACAGCGTCATCAGTCTCGCCATCTCCCTCACCGGGACGCTGGTGATGTACGTGGTGGCGGTGAAAAGCGGCGTGTCCGCGGCGGAATACTACGCCTTCAACTCCGCCTACGCCATGCTGAGCGGCGCGTTCATGTCCCTGGCGGGCATCGCGGCCATGGTGGGCCAAATTATCCCCATCCTCAACATGGCCAGGCCCATCCTGGAGGCGGAGCCGGAGATCGCCGAGGAAAAGCAGGTGGTGGAGCGCCTGTCCGGCGGGATCGAGCTCAATAACGTCTCCTTCCGGTACACGGAGGATATGCCCAATGTGGTGGACGATCTGAGCCTCAAGATACGCCCCGGCCAGTACGTGGCCATTGTGGGCAGGACCGGCTGCGGCAAGAGTACGCTCATGCGCCTGCTGCTGGGCTTCGAGACGCCGCAGAAGGGCGCGATCTACTACGACGGCCGGGACATGGCCGGTCTTGACCTCAAGAGCCTCCGGCGGCGCATGGGCGTGGTGATGCAGGACGGCAAGCTCTTTCAGGGGGATATCTACTCCAACATCACCATCTCCGCGCCGTGGCTCAGTATGGACGACGCCTGGGCGGCGGCGGAGATGGCGGGGGTGGCGGAGGACATCCGGCGTATGCCCATGGGGATGCACACCCTCATTTCCGAGGGCAGCGGCGGCATCTCCGGCGGCCAGCGCCAGCGGCTCCTCATCGCCCGGGCCATCGCCCCGAAGCCCCGCATCCTTATGTTTGACGAGGCCACCTCCGCCCTTGACAACATCACCCAGCGGATGGTGTCCGAGTCCCTGGATAAGCTCAAATGCACCCGCATCGTGATAGCCCACCGGCTCAGCACCATCCGCCGCTGCGACCGCATCATCGTCCTGGACGGCGGTCACATCGTGGAGGACGGCGCCTACGACGACCTCATCGCCCAAAACGGCTTCTTCGCCGAGCTCGTGGCAAGGCAGAGGCTGGATACGTAAACGGATATAAAGGCTTCGGCTTTTATATATAAAAATTTTTTAACAGGAGGAAAAAGACAATGACAGTTTCGGACAAGATCAGAGTGATCTTCAGCATCGTGGCGGCGGCCGGGTTGTTCGGCGTGTGCTTTGTGCTGCAAAACAACGAGGCGCTGCCCATGTGGACACGCATTCTGGTGGATGTGCTGGCCGTGATCAACCTGGTGTGCACCATCGTGACCAACCAGGAGCTGGCCAAGAAGGGGAAAAAGCAATAAAAGGAAGGAATGCCGCCGGCTCCGGCCGGCGGCGCAGCCTGTCGAAAAAGGCCTTTGGCCTTTTCCGACAAAGGGGAACGTGCGGAAGATTCCGCGTGAATTCTGCGGAATTCACGCAAAATCTTCCTGCTGTCGCCCTGCGCGCGCCCCTTCGGGGCACACTTGGGCGACAAAAGGAATTTTTTCCGACGTACATGCCGCCGGAAAAAATGCTCGATTTGAGTTTTTTGACAAACTGAGCCGCCGGCTCCGGCCGGCGGCGCTTGCATTCAAGGAAAGGGAATGGTCATGGTGAAAAAGCAGTTTTTGAAGCTGGCGGCGCTGGCGCTGGCGGTGCTCATGGTCCTTGGGGCGTGCGGCAAGACGGAGACAAAGAGCGGCTCCCCGGAGGACGCCTCGGGCTTCGTCTCCCTGGCGGAGGCGGTGCCGGACGTGATATTGGAGATCCGGTATTATTCCACCTACAACTTTGTGGGCGACAGGATCGCGGGCTACGAGGAGCCCTGCGCCCTCTTGACCCGTGAGGCGGCGGAGGCCCTGAAGGGCGCGGCCGCCGACGCGATGAAGCAAGGCTACCGCCTGAAGATCTACGACGCCTACCGGCCCCAGACGGCGGTGGATAACTTCGTGGAATGGGCGGAGGACGTGGACGATACCCGCATGAAGGCGTATTTTTACCCCGAGCTCGACAAATCCGTCCTCTTCGATCAGGGCTACATCGCCGCCAAGTCCGGCCACAGCCGGGGCAGTACCCTGGACCTGACGCTCTTTGATATGGACACGGGCAAGGAAGTGGACATGGGCGGCACCTTCGACTACTTCGGGGAGCTTTCCCACCCGGACTACGTGGGGGACCTGACCGAGGAGCAGATCGCGAACCGCAATACCCTCCGGGATATTATGGTGAACAACGGCTTTAAGCCCCTGGCCGAGGAGTGGTGGCACTTCACCCTGGCCGACGAGCCTTATCCGGACACCTACTTCACCTTCCCGGTGACCAGCGAATCCGTGACATCTGACAAATAATCTTAAAGGAGGAAAAAACATGTCGGACGAGAAGAAAACGGCGCCGAAGGACGCCCTGGACGAGAAGACCTTGGAGGGTGTTTCCGGAGGACTGGAATACCTGCCTCCGTTTTCCGCCAACTGCCCCTGCGGTATTCGAGTTTACGCTTTCATGGGACCCTCAGAGATTCTACAGAGGGTACAGTGCCCTAAATGCGGCCGCTGGTACAGGCTCGACGGTGCGACGCTGGTGCCGGAAGAAGGCTGACCGCGCGCTTCGTTTTTCGAGAATAACACAAGGAGGAACGACTATGAAGGGAACTTCCAAAACGGCGCGGCTGGGAGCGCTGGCGCTGGCGGCGCTGATGCTTCTATGTCTGCTGGCGGCCTGCGGCAAAAAGGACGAGGTCATCACGTCCATCGCCGAGCTCGACAAGCCCGGACACACCGTGGGCGTAGCCATGGGCTCCTCCGGGGACACGGCGGTGACCAAGAGCTTCCACAACGTGGAGATCAACCGCTACTCCGACAGCGCCACCGCGTATATGGCGGTACAGCAGGGGAAGCTGGACGCCTTCGCCTTTGACGCCACCATGCTCCGCTACGCCATCTCCGGCGGCCTTTCCGGGGTCAAGGTCCTGGACGAGACCATGGGGGACGTGACGGACATCGCCATCGGCGTCTCCCGCGAGACGGACATCCCCGACCTCGTGGAGAAGATCAACGCGTTTCTCAGCTCCATCCGGGCCGACGGAACGCTGGACGACATGAAGCGCCGGTGGATCGACGAGGCCGACGAGACGATGCCGGAGATCCCCCTGCCCGAGGACCCGGCGGTCACGCTGACGGTGGGGACCACCGGGTTCGTTCAGCCCTTCAGCTATTATAAGGACAACAGGATCTGGGGCTTTGATATCGAGATGGCCACGCGCCTCGCGGCCTACCTGGGGGTGGGGGTGGAGTTTGAGCTCTACGACTTTGACGGCGTCATCGCCGCGGCCCAGACAGGCGTCATCGACTGCGTCATGACGAACCTCAACGTCACCCCGGAGCGCCAGGAGGTCATCGACTTCTCCGACCCCATCTACACCTCCGAGACGGCCATACTGGTCCGGTCCGGCGGGGCCGGGACGCAGGCCATCACCCAGCTATCTCAGCTTGACGGCAAGCGCCTCGGCGTCGCCACAGGCTCCTCCTTTGACGAGATCATCGACAGCACCTTCCGGGACACCGAGAAGCTCTATTATAACAACTACTCCGACATGGTGGAGGCGCTCAAGCAGAACAAGCTGGACGGCTTTCTGGTGGACGAGCCGGTGGCCCGCGTGCTGTGCACGGAGGTGGGCGGCGTCACTTGCCTGCCTGATATGCTCCGGGAGGACAGCTACGCCATTGCCATGCCCAAGACGGACAAGGGCCGGCGGCTCCAGCAGGAGCTGAACGAATACCTTGCCCGCATCCGCTCCGACGGGACCCTCCAGGAGATCGAGGACATCTGGTTCGGCACGGACGAGAAGGCGCAGACGGTGGAGGACCCGGCGGACCTGCCCGCCGTCAACGGTACCATTGAATACGGCGGCGCGCCGGGCATGGAGCCCCTCAGTTACATGAAAAATAACCGCCTGATGGGCTATGACGTGGACCTCGTGACACGCTTCTGCAAGGAATACGGCTACGGCCTGCATATCCAGATCGTGGAATTCTCCGCCATGCTGGCGGGCCTTGAGGCCGGCAAATACGACATCGGCGCCGGTGGCATCACCGTCACTGACGAGCGTATGGAGAAGATGAACTTCACCGACCCCACCTATACCGGCGGCGTGGTGGTGGCGGTGGCCGGCGGCGAGGAGACCGAGAGCGGCAGCTTCTTTGAGCGGCTGGCCGCCAGCTTTGAAAAGACCTTCATCCGTGAAAACCGGTGGCAGATGATCCTCTCCGGCCTTGGCGTCACCGCCGTTATCTCCCTCTTCTCCGCCCTTTTCGGCACCGTGCTGGGCTTCGGGATGTGCATGGCGCGCCGGAGCCGCTACCGTATCCTTTCCGGCGCCGTGGCGTGCCTTGTGGGCATCATCCAGGGCGTGCCGCTGCTGGTTTTGCTGATGGTGCTCTTTTACATCATCTTCGCCGGCGTGAACATCAGCGGCGTGGCGGTGTCCGTCGTGGCCTTCTCCGTCAATTTCGCGGCCTACGTCTCCGAGATGATGCGCACGGGCATCGAGGCCGTGGACAAGGGCCAGTGGGAGGCCGCCCAGGCCCTGGGCTTCGATCGGGTGAAGACCTTCACCAGGATCATCGCGCCCCAGGCGGCGCGGCACGTCCTCCCCGTCTACCGGGGCGAGTTTATATCCCTCGTGAAGATGACCTCCATCGTGGGCTATATCGCGGTGCAGGATCTGACGCGGGTGACGGACCTTATCCGCAGCCGGACCTTTGAGGCGTTCTTCCCGCTGATCGCCTCGGCAATCATTTACTTCCTCCTGGCGTGGCTGTTGACCTCGGTGCTGAGCGTCGCGGAAAAGCGGCTGGACCCCAAGCGCCGGCCTCGGAAGACCTATGAGACGCCGGACGCCGTCCCTGCCACCGCTCCCGCCAAATCCGGGGACGAGGACGCGGATACAGACGCGGACACGGACGCGCCCCTCATCACCATCTCCCACCTTGAGAAGGCGTACCCCAACGCCACGCCCCTGAAGGACGTGAACGCCGAGATACACAGGGGCGACGTAGTCACCATCATCGGCCCCTCCGGCACCGGCAAGAGCACGCTCCTGCGGTGTCTCAACAGGCTGGAGACGCCCACCCAGGGCAGTATCCTGGCCTTCGGCCAGGAGCTGACCACGGCAAAGCCCAAGGAGCTTGGCGCGGTGCGCCGGAGGATGGGCATGGTGTTCCAGTCCTTCAACCTCTTCGGGCACCTGACGGTGGTGGAGAACATCATCCTGGGCCCCATGCTCCTGAAGGGCGTGCCGGAAAAGGACGCGGCGGCCAACGCCATGCGGCTTTTGCGGATGGTCGGTATGGCGGAGAAGGCCGACCGCTACCCCGACGAGCTGTCCGGCGGACAGCGCCAGCGCGTGGCCATCGCCCGCACCCTGGCCATGGAGCCGGAGGTGGTCCTCTTCGACGAGCCCACCAGCGCCCTGGACCCCACCATGGTGGGCGAGGTGCTGAGCGTCATGAAGCAGCTGGCGGCGGAGGGACTCACCATGCTCATCGTCACCCACGAGATGCAGTTTGCCCGCGACGTGTCCACCAGGATCTTCTACATGGACCAGGGCGTTATCTTTGAGGAGGGGTCCCCGGAGGAGATCTTCGACCACCCCAAAAAGGACCGGACCCGG
>CANQKZ010000111.1 GCA_947624585.1 uncultured Oscillospiraceae bacterium | reverse complement strand
CCAGCGTAAGCGGCCAAGCGAAGTTGATGCAGAAACCAATTAAGTCTTCGGACCGCGCGGATATGGTTCCTCCCAGGCGCACCGACAACAACCGCGTGAGCCGACCCGAGATACACGGTAGGAGACCAAAGTCTTCCACCGCGCCCCAAACCGCATTTTCTCTCTTTTGCTTCTTTTCTCTCTTTTGTGCAGTGGGCCCCCGCCCACGGAACAAAAGAGAGAAAAGAAGACCCCCCGTCTGCGGTCCCGCAGACATGACCCGCAGGACCGCCAGATAAAAGGGGGACCCTTTTCAAGCATTCATACAAGCCGCAGAAGCTCCGAGGGCCGGTCGATAAGGGTTTTCGCCCCGCAGTCCGTCAGCAGCTCCCGGGTACGGAACCCCCAGGTGACGGAGACGCAGTCGATCCCGGCGGCGCGGGCCGTTTTCAGGTCCACCTCCGAGTCCCCCACGTACACCGTCTCGTAGGGATAGCTCCACAGCTCCGCCATGGCGGCCTTCACCGAATCCGGCGAGGGCTTGCGGGCGATGCCGGGCCGCTCGCCGATGGCGACGGAGACGTATCCACCGAAGAACTTCCGCACCAGGGCCTTCGTGTTGGCGTCCGGCTTGTTGGAAACGACAGCCAGCTTGTGCTCGGAGGCCGCCAGCTTCCCCAGCGTCTCGACGACGCCCTCGTAGGGGGCGGTGGCGATCATGTTGTGGTCCTGATACCAGGCCACATACTCCGCCAGAATGTCCTCAAACCCCGGCGTCTCCCGCCCTTGGGGCAGGGACCGCTCCAGGAGGACGCCGGAGCCGTTGCCCACGGACAGCCGGATCTGCTCCAGCGTCCGGGGCGCGAAGCCGTATTTTTCCAGAATGTAGTTGACGCTGGACCGGATGTCCTCCAGGGTGTTGAGGAGGGTGCCGTCCAGGTCGAAGATGACGGTGGTGTATCTCATTCGGAAATGTCGATCCCCCAGTCCTCCACCACGCGGTTGAGGAGCCGCGTCAGGGCCACCACGCCGTCCCTGGTGATGAGGACGCTGGCCACCTCCTCCGCCACCTGGGCGGACACGTCGGTGAGGGTGCCCTGCTTCATGGAGAAGTTGTGGTCGGTGTAGATGTGGGCGAAGGACAGGGCCACCTCGGCCTTGCTCTTGTTGTGGGTGACGTTGAAGGTGTTGGCGAAGACCGGCCTCATGCGCCCGCCTCCTCGTCCAGGGCCTCCTGGAGGGCGATGGCGATCTGGTCGGGGCAGGAGGTGCCGCGCAGTCCGCACTGGGTGCCGCGAAGGCGGGGGATCACGTCCTCGGCCCGCTGGCCCCGGATCAGGGCGCAGATGCCCTTCAGGTTGCCGTTGCAGCCGCCCTCCACGGTGATGTTCCGGATGACGCCGTCCTCCAGAACGATGTCATACCGCCGGGAGCAGACGCCGTGGGGGTAGAATATCTTTTCCATATGGATTTTCCTTTCTCTATTGGATTTGCCTCCATTATATACCCAATCGATCCGTCTTGCAATCATAATTTCGCGTATCGGCGCATAGTCTCCAATATCGCACTTCAAGAGGGGGACGGACGAATGAGGAAGGCTGCCGGAACGGCAAGGCGCATCAGCGCCGGGACCGTGGCGGTGAGATTGTGCGCGGTGCTGGCGGTGTGCGTCGGGATGCGGACTTTTTTCGACGCGGCGGAGGGGTCTCCGGACGCGGGGACCGTCCCCGACGGACTGGGCATCGCCGCTCTGGCGCTGACACTGCCGGGGGCGGAGGGCGGAAACACGGGGGCCGGGGAGCTGGCCCTGGGCGTCTCCCTGCCCGGCTGGCAGCCCTCTGTCCAGGACCGGGACGGCGCCCGCGAGCCCGACCGGAACACGGGCGGCCGCGTCCTTGCCTCGGGCGGCGTGTCCGTGCCGGACGGGCAGGGGTCCATGCCGGACGGGCAGGGGTCCGTGCCGGAGTCCGTGCCGGACGGGCAAGAGGGGCGAGAGGGGCGAGAGGGGCGAGAGGGGCAGGAGGGGCGGGAGCCCGCGCCGGACACCCGGACTGATCCCGCGCCGGACGGCACCTCCTCCGCGCCGGAGACGGGCGGCTCCGACACGCCGTCCCCGGACGCGCCGCCCCAGAACGACGCCATCGGCACCACCATCACCGGCACCGGAAGCGGGTATCAGAACGGCGGCGAGGGCATTTATCTGAAAAACAGGACGAAATACGACATCTACGTGTCGGACTACATCGACCTCCCTCTGGACTTCTCCGCCGGGGACGGCGCGGCGGTGCTGATCGTCCACACCCACGGGTCGGAGGCGTACAACCCGGCGGGGGAGGACATCTACGTGCCCTCGGACCCCTCCCGGACGGAGGACAAAACCTACAACGTGGTGCGCGTGGGCGACGAGCTGGCGCGGGTCCTGGAGGAACGGGGCATCCGGGTGATCCACGACCGGGAGCTGTACGACTACCCAACCTACACCGGCTCCTACGACAGGTCCCTGGCCTCCATCAAGCGCCATCTGGAGGAGACGCCGGAGATAAAGGTGGTCATCGACCTGCACCGGGACGCCTTGGAAGGGGACGGAAAGCTCTACAAGACCGTGGCCGACGTGGGGGAGAGGCCCTGCGCCCAGGTGATGCTCATCTGCGGCTCCAACTCCTCGGGGCTCAACCACCCGAACTGGGAAAAGAACCTGACCTTCGCGTTGAAAATACAGCGGGAGATGGTGACGGACTACCCCACTCTGGCGCGGCCCCTGAAGATCTCCGAGTACCGCTACAACCAGCACGCCACCGCCGGGTCCCTGATCGCCGAGATTGGGACCAACGGGAATACCCTCCAGGAGGCGCTGGAGGCGGTGCGGTACTTCGGGGAGTGCCTGGCCGATGTCCTGGAGGCGCGGTAGCCGCGCGTCACGCTTTTCCCCGGCGGCTCCCGCCGGACATCCGATCAACAGAAGCGCGGCAGTCCAAAGCTGCCGCGTTTTTTTCATTTTTCCGTCAACACTTGCGCCCTCCCAAACGTCTATAGGGTGAGAGCGCTCGAAAAACGGGTAAAGAAGGTGGATCCCACGCCTGATTTTTACGAAAAACACTGGACCTGGCTTGTCCGGGCCTGCCAGCAGCTCACCGGGGAGCGCCAGGCGGCGGAGGACATCGCCCAGGAGACGTTCCTGCGGGCCATGACGGGCTGGCACATCCTGGCCCCCCTGGACGACCGGGGGCGGCGCGCCTGGCTACGCCGGACAGCCCGGAACATCTTCATCGACCAGCGCCGCCGGGACAGACGCGCGGACGCCGGGGTCCCCGAGGAGCCCTTCCTGGAGGACTTCACCCGGCCGGAGGTCTGGGCCGCCGTCGGGGACCTGCCACGGGAGGAGCGGGACATCTTCGCCCTCCGCTATTTCGCGGGGTACGACTCCACGGAGATCGGCAAAATGTTCGGCCTGCCCGCCTCCACCGTCCGTTCGCGTCTGCGAAAGGCCCGGGAGACACTGAAAAAGAGTTACTTTAAGGAGTGACACGGATATGAAAAAGCTGGAAATCAACTGCGGCTTCTGCGACGCCACCCGTCTGACGGAGGAGGCCCTTGCCGGATACGGGGCCGTGGAGGTCAACTGCGGGATCCTGGCTGTCACCGACGGGACCCAGAGGCTTCTTCTGAACCACCGCGTGGATCTGAACACGGGCGCCGTCCTGAAGGTCCCCGACGGGGCGGATCTGGCCCTGCGCATGGGCAGCTTCACCGTCGCCCCCGGCGAGAAGCCCTCCCGCCCCACGGCCATGGTGGTGATGGGGGGCCTCACCGTGGAGCCGGACGCGGGGGAGACCCTTTCCGGGTACGTGCGCTTCCAGGTGATGGGAAGTCTGCGCTGCCCCCGGTCCCTCTACGACCCCGCCCGCTTCCAGGTGATGGGAAGTCAGACGCTGATCCCCGACGGGTACGAGTACGCCGAGGGTCCTCTGACCCTGGGCCGGAACGCCGTCTCTCTCTACGGCGGCAGAAGGATCTTCACCGACGACACTGTGATCTTCACCGGCGACGCGGACCCGGAGGCCCTGGCCGCCTCCGGCACGGTCTTTGCCTGCCCCGGCGCCGCCGCCCCCGAGACAGTGATCGCCTCGGTCCGCCCGCTCCTGGAGCTGCCCAGGCCCGACGCCCTCACCCCCCTGCCAAAGGGCGCGCTGTACCTGAGCGGCAGCCAAAAGCTCACGAAGCGCCTTGTGAACAGGTCAAAGCGCCTGTACATCGACGGCGATCTGACCGTGGAGCGCCGGAACGGGGATCTGCTCCTGGAGCTGGAAGCCCTGCGCGTCACGGGCCGCGCCCTGGTGCCGGAGGAACTGGAGGACGCGCTTCTGGACCTGGACCCCCTGTGTGGGGACGTGTTCCCCTACCGGGGCGCCCTCATCCGCCATGAGGATCTGACCGTCATCCGCGCCCGGCTCCGGAAGGAGGGCTTCCTGACCGTCCTGGACTGCTCCCGGGTGGAGCTGGCGGAGGACCTGACGCCGGAGGAGATCGAAGAGGGCCTCGCCCTCACCGCCTGCGGCGAGGTGGTCTGCACCCCCCTCCAGGAGGACGCCGTCCGGGATGTCTCCGAGGACACGGACCGGATCACCGTCCGCACCCCCGGCGCCGAGCCCGAACCCGAGCCCGAACCCCGGGACCCGGACACGGTGGAGATCAACTGCGGGACCTACAGGTTCTGATACTAATATTCAATTAAAACGAGACACCGAGCGGCGAGGATTTTTCGCGTCAGGCGAGGAAAACGGCGCCGGGAATACTGTATGTATTTCCAAGCCGTATGACGAAGCTTGACGCGAAAAAGACCGCCGCGAATGTCTTGTTTTGATTGGATATCAGTATGAGTCCGCCGCGGCATCAAGCCTCAATCATACCGATCCCCATGCCGATATCACGTCGGCATGGGGATTTGTGTCAATTCAGAAAATCCTTCAGCTTCTTGCTTCTGGAGGGGTGGCGGAGCTTTCGGAGGGCCTTGGCCTCGATCTGGCGGATGCGCTCCCGGGTGACGCTGAACTCCCGGCCCACCTCCTCCAGGGTGCGGGTGCGGCCGTCGATGATGCCGAAGCGCAGCTCCAGCACCTTCTTTTCCCGGGGCGTCAGGGTGTCCAGCACCTCCATGAGCTGCTCCTTGAGGAGGGTGAAGCTGGCGGCCTCGGCGGGCTCGGAGGCGGCCTCGTCCTCGATGAAATCGCCGAGGCGGGAGTCCTCCTCCTCGCCGATGGGCGTCTCGATGGACACCGGCTCCTGGGCGATCTTCAAAATGTCCCGGACCTTGTCCACGGGCATATCCATCTCGGCGGCGATCTCCTCGGGGCTGGGGTCGTGGCCCAGCTCCTGGAGGAGCTGGCGGCTGACCCTGATGACCTTGTTGATGGTCTCCACCATGTGGACCGGGATGCGGATGGTGCGGGCCTGGTCGGCGATGGCCCTGGTGATGGCCTGCCGGATCCACCAGGTGGCGTAGGTGGAGAACTTGTAGCCCTTCTGGTAGTTGAACTTCTCCACCGCCTTGATGAGTCCCAGGTTGCCCTCTTGGATCAGGTCCAGGAACAGCATCCCCCGCCCCACGTACCGCTTGGCGATGGACACCACGAGACGCAGGTTCGCGTTGGCCATGCGGTTCTTGGCCTCCTGGTCGCCCTCGGCCATCCGCTTGGCAAGCTCGATCTCCTCCTCCGGGGTCAGGAGGGGCACCTTGCCGATCTCCTTGAGGTACATCCTCACCGGGTCGTCAATGGCGAAGGTGTCGGACAGGGCGTCGGTGCTCTCCAGCTCCTCCCGGGTGATCTCGTCGATGCTGTCCAGCTCCTCCAGGGACACGTCCACATCGTCGAACAGCTCCAGGGCCTCCTCGTCGGTGGTCTCCACGCCCAGGCGCTCCAGCTTCTCATAGAACCGGTCGATCTGCTCCGGGTCCAGGTTCAGGCTGTCCAGTACGGTCAGCTCCTTGGCGCTGAGGGTGCCCTTGCGCTGCCCCTCCTTGATGAGGGCCTCCAGCTTCTCCCGGGCGGCCTGCTCCGGGGTCTGCTCGGCGTTCTCGGCGGCGGGCGCCTGTGATTTTTTCTTGTTTTCGTCCATTTCCTTATCCTCCGTTACCCTTTCGTCTGTTTTTTTGCTTCATATACTCTTCCAAGATCCTGGACGGTCTCCTTTGCGCCGCCGCTCTCCCGGATTTTTTTTATGTAGTCGGACAGGATCTCCCGCGCGGCGGACAGGTCCTCGGGGGCTTGCAATATCTGCATGAGCTGCGCCGCCTCGTCCGGCGTGAGCCCCGCCGAGATCACCGCCGGGCTCACGCTCTCATGGTCGGCGGCACGGCGCAGGATGGTGTCGTAGATCTTCCCCAGAAACGGCGCCGTGAACTGCTCCCCGGTGAGGCCGTCCGTGAAACGGGCAAGCTCGGGGTCCGTCATCAGCAGCCGGATGACCCCTCCTTCAGCCCGGGCGGAGGCCGGATTGTCGTATGGGTTCCCCCGTCCTTTGGGCTGGATCTCCGCGTCCACCCGCATGACCTGCTTCTCCCGCTGGCGCTTCCCGGCGAAATACCTGCCCTTGACCGCCTTGTTGACCTCCTCCGCCGCCGCGTCTTTGGAGATGCCCACCATGGCCGCCACGCGGCCCGTGTACACCTCCCGTTCCACCCGGTTGGGGTTTTCCGACAGGATCTGGGTGGCCTCCCGCAGGAAGCCCAGCTTGCCGTCGTCCGTATCCATATCGTATTTTGATTTGGCCGCCAGTATTCTATACTCCACATGGTTGGCGCTCTGATCCAAAAGGACCTGGAAGGCGTCCGGCCCCCGGGCCTTGATGAACTCGTCCGGGTCCTTGGCGCCGTCCATCCGAAGGACACGCACCTGGAGGCCCGCCGGTTCCAGAAGCCCGATGGCCCGCTGGGCCGCCTTCTGCCCGGCGCCGTCGGAGTCGTAGGCGATGACAACCTTCTCCTTGTAATTCTTCATGAGCCGCGCCTGCTCCGGCGTCAGGGACGTTCCCAGGGACGCCACCGCGCAGTCAAAGCCCGCCTGGTGGAGCATCACCACGTCCACGTTGCCTTCCGCCAGGATGAACATATCCCGCCTGGACCGCTTTGCCAGATTCAGCGCGAACAGGTTTCGGCTCTTGGAGTACACCGGCGTGTCCGGGGTGTTCAGATATTTGGGTTCCCCGTCGTCCAGGATCCGCCCGGAGAAGGCCACCACGCTGCCCCGCACGTCGATCACCGGGAACACAAGGCGGTTGCGGAACACGTCGTAGGCGCCGCCGTTTTTGCCCTTCCTGGCAAGCCCCGCCTCCACAAGCTCCGCGTCCGTGTACCCGCGTCGGCGCATCTCGTCCGTCAGGGCGCTCCACTCGTTGGGCGCGGCCCCCAGGCCAAAGGTCCGCACCGTCCTCTTGGCCAGGGCGCGCTTGCGGATGTACTCCACCGCCGCCGCCCCCTCGGGTTTGGAGAGGTTGCCGTAAAACCACCGGGCGGCCTCCCGGTTCAGCTCCAATATCCGGGCCCGGCGGCCCCGGAGGGCCTTGTCCTCCCCGTCCTCCGGCATCTCCATGTGGGCCCGGCGGGCCAGGAACTCCACCGCGTCCCGAAAGGACAGGTTCTCGATCTCCATGATGAAGCCGATGACGTTGCCGCCCTTGCCGCAGCCGAAGCAGTGGTAGATCTGCTTGTCCGGCGCCACGGAGAAGGAGGGCGTCTTCTCCGAGTGGAAGGGGCACAGCCCGAAGAGGTTGGCCCCGCTGCGCTTTGAGAGGCTGACGTACTCCGACACCACCTCCACGATGTCGCTGCGGGCGATGAGCTCCTCGATGAACCGTTCCGGTATGGGCATACGCGCTCCTCCTCTCTTCTCTCTTTCGGAATGTGCGTTATTTTACGGTCCAGGCCATGGGAACGAAGATGGAATTGTGGATCTCAATGGCGTAGGGGTCCGTCATCCCCGCCACGTAATCGGCGGCGGCCCGGCGGATGCCCTCCCGCTCGGCGATGGCCCGGTATTCTGACGACATTTTTGCCGGATTGGCCGCGAAATAATCAAAAATGCCGGAAAGCAGTCCCCGGACCTTCCGTTCCTCGCCCTTCACCACCGGATTGTGATAGACGCGCTCGTAGAGGAAGCCGGAAAACACGTTTACCGCCGCCTCCACCTCCGGGCTCATGCGCACAGCGCCGGAGCCCGTGCCCTGGGAGATGATGTCCTCCACGATCGTGTTGATCCGGGCGCTGTACCGCCCGCCCAGGACCTGGCGGACCACCGGCGGGATGTCCTCCCCGCTGAGGGTGCCGGAGCGGATGGCGTCGTCCACATCGTGGTTTATGTAGGCGATCTTGTCCGCCAGGCGCACTACCTGCCCCTCCAGCGTCTCGGAGAGGGGGTCGCAGGTGTGCCGGAGGATGCCCTCCCGCACCTCGTGGGTGAGGTTCAGGCCCCGGCCCTCCTTCTCGATGATGTCCACCACCCGCAGGCTTTGCTCGTAGTGGCGGAAGCCCCCCTCGTCCCGGAGAAGCTCGTTGAGGGCCCGCTCCCCGGCGTGGCCGAAGGGGGTGTGGCCCAGGTCGTGGCCCAGGCCGATGGCCTCCGTCAGGTCCTCGTTGAGACAGAGCGCCCGGGCGATGGTGCGGGCGATGCGCGTCACCTCCAGGGTGTGGGTCAACCGCGTGCGGTAGTGGTCCCCCTCCGGCTCCAGGAAAACCTGGGTCTTCTGCTTCAGGCGCCGGAACGCTTTGGAGTGGGTGATCCTGTCGATGTCCCGCTGGAAGCAGGTCCGTACCGTGTCCTCTTCCTCGGGACGGAGCCTCCCCCGAGAGTCGGCGGCCCGGACGCCCGCGTCCGAGACCAGCAGCCGCTCCAGCTCCTCGCGCCTTTCACGAATATTCGCCATTTCCCGCGCCCCTTTCGCTCCGATTTCGCCCCGGTATTAGCTATATACGCCGTAAAACCGAAAAAACCTTTTTATTTTTTAAAAATTTTGTTTCAATTACCGACGGAATCTTTGGGGCGGCGAGGAAAAAAGTGTTGACTTTCCCGGGGAAATATGCTAAAATGTCTGCCTGCGTGGGGTTTTTGCGCCCA
Organism: uncultured Oscillospiraceae bacterium; assembly: GCA_947624585.1. Lineage (GTDB taxonomy): Bacteria > Bacillota > Clostridia > Oscillospirales > Oscillospiraceae > RUG626. The sequence goes on along the minus strand of CANQKZ010000111.1, from coordinate 642 downwards.
TTTGTGGGTACAATATCCTCACGGGAATCACATCCATCATCAAGGAAAGGAGGAAAACAATGCCCACCATCAACCAGCTCGTAAGGAAGGGACGTCAGACCAGCGTCTACAAGTCCACCTCCCCGGCTCTCCAGAAGGGACTCAACACCCTGAAGAACCGCGCCACCGACCTGAGCTCCCCCCAGAAGCGCGGCGTCTGCACCGCCGTCAGGACCATGACCCCGAAGAAGCCCAACTCCGCTCTCCGTAAGATCGCCCGTGTGCGTCTGACCAACGGATTCGAGGTCACCGCTTACATCCCCGGCGTCGGACACAATCTGCAGGAGCACTCTGTGGTGATGATCCGCGGCGGCCGTGTCAAGGACCTGCCCGGCGTCCGTTACCACATCATTCGCGGCACCCTCGACACCCAGGGCGTCAACGGCCGTATGCAGGCCCGTTCCAAGTACGGCGCGAAGAGGCCCAAGGCCGGAAAGAAGAAGTAAGCGTTTTCCCAACAGCGCTCTCGTTGTTGTTTATATATTGTATAGACACCTCGGGGCGCGCACGCGGCTTTTGTGGCCGCGAGTACCTGTGAATTCTTATTAAGAAGGAGGGAAGCAAAGTGCCCAGAAGAGGTAATGTTCCCAAAAGAGAAATTTT
>CANQKZ010000110.1 GCA_947624585.1 uncultured Oscillospiraceae bacterium | reverse complement strand
TCAGCGCGTCCTTGTTGAACACGTAGTCGGGGAGATTCGTCCAGTATTTGACGGTGGGGATGTTGTAGACCCCCTGGAATTTCAAATTGTGGACGGTGAGCACCGCCCTGGCGCGGCTGAGGGGGGTGTCCGCGAACTGGGTGCGCAGATATACCGGCGCCAGCGCCGCCTGCCAGTCGTGGCAGTGGATGATGTCCGGGATCCAGTCCATGTAGTTGAGGGCCGCCAGCGCCGCCTTGGCGAAGTAGCAGAACTTGGGGATGTCGTCCACCAGGTTGGTGTAGGGATTGCCCCAGCCGAAGAACTCCTCGTTGTCGATAAAGTCGTAGACCACGCCGTCCCGGACATACTCCATGATGCCCACGTAGAAGGATCTGCCGTCGGCGCACAGGTCCATCTCAAAGGCACCCCGGTAGACCATCTTCTCCTGGTACTCCCAGGGGATGCACTTGTAGCGGGGCAGGATCACCTTCACGTCGCAGTTCTGCTTCACCAGCGCCCGGGGCAGGGCGTACATCACGTCCCCCAGGCCCCCTGTCTTGACGAAGGGGTAGCACTCGGAGCCGATAAAGGCAACGCTCCGGCGCGGGGTGTCCCAGAACGATTCCCGGGGCGCCTCCGCCGGGGCGGGCGTCTCGAGGTTCTCCGCCGTCCGGGGGGCCTCAACGGCCACGGGGACCGCGACGGTCTCGGGGGCCGCGACGGTCTCGGGGGCCGTCTCCGCAGGCGTCTCGGGCGCGGAAACCTCCGCGGAGACCTCGGCGGGCGCCTCAGAGGCGGGGGGTTCAACGGGTGTCGCGGAAGCGGCCGCCTCGGCGGGCGTCCCGAGGACCTTGGGGGCGGTCCTGCGGGTGCGGTGGACGGGCTTTCTGGCCTCCGCCTCCTCCGTCTTCGTTTCCTCTGGCTTGTCCGCCTTCTTCGCTGTGCGGCGGGCGGGCTTGGGTGCCTCGGCGGCCTCCGTCTTTGTCTTGCGGGTCCTGGTCATTTTGACCGGCTCCTCCTTCTCTATCTCCAAAGCCGCCTCCGGCGCGGTCTTTTTGCGGGCCGGAGTCTTGTCGGTCTTGCTTGCGTCCATAGTTCATACCTCCGAAATGTGACGATGCTGATTATTTCCATAAATGCTATTATTAACCGTCAGCGCCCCTATTATAGCACGATTTATGCAATCGGCGCAATGTATGAATGTGATGTGATTTGATGGCTCGGGTCCGGGTTTTTTCTACAGGTTTACGGATTTTAAGCATTTTAAAGCTTCCAGAGCTTGACATACGGCCGTCCGGGGCGGTATAATTTCATCGGGAAAATAATCGTAAACGGGGGAAATCCAAAATGAACATTCTTGTCATAAACGGCTGTCCCAGGGGCGGGGAGAGCATCACGCTCCAGACCTCGCTGTATCTCAAAGCCCTGCACCCGGAGCACACCTTCACGGTGGTCCACGGGGCCCAGCGCATCCGGGCGCTGGAGCGGGACTTCTCGCCGCTCCGGGAGGCGCTTTCGCGGGCGGAGCTGGTGATCTTCTCTTACCCGGTGTACACCTTCATCGCGCCCAGCCAGCCCCACCGCCTCATGGAGCTCATCAAGGCCGACGGGGTGGATCTGCGGGGGAAATTCGTCACCCAGATCACCACCTCCAAGCACTTCTTCGACGTGACGGCCCACGCCTGGCTGGAGGAGAACTGCAACGACCTGGGGATGCGGGTCATTCGGGGCCTGTCCGCCGGCATGGAGGACCTTCTGAAGGAAAAGGGCCAGCTCCAGGCGCGCCAATTTTTCGACCAGGTGATGTTCTCCATCGGCCGGGGCCCCTTCGTGCCGCCCCTGCCCGCGCCGCCGGAGGGGACGCGGCAAGAGTACGCCGCCCATCTGAAGAGCGTTCCCAAGCGGGGCGGGGACGTGGTGATCGTCACCAACGCCGCCCCGGAGGACGCGCCTCTCCGGGCCATGATCGCGGACTTCCGGGCGGTCCTGCCCTTTGAAAGCCGGGTGGTGGAGCTGCGGTCCTTCCCCTTCGCGGGCGGGTGCCTGGGGTGTCTCAAGTGCGCGGTCACGGGCAAGTGCGTCTATAAGGACAACTTCGACACCTTCCTCCGGGAGAACATCCAGACGGCGGACGCCTTTGTCTACGCTTTCTCCATCGAGAACCACTACACCCACTCCAGCTTCAAGTGCTTCGACGACCGGCAGTTCTGCAACGGACACCGGACGGTGACCAGCGGAACCCCCATGGGGTACCTGATCTCCGGCGACTACAACTACGAACCCAATCTGCGCGTGATCCTGGAGGGCCGGGCGGAGGTGGGCGGCAACTACCTGTCCGGGGTCGCCACCGACGAGGGGGACGCGGAGGCCAACATCCGCTCCCTCGCGGAAAATCTTACCCTGGCCCTGGACAGGGGATTCACCCGGCCCGCCAACTTCTACGGCGTGGGCGGCACCAAGATCTTCCGGGACCTCATCTACACCATGCAGGGGTTCATGAAGGCGGACCACAAATTCTACAAAGAGCACGGCATCTACGACTTCCCCCAGAAGCAACGGGGAACCATCTGGAAAATGCGGCTGGTGGGCGCCATGATGGCGGTCCCGGCGGCGCGGAAGCAGATGACCGCCCAGATGAGCAAGGCCATGCTGGGGCCCTATGAGAAGGTGCTCCGGGAGGCCGGGAAGAAAAAGGGGGCGGCGAAATGACCGGAAAAAAACGCCCGCGCCGCGTCCTTCTCATCGCCCTGGGCGTGCTCGCGGCCCTGGCCGCCGCCTTTTTCCTCTACTGCTCCGACTACTACCCCGCCGGGGAGGCGGCTATGGCGGTGCTGGACGCGGGGGAGGGCCTCACTGTCCTGGACGGCTGCGCCGTGCTGACGCCGACGGAGGCCGGGGACCTCACCGGGACGGGCCTCGTCTTCTATCCCGGCGCCAAGGTGGAGGAGAGCGCCTATCTGCCGCTGCTGGAGAGTTTGCGTGAGGCCGGCCTCACCTGCGTGCTGGTGAAGATGCCCTTCCACATGGCCATCTTCTCCCCCGACGCCGCCGAAAAGGCCATGGAGGCCGCGCCGGAGGTGGAGCGCTGGTACATAGCCGGACACTCCATGGGCGGGGCCATGGCCTCCTCCTTCGCCGCCGGACACCCGGACGAGGTGGAGGGGCTCATCCTGCTGGGGGCCTACCCCTACGGGGAGTACCCCACGGACCGGACCCTCACCGTCTACGGCTCCCTCAACGAGAGCGTGGCGGAGAAGATCGACTACACCGAAAACGTGGTGGTCATCCAGGGCGGCAACCACGCCCAGTTCGGCGACTACGGCCCCCAGCGCGGCGACGCCGAGGCCGCCGTCACCGCCGAAGACCAGCGCGCCCGGACGGCGGAGGCGATCCTGGCGTTTGTCAGGGGCGAGTGAGCCGGGTTGAAAACATATATAATACTAATGCCCAATTGAAAGAAGACACCGAGCGGCGAGGATTTTTCGTGTCAAGCGAGGAAGGCGGCGCCGGGAATACTGTATGTATTTCCAAGCCGTATGACGAAGCTTGACGCGAAAAAAACCGCCGCGAATGTCTTGTTTTGATTGAATATTAGTATAAAGAGCTGTGAAACAGAGCCGATCCTGGCTCCGCTTCACAGCCCCGTTTTATGGTTACGGTCTTTTCCGTCCTCCCCCGGCGTGACCCGCAGACGGCGAAAAAGCGGCCAGCAGACGTGGCTGCTGGCCGTGAAAAAGACGCTGTTTTTCATTGTCCTCCCGAGGGGGCCCGGCTCAGGCGCGGGCCCTGTCGGAGCGGTTATTCCTGTGTCTTCAGATACCTTGTGAGAATTGCCGCCAATTCTGTGCGGACGGCGGTACCCTGGGGGTCGAAGACGTTGCCGTCCTTGCCCTGGACCACATTGTTCGCGGTACACCAGGCCACCGCGTCCAGCGCCCAATCGCCCACCTTGTCCCTGTCGGCATAGGGCAGGGGGAGCGCGGAGCCGCCGATAAATCCGCCGCCGCCGTGCTTCTGCTCGTACCGATAGAGCATGGTGACCATCTCATCGCGGGTGACGACCTTGTTGGGCTGGAAGGTGCCGTCCAGGTAACCGAGGACGATCCCCTCGCTGGCGGCCCATCTGACTGCCTCCGTATACCACTGTCCGTCGGGCACGTCCGTGAACTGCGTCGCATAATCCACCGTGGGGTTGTTCTCCCGGTTCCAGAGCACCGTGACCACCTGGGCGCGCGTCACATCGCCGTTAGGGGCGAACACGCCGCCGTCGGTCCCACGCATCAGGCTGTGGTAGATGACATAATCGGCGTACGGATGGTACCACTGGGTCACGTCCAGATCCGGGAAGGTCAGGGACGGGCACCTGGCCATCTCCACTTCGATCTTCACGGCGCTGTAGGGCATGGTGAAGGTGTACGTTCCGTCTCCGTTGTCCGTGATCTCCAGTCTTCTGCCGGTGGAGGTGACGGCGGTGACTTCCGCCACGTCGAACCCGTCCTCGGGCGTCACGGTGAAGGTGTACTGCCGCTTCGCGTTTCCGTACCTGCGTCCGGTCACCTCGCCGTTTTCGATCTTCGGCAAGGTCACCCGGTAGGCGCCGGATGTGGCGACCTTCTTTTCCCAGCCCATCACGAAGGGCGAAAGGCTCCTGGTGGTAAACGTGACGCCTTCTTCCGTGGCCGTGACGTCCATCGCCTCGATTTCGCCAACCGTCTTCCCGGTGTCCATCGGATCCAGTATCAGGTGGAGCACTGAGAAGTAGTAATCCTCCCAATTCTCCCTGACCTCCTCAGGATACGGCAGCGTCACTTCGATGCCTCCGTCGGGGAAGTGCGTTTTGTCAGCGGTAATCCATTCTTTTCCATCCTCGGAGTACTGGAGCACCACATCATACGCCGCCGTGCCGTCTCCGGCCGTGCCAACCTGGCTGATCTCAGTCCTCAGGGCCTCTTCCATCTCCTCGGCGCTCTGGTATTTCCCCCGGATATCCTGCGGGTATTGTTTGAACGCCTCATCAATCTTCTTTGTGTCGGTCTTGTACTGGATCTTAATGTACTCGACCGTCACCGTGACCTTCTCCGACGGCATGATAAAGGTGTATGTATCCTCATCCATCCGAACCTCGCTTTCTTGTTTTGACAGGCCGCCCGGGAGATACGCGCGGCTTTTCTCCCGGACAGACTGTAATGATTCTTTATTATACCAGATTATAGGCCATTTGGCTCAACCAATCAGGAAATAAAACCGACCAATCAGGAAATATCCCCCGTTCCCTCTTGCCCCCGGCGCGGAAATGTGGTAATTTTAACAGTGGGAAAGGGAGGTGCGCGGCGCCATGGGAAAACAGGCGGCGGTCCGTCTTTTGTGTGTACTCGCCTTTATGGCGGTGTGCCTCGGGGCGTTCTATTTCTTCTCCGTGTTCCTGTCCCCCGGCCACTATACGCTGGGGTACCCGGAGGACAGGCGCTGGGAGATCGTGGATCCCTCCGGCGGCGTCCGCCCCTTCGATCCCGCCTCCGCCCCCGACGGCCTGACCCTGCCCGAGGGCGCGTACTGCCGCATGACCGGCCGTATGCCAAAGGCCGAGGATCTGCCGGACCTCTATGAGGACGGGTACATATCCTGTATCCCCCTGGACGCCGAAATGACCGTGTATGTGGACGGCGTACAGGTGATCCGCTGCGCCTGCGCCAGCGCCAGCTTCATTGACGCCCGTGTGGACGTGGACCCCGCCTGGGCCGGTACGGAGCTTGTGGCGGAATACCGTTCCACGGCGCCGGGATTTTTTCCCTTGCCGCCAAGCTTCTACAATGTGCGGACGGATACGCGGATCGTAGCCGCCACGTCGAATCTGTACAGCATCCCCGCCGGGGCGCTTCTGGCGCTGTTCATTCTGGCGACCGCCATTTTCTTCATCGGCCTGGACGCCGGTTCGCCGGACTGGAGCCTGATCTGTCTGGCGCTGATGTCCCTTTTCACGGCGTTCTGGAATATGAACGCGGGGCAGGGGTACAATTTCATGCCCACGGAGCGCTATATGCTGCTGCAGGGGCGGTGGTTCCTGCTGATCCTGTTGGGGCTTCTGGCGGTCTATCTGTCCCTCCGCAAGCACAGAGCCTGGCGCCGCTTCGGCGCCATGTTCCTGATCTCCCTGTCCCTGGCGGCGGTGCTGTACATCCTCTTGCGCCTGGCCGACGCCGGGTTTGCCCTGAATATCGAGTATTTCCTGGCCGCCCCCTTCCAGATGCCGGGCGTGCTGTCGCTGATCATCGGGGGCCTTGTGGCGATATGCGGCGGCATCGCCGTTCTCGACATGGTCCGAAGCCGGCTCGCCGCCATCAGCCAGGCCCGCGCCCTGTCCGTGCGGCAGGATATGCTTCAGAACAGCTACCGCGATATGGAGCGCGGCATCAGCGAGACGGCGTTCATGCGCCACGAGTGGAAGAACAGAGTCTCCAGCCTCCGTCTTCTGGCGGAGCAGGGGGATATCGAGGGACTGCGCCAGTCCCTCGCCCAACTGGATATCCAGTTGGAGCGCCTCGCGCCCACCGTTTTCAGCGAGAACTTCACGGTGAACGTCATCCTCCAGAGCGCCGCCGCCAAGGCGGGGGACGCCGGGGTCCGCTTCACCGCCTCCGCGCCCCTCCTGGAGAAGCTGGAGGTGGACAGCGCGGATCTGTGTTCGCTGCTGATCAATCTGCTGGACAACGCGGTCCGCGCCGCCTCCGCCGCCCCGGAGGGACGCCGCCGGGTGGATATCGGCCTGAAGGTCAGCCAGGGGTTTCTCGCCATAAAATGTGAAAACACCTACGCCGGGCCCCTCCCGCTGAACAGGGACGGAACGCCCTCCGTCCCGCCCCTCCCCGGCCACGGCTACGGCCTGCCCCAGATGCGCCTCACCGCGAAAAAATACGGCGGGATCCTGGACATCTCCTGGACCGCCGACACCTTCACCGCCCAGACCGCTCTGAACCTCCGGCAGTCATGACGTGAAAGAGGTTTCCGCGCAAAAAAGTGGGATCCGGCGTTTCGGATCCCACTTTTTGTTTGTTTTTTGTCTTTTGTCACGGCGTGTCGTTCAGAAATCTCGTGAGCGCCCTTTGGAAATCGGCGGCCAGGCGGCGGCTCACGGGCAGGACCTTGCCGCCCGCCAGCTCCACGCCGCGGGTGTCCACACGGACCACCCGCGCCAGGTTGACCAGGTAGCTGTTGTGGCAACGGAAGAAACACCCTGGCGGCAGCATGGACTCCGCCCGCCCCATGGGCAGCCAGAAGGTCTCCTCCCGATCCGTCAGCACGAAGGTGCAGCCGTGGTTCCGGCTCTCCACGTACAGGATCTCCGACAGGGCCAGCACCGTTGTCTTGTTGCCCACGCGGACGGAGACCGCGCGCCGGGGGGATTTTCTCCGTATGTCGTCGGCGATGATCCGCTCCAGCGCCTCCCGGTCCACCGGCTTGAGAAGATACTGGATGGGCCTGACGCTGTAGCCCTCCAGGAGGTAATCCGTGGAGCTTGTGATAAAGATGATGGATGTCTCGTCCCCGCCGCGCCTCAAATCGCGGGCAAGGTCCATGCCGGTCTCGCCGGGCATGAGGATGTCCAGGCACAAAAGGTCAAACCGCTCGCCCCGCCCCAGGGCCTTTTTCAGCTCCTCCGCCGAGGCATAGGCGCATATCTCGTGTTCCATGTCAAGGCGGACGAGAATATTCCCGCACAGCTCGCAAAGCTGCCCGGAAAGGGGCGCATCGTCCTCACAGATCCCCACGCGGTACATAGTTCAACCACCTCCCCGCCGAAAACCGGCACAGATGTCTTTGGACGCGATAAGGGACCCTCGCCGCCGTTATACTAATATCCAATCAAAGCAAGACATTCGCGACGGTCTTTTTAGCGTCATACAGCGTCAGCCGTCTTGGAAATACATACAGTATTCCCTGCGACGTCTTCCTCGTCTGACGCTAAAAATCCTCGCCGCTCGGTGTCTTCTTTCAATTAGATATTGGTATTACTCGATCAAAATCGGACATTCGCGCCGGGATCGGCGCGGCGATTTGTTCGGAGGTCCCATACTGTCAAAGATTTTCTCTGATCTTCCCGATCATCTCCTCATATTCCTCCTCCGTCAGGAACCTCTCGCCGGGGTTCATGGCGAAGACGCCGCCCCACTCGTACCCGTCCTTATACTTGGGCACCAGGTGCATATGCAGGTGGCAGCCGGTGTCGCCGTAGGCGCCGTAGTTGAGCTTGTCCGGGTGGAAGGCCGCGTGGATGGCCTTTGCCGCCCGGTTCACATCGGCGAAGAAGGCGTCGCGCTCCTCGTCGGAGATGTTGACGATCTCGCTGACGTGGTCCTTATACGCCACGATGCACCGGCCCGGGTGGGACTGCTCCTTGAAGAGGATGAGCTGTGAAACCGACAGGTCGCAGATCTTGATGCCGAAGGCCGCCAGAGGCGCGCCGCCCACGCAGTAGCCGCAGTTTTGATCCTTCATTTTGGTTGCTCCCTTCAAAAAATTTATTTTTCGGGCTTCTCGCCCTGATCGCGCCTTGTTGTGGGGCTCTTTATGTTGACCCGGGTGACTACGACGATCTCATGGCCGCAGGCCGGGCAGTGGCAGCTCTTCCTGAGCCCCCGGCACAGGTCCGACAGCTCCACGGCGCCGCCGCACCAGGGACAGCGGAGCCTCCACGCGCCCCAGATAAAGTAAAAGAGCAGCGCCAGCCCCGCCACGACGAAATAGCGCCAGTCGAACACCCCCGCCACCAGGCAAGCTGCGAAGGCCAGCGCGAAAACATATTCCACAAGTATATCAAAAAAGTGTACGACCCTCATGGTCAGCCTCCTTCCGTCCGTTTTCTATTTTACCGCCTTCTCCCGGTCAAGTCAACTAATTTTTCACGCCGCGAATCCCCAGCTTTTGCGGTTTTGTCCCTTTCCCTCCGGCGGATTTTGCATTATACTGTTTTTAAATATATCGTGGGGGTTTACAAATGACTTCATCACCCATCGCCGTCCGCGTCGCCCGGCCGGAGGACGCGGCGGAGCTGCTTTCCATCTATTCCTGGTACGTGGAGAACACCACCGTCACCTTTGAATACGACGTGCCGACGGTCTCCGAGTTCGAGGGACGCATCCGCCGCACCCTCCGGCGCTACCCCTACCTGGTGGCGGAGCGGGACGGGGAGATCCTGGGCTACGCCTACGCCGGTCCCTTCCGGGAGCGCGTGGCCTACGCCTGGTGCTGTGAGGCCAGCGTCTACGTCCGCCGGGACCTGCACCGCCTGGGCATCGGGAGGATGCTCTACCAGGAGCTGGAGCGGTATCTGCGGCTCCAGAACGCGGCCAGCGTGGACGCCTGCATCTCCCACCCCAACAAGGAGAGCATCAAGTTCCACTCAAGCCTAGACTTCGAGCGGGTGGCCCGGTTCTCCAAGTGCGCCTTCAAGATGGGCCGCTGGGTGGACGTGGTCTGGATGCAGAAGATCCTCCAGGAGTCCGACGCCGCCCCCGCCCCCTTCCGCCCCTTCCCGGAGATCTGCCCGGAGGCGGAGATCACGGACCGTGCGTAAAACCGAAGTATTACAATGATGTTCTGCTATGTTGTGATATATCTGCCGACGAATTAAAACAGGCATATACCGAAAAGCTTGAAAAGAACATGACACGTTGGTAAATTCATATTTATAAACCGCCTTTCTGCGAAAGGCACCGACGAGGTTATGAAACAAGTGGTGCCCAACACTAAAATATTTG
>CANQKZ010000109.1 GCA_947624585.1 uncultured Oscillospiraceae bacterium | reverse complement strand
ATGCCGCCGCGCACGGTCAGGATGCCCTGGGCGGCCTTCATGCCCTCGATGTCCTCGGGAGAGGTCTCCAGACGGACGAGAACGACCTTCTCGCCGCGAGCCTTCCACTCCTTGGCGTCCTCGGCGGAGAAAACGACCTTGCCGCAGGCGGCGCCGGGGGAGGCGCCCAGGCCACGGCCTATGGCCTCGGCCTTCTTGAGGGCGGCGGGGTCAAACTGGGGATGGAGAAGGGTGTCCAGGTTGCGGGGGTCGATCATGGAGACGGCCTTCTTCTCATCGATCATGCCCTCGTCCACCAGGTCGCAGGCGATCTTCAGGGCGGCGGGAGCGGTGCGCTTGCCGTTGCGGCACTGGAGCATATAGAGCTTGCCGTTCTCCACGGTGAACTCCATGTCCTGCATATCGCGATAGTGGTTCTCCAGGATGGCGCAGACGTCGACGAACTGCTTGTACGCCTCGGGGAACTTCTCGGCCATCTGGGTGATGGGCATGGGGGTGCGCACACCGGCCACCACGTCCTCGCCCTGGGCGTTGGTCAGGAACTCGCCCATCAGCTTCTTCTCGCCGGTAGCGGGGTCGCGGGTGAAGGCGACGCCGGTGCCGGAGTTGTCATTCAGGTTGCCAAACACCATGGGCATGACGTTGACAGCGGTGCCCCAGCTGTAGGGGATGTCGTTGTCGCGGCGGTACACGTTGGCGCGGGGGTTGTCCCAGGAGCGGAACACGGCGCGGATGGCCTCGTAGAGCTGTACCTGGGGATCGGAGGGGAAGTCCTGGCCCAGCTGCTTCTTGTACTCGGCCTTGAACTCGTTGGCCAGCTCCTTCAGGTCGGCGGCGGTGAGCTCCACGTCGAACTTGACGCCCTTGCGCTCCTTCATGGCGTCGATGAGCTGCTCGAAATACTTCTTGCCCACTTCCATGACCACGTCGGAGAACATCTGGATGAAGCGGCGGTAAGAGTCATAGACAAAGCGCTCGAACTTGGGATCGGGGTTGCCCGCGATCATCGCGGCCACCACGTCGTCATTCAGGCCGAGGTTCAGGATCGTGTCCATCATGCCGGGCATGGAGGCGCGGGCACCGGAACGGACGGAGACGAGAAGGGGATTCTTGAGATCGCCGAACTTCTTGCCGTTCATCTCCTCCATGATCTTGACGTTCTTGTTGACCTCCGCCATGATCTCGTCGTTGATGGTGCGGCCGTCCTCGTAGTACTGGGTGCAGGCCTCGGTGGTGATGGTGAAGCCCTGGGGCACCGGCAGCCCGATGTTGGTCATCTCGGCAAGGTTAGCGCCCTTGCCGCCCAGAAGCTCGCGCATATTGGCGTTGCCCTCTGAGAACAGGTAGACATACTTTTTTGCCATTTGTAGGTTCCTTCCTCGTATTAGAATTTTTATAATAAATGTCCTTTGGAAAAACCGAAAATATTATACCAGCAACGTCCCGGCTTTTCAAGCTCTTTGCAGGAAAAATTTCAATAAATTTATCCCCTTTTCCCATGCTGTTTGTGCATAAAAGAGAGATTTCTTATCCATCGGAGAGGATACGGTCCCACTCCGCCAGCGTCTCCTCCACGGTCCCCCCGGCGTACACCGTCCGCAGTCCCGGCACCTCCGAGAGCCGCTCCGGCGAGAAGTCCGCCTCGTCGGCCAGGTACCGGCGGCACATCTCCGCGTAGTCGGGTCTGGCCTGCCCGTCTTCCCGGGCAAGGCACCTGTGGAGCCGGGGGCCGTCCGGCAGCGTCAGGTACACGGGCCGCACCAGCTCCCCGAAGACACGCCGGAAGGAGTGGACGCCCACCAGCGTGGTGATGAGGATGTAGTCCCGCCCTTCCTCCGGCTCGAACCGGCGTGTGAAGTAGGTCCAGAGGCCCTGCACCGTCCGGTACTCCCGCTTCTCGATGACCTGGCCCGCCGCCTCCAGGGCGTAAAGCTCGTCCTCCGTCACGAAGAAGTAGCTCTCCCCGTCCCGCTCCCCGTCCCGCATGGGCCGGGTGGTGCAGGGGATCACTGGCGTCAGCGCGTCTCCGTACCGCTCCATGACAGCCCTGTACAGCGTGTCCTTCCCGGACCCGCTCTTGCCCACAAGGCAGAAGATCCTGCTCATACCGTCACCTCGGAAAATGTTTTCTGTATTCTACCACAACCCTGTCCGGTTTTCAACCCCGCCCCCTAATACTAATGTTCAATTAAAAGAAGACACAAAGCGGCGAGGATTTTTCGTGTCAAGCGAGGAAGGCGGCGCCGGGAATACTGTATGTATTTCCAAGCCATATGACGAAGCTTGACGCGAAAAAGACCGTCGCGAATGTTTTATTTTGATTGAATGTTAGCATAAGACCTGATTTTGAGGAACACCAGCGCCATCAGCCCCGCGCCCACGACCATGCACACCGCCCCCACGGTCCGCACGGCGGTTTTGAATTTTCGCGGCGGCTCGATAGTCTCGTCCGGCGTCTCTCTCCCCGGCACCACATAGTACCTCCCCGGCCTCCAGACCATGCTGGCGCCCACCGAGGCCATTCCCAGCGCCGCCAGGATGACGATCGTCCTGTCCGTCATACCGCTCCCCCCAAAAGCACCGGCCCGGTGCAAACCGGGCCGGAAAATGAATTGGATTTCCGATCAAAGTCCGAAATACCGGACGGCGTTCTTGTAGCTGATGCCCTCGACGATCTTCTTCAGAGAGGCGTCGATGTTGGGATACTCCCCGTTCTCCACCCAGCTGCCAATCAGGTTGCACATGATGCGGCGGAAGTAGTCGTGGCGGGCGTAGGAGAGGAAGGAGCGGGAGTCGGTGAGCATACCCACGAAGTTCCCCAGAAGCCCCAGGTTCGCCAGGGACTTCATCTGGTCCTCCATGCCGGACTTGGTGTCGTTGAACCACCAGGCGGAGCCGTGCTGGATCTTGCCGGGCACCTCGTCGGACTGGAAGCAGCCCAGGATGGTGCCGATCTGCTCGTTGTCGGCGGGGTTCAGGCTGTAGAGGATGGTCTTGGGGCACTCGTTCGTCTCATCCAGCGCCGCCAGGAGGTCCGCGATGGCGCCGCCGCAGGTGTTCTGGGCGATCATGTCCACGCCGGTGTCGGGGCCCAGCTTCTTATAGAGCCTGGTGTTGGCGTTGCGCTTGCAGCTGTAGTGGAGCTGCATGCAGATGCCCAGGCGGTGATACTCGCGCCCTAAGTGCAGGAGAATGGCGGTCTGGTACTTCTCCGCTTCCTCCAGACTGATCTCCTCGCCGGCCATGACCTTTTTGTACGCCTCGTTGACGCACTTGGGACAGCCGGGGCGGTAGGGGATGTAGTCGAGGCCGTGGTCGCTGGCGCGGCAGCCGAGGGAGGCGAAGAACTCCAGCCGCTGGGTGAGGGCGGCGCAGACGTCCTCCACGGTGTCGAGACTCTCCTTGCCCACGGACTTGGCAAGCTTCCCGATGTACTCGGCAAAGCCGGGCTTTGTGATGTTAATGGCCTTGTCAGGGCGGTAGGAGGGGGCCACCTTCACCTGAATGGTGGGGTCGGCGGCGATCTTCTCATGCCACTCGAGGGAATCGATGGGATCGTCGGTGGTGCCGATGAAGGCCACGTTGGCCTTTTCGATGATGCCGCGCACGGTGAGGGACGGGTCGTGCTGGAGCTTATCGTTGACGAAATCCCAGCATTCCTTGGCGTTCTCCACGGTGAGGGGCTTATCGTAGCCGAAGAACTGCCGGAGCTCCAGGTTGCACCAGTGGTACATGGGGTTGCCGATAGCCATTTCCAGGGACTCCACGAACTTCAAAAACCGCTCATACCCCGGCTTATGGCCGGTGACGTACTCCTCCGGCACGCCGTTGGAGCGCATGACGCGCCACTTGTAGTGGTCGCCGAAGTAGGTGCCGTCCGGGTTCTCGCCGCCCAGCCAGACCTCCACGATGTCGTTGAACCGGCGGTTCTCGTAGATCTCCCGGGGGGAGATGTGGCAGTGGTAGTCCACCAGCGGTTGATGCTCCGCGTAGTCGTGGAACAGGTGCTTGGCGGTCTCGGTTTCCAGAAGGAAATCCTTATCCATAAATTCTTTCATAGGGAATCAACTCCGTTTCGATATATTCAGGCGCGGTCTATCCGCCCGTATGGCGCAAGCCCGGCCCAGGCGGGACGGGCTTGAGGGAATGTCATCTCTTGATGTCGTAGTTCATGTTCATCAGGTTCCTGATGGACTCCACATCGTCGGTGATGTTGCCGTCGCCGTGGATGGTGTGCTTGATGACGGAGGAGGCCACGGCGAAATTGATCATGTCCATGGGCTTGTACTTCATCATCATGGCGTAAATGAGGCCGCTGGCGAAGGCGTCGCCGCCGCCGACCCGGTCTAAGATGTTGAAGGTGAAGAGCTTGGACTCAAAGGTGTGGCCCTGATACCACATATAGGCCATCAGGCTGTTCTCGGAGCCCGAGTGGGCGTAGCGCACGTGGCGGGCGATGCACTTGATGTTGGGGTAGGCCGACACGAAAGCCTGGTTGATGTCGTCCTGCTCCTCCCAGCTGGGCTGACGGGAGATCCCGTCCTTCACGTCGCCCTTTGAAGGGTCGTTGGGGTCCTTCCAGATGTGGTAGGGCTCCACGCCGAAGAGCACGTCCACGTAGGGCAGGCACTTGGTGCAGTAGTCCCGGGCCTCCTCCCAGCTCCACAGGAGCGAGCGGAAGTTTCCGTCGAAGGAGACGGTCATGCCCTTCTCCTTGGCAACCTGCATCAGCTTCAAAATAAAGTCGCCGCAGGACTGGCTCAGCGCCGGGGTGATGCCGGAAAGGTGCAGCCACTCGTACCCCTCCAGCAGGTAGTTCACGTCCACCTTGGAGAAGTCGAACTCCGAGATGGCGGAGTGCTTCCGGTCGTAGGTGACCTTGCTGGGCCGGATCCCGTAGCCGGTCTCCAGGTAGTAGGTGCCTAAGCGGTGGGTGGGGGTCTCCTCCGGGGAGGAGAGGATCACCGGCGTGCAGTGGACGTCGTTGGACCTGAGCATACGGACGGCGCTCTTGCCCAGGGAGTTGTTGGGCACCACGGAGAAGAAGGTACTGTCGATGCCCAGATTCGCCAGCGCCAGGGCGATGTTGGCCTCGGACCCGCCGTAGCTTGCCTCGAAGTTGTTGGCGGCCCGGATTTTCTCATAGTTGGGGGGAGTGAGGCGGAGCATGATCTCGCCAAAGGTGATGAACTTCTGTCCGGCCTTGCTGCCCCTCGTCAGGGGGTTGTAATGCTCCATATGGTAACTCCTTCCGCCGCGGGAGACCCCCGCGGCTTAGATTCAGATGTGCCCCGTTATCTCTGGACGCGCCCGGAGGCGTCGCCGCCCGCCAACTTCTCCACCTCGGCCACGGTGGCGAAGTTGTAGTCGCCCTCGATGGAGTGCTTCAGCGCGGAGGCCGCCACGGCGAATTCCACGGCGCTCTGGGTGTTGTGGCCGGAGAGCAGGGCGTAGATGAGCCCGCCGCCGAAGCTGTCGCCGCCGCCGATGCGGTCGATGATGTGCAGGTGATAGAGCTTGGAGAAGCAGTACTCGTCGTTCTTCACGTCGTAGAGCATGGCGCTCCAGTCGTTGTCGAAAGCGGACTTGGACTCGCGCAGCGTGATGGCCACCTTCTCAAAGCCGAACTTGTCGGCCAGCTGCCTCGCCACGGACTTGTAGCCCTCCTTGTTCAGGGACCCGGCGGTGATGTCGGTGTTCTCCGCCTCGATGCCGAACACGTCCTTGGCGTCCTCCTCATTGGAGATGCACACATCCACATACTGGCAAAGCTCGGTCATGGCGGCTCTGGCCTGCTCGCGGGTCCACAGCTTGCCCCGATAGTTGAGGTCGCAGGAGATCTTCACGCCCCGTTCCTTTGCCACCTTGCAGGCTTCCAGGCAGGCGGCGACCATGTTGGGCCCCAGGGCCGGGGTGATGCCGGTGAAGTGGAACCAGTCGGCGCCCTCGAAGATCTCCTCCCAGTCGAACTCGGCGGGGTCGGCCTCCTGGATGGCGGAGTGGGCGCGGTCATAGATGCACACGCTGGGACGCTGGGAGGCGCCCTTCTCGTTGAAGTAGATGCCCACGCGGTCGCCGCCGCGCACGATCTTGCTGGTATCCACGCCGTAGCGCCGGAGGCTGTTGACAGCCGCCTGGCCGATGGCGTGGGCGGGCAGCTTGGTCACGTAGACGGCCTCGGCGCCGTAATTTGCCAGGGACACGGCCACGTTGGCCTCGCCGCCGCCGAAGGTGAACTCCAGGTGGTCCGCCTGGACAAAACGCTCGTAGTTGTAGGGCTGGAGCCTTATCATAAGCTCGCCGAAGGTTACGACTTTCATAAAAATTTAATCTCCTTTTTAGCATCGCAGATTTCGCGTCCGCAGACGCGAATAAATTCAAATCAAATCTCCAAGGACATGCGCCTTGAAAATTTGCCCTTTCAGGTCCCCGGAGTGTGCCGCCCCATGGGGGCGGTGCGCGCAGGGGACCGGCAAATCCCCCTTTGGAATTGAAGGGCAAAGCCCTTCAATTCCAGACTTATTTCTTCATGATGTGGATGGCGAATCCGCCCACCTCGCCTTTGAGGTAGACGTTCTTGGCCTGTCCCTTGGGGTTATAGGAGATGGAGCTCTCGTCGAACTCCACGCCCTGGCGGCCCAGGTGATACATGGCGCGGTCCACGCTGTTGGCGCCGATGCCGATGTGGCCGTTCTTGCCGCGTCCGGGCTTCTTCATGCACTCCACCACGGTCCCGGCGAAGTCGGAGCTGTTGCCGGGCTTGTAGGCGAAGCCGAAGAGGGCCTCGAACTGTTTGGCGACGGAAGCGGCCTCCTCGGGGTCGGCGCAGTTGACACCAACGTGCATCAGCTGGAGCCCCAGCATGGTCTTCACGGCGTCCTTGCAGATGGCGGTGATCTCGTCCCACTTCTCGTTCTCGATGAGGTCGGCCTTGACCATCCAGGTGCCGCCGCAGGCCACGATCTGGTCGAAGGACAGGTAGTCCATCAGGTTCTTGGTGTTGATGCCGCCGGTGGGCATCCACTTGAGCTTCTTATAGGGCCCCGCCAGCGCCTTGATCTTGGCGATGCCGCCGTTCTGCTCGGCGGGGAAGAACTTGACCACGTCCAGTCCCAGGGCCATTGCCTGCTCCATCTCGCCGCCGGTGGCGGTGCCGGGGAGCATCAGAGCGCCCTTGGAGAGGCCGTACTTGACCATATCCGGGTTGAAGCCGGGGGAGACAATGAATTTGGAACCGGCGTCCAGCGCCCGGTCCAGCTGCTCGGGGGTCAGAACGGTTCCGGCGCCGACCAGCATCTCGGGGACCTCGGCGGTGATGGCGCGCATGGCGTCCTCGGCGGCGGCGGTGCGGAAGGTGATCTCGGCGGTGGGAAGTCCCCCGGCCACCAGGGCCTTTGCCAGAGGCACGGCCTTGCTGGCGTCCTCAATGGCCACCACGGGGACGATGCCGATGTTGGAAAGGGTCTTCAAAATCTCATTCATACTTGGTTCCCTCCTGAAAAATTTTTAGTCAGCCGGTCCGTTGGCCCGGACCGAATTTCCCTGTCTATCATTATACGGTATTTTGGTTGTAAGTCAAGCCGGTTTCAATGGATTTTCCGTCAAAAAACCAAAATCCAACGGATATCCCGCCGGGATCCTGTACACTTTGCGGCGTTTCAGAGCACCACGCCGTCCTTGAAGATGGAGATCTCCCTAAAGCCCTTCTTCTCGGCCCAGGTCTGCCTGCCGGAGGCCACCTCCAGCACCAGATCCATCAGGTCCCGCGCCGCCTCGTCGATGGTGCGAACGCCGTCCGCCACCACACCGGCGTTGAAGTCGATCCAGGTGGATTTTTTCACCGCCAGCGGCGTATTTGTGGCAAGCTTCATGGTGGGCGCGGGAGCTCCGAAGGGGGTGCCCCGGCCCGTGGTGAAGAGGATGAGATGCGCCCCGGCGGCCGTCAGAGCCGTGGCGGACACTAGGTCGTTGCCGGGCCCGTAGAGCATATTGAGCCCCTTCGTCACCACCGGGTCGCCGTAGCCGATGACATCCATGATGGGGGCGGAGCCGCCCTTCTGGACGCAGCCGCAGGACTTGTCCTCCAGCGTTGTGATGCCCCCCTGCTTGTTGCC
This sequence comes from uncultured Oscillospiraceae bacterium, assembly GCA_947624585.1. GTDB lineage: Bacteria > Bacillota > Clostridia > Oscillospirales > Oscillospiraceae > RUG626. The sequence continues at coordinate 1,738 of CANQKZ010000109.1, read as the reverse complement.
GGGGCTGGGATTGTCGTAGACCACCTCGTTGTGGCGGATGAAGTAGTCCTTGAACCCGTTGATCATATGGACGGCCTTCTCAAAGACCCCCTCATTGACGCAGCGGTCCAGCAGGAACCCCTCCGCGCCGAACATCTCCGGCACCTCGGTGAGCACCGTGGAGCCGCCCATGGCCCCCAGCATATCGGAGAACCGGCCCACCACGGGATTGGCGGTGATGCCGGAGAGCCCGTCGGACCCGCCGCACTTCATGCCAACCACCAGCTCCGAGGCGGGGATGGGCTCGCGCCGGAACGTCCCCGCGTAGGCCGCCAGCTCCTCCAAAATGGGCCGGGCGGCCACAAGCTCGTCCTCCACGTCCTGGCAGGTCAGGAACTTGACCCGGTTGGGATCGTAGTCCCCCAGCTCTGTCAAAAATTGGTCATGTGTCAGGTTTTCGCACCCCAGGCTCAGCACCAGCACCGCTCCGGCGTTGGGGTGGCGTGTGAGAGCCGCCAGGAGCTTTCTTGTCTGGGCGTGGTCGTGGCCCGTCTGGGAGCAGCCGAAGGGGTGGGTGAAGGTGTAGAGCCCGTCCACGGAGCCGGTCACCAGGTCCTGGTTCTCCCGGACCATGGCCTTTGCCGCGTCGTTGACGCACCCCACGGTGGGGATGATCCAGATCTCGTTGCGGATGCCCACCCGCCCGTTGGGACGGCGGTAGCCCATAAACGTGGGCGCCTCCAGCTTCTCCGGGAAGTGGATGTTGGGGTTGTAGGTGTACTCCAGCTCCCCCTCCAGGTTGGTCCTCATGTTGTGGGTGTGGATCCACTGTCCGGCCCCCACGTCCTCCGTGGCATGGCCGATGGAGAAACCGTATTTGATGACCTGGTCCCCCTCCGAGAGGGCCTTCAGCGTCATCTTGTGGCCCTGGGGGATGTCCGTGGCGGCGGCGACGGAGTACCCGTCCCCCTCGAAGACCGTCCCCTTGGAGATGGGATGGAGGGCCACCACCACGTTGTCCTTGGGATTGATATGTATGAAATCAGTCATGGCGTCACCTCATTTTATGGCGTCTTCATAGACGGCCAGGGCGCCCTCGCTCCTGATCTTCTTCAGGATCTCCACAACGGCGGCCTCGAAGCCGGGGACGGCGGTGAGATCCTGGCCCCACATCTGCTCATTGGTCATGACGGCGCGGACCAGCTCCCCGTCGGAGTCGTTCCTGTGATCCCAGTAGAACTCCAGTGCCCAGCGGTCGTCGGAGCAGACGTAGGTGTTGCCGCGGGCCCTCTTGCAGACCAGGCCCTTGTCGGTGAGCTCCTGGATATCGGTGGAGTAGAAGGCGATGTAGGCGGCGAAGGAGGCGGTGAGGCACTTCGGAAGCTCGCCCTTCAGCTCCACGTACTCCAGGAAGCTGGGCATATTCCTGGCGCGCCACTTGGAGGTGGAGTTGAGGGAGATGCTCATAAGCTCGTGGTTGACGAAGGGGTTGTTAAACCGGTCCTGGACGGCGGCGGCGAAGTCGGACAGGTCCTTCTTATCCAGGGGCAGGGTGGGGATCACCTCGTCGTAGAGCATTTTGTTCATGAAGCCCCGCACCGTGTCGTTCTCCATGCAGTCGCGGACGATGTCGAAGCCCGCCAGATACGCCCCCAGCACGAAGCCGGTGTGGGCGCCGTTGAGGATGCGTACCTTCCGCTTCTTGTAGGGGGTCACGTCGGGCACCACCGGACAGTTGAGACCGGCGGCCTTGAAGGGC
>CANQKZ010000108.1 GCA_947624585.1 uncultured Oscillospiraceae bacterium | reverse complement strand
CCGGCGCAGCCTCTCCACGATCTCGCTCTCCGTGCCGGCGAGATTCTCATCGGCACGGAGAGCGAGATCGTGGAGAGGCTGCGCCGGGAGCTCCCGGGGAAGAAGGTCTACGGCGTGGGCAGCTCCTTTGTCTGCCCCAACATGAAAAAGGTGACCCTGCGGGCCCTCTATGAGTGCCTGCGGGACGAAAAATACAAGGTCGAGCTGCCCGGGGACGTGCTGCGCGCCGCCCGGGAGAGCCTGGACCGGATGGTAAATTCCTGAGGAGGTAAAAAAATGTATTCCGACAAGGTCATGGACCATTTCACCAACCCCCGCAACGTGGGCGAGCTGCCCGACGCCAACGCCATCGGCCAGGTGGGCAACCCCGTCTGCGGCGACATCATGAAGATCTATATGAAGATCGAGAACGGCATCATCGAGAAGGTCAGCTTCAAGACCTTCGGCTGCGGCGCCGCCATCGCCACCAGCTCCATGTCCACCGAGCTTGTGAAGGGCAAGTCCGTGGAGGAGGCCCTGAAGCTCACCAACAAGGCCGTGGCCGAGGCCCTGGACGGCCTGCCCCCCCAGAAGCTCCACTGCTCCGTCCTGGCGGAGGAGGGCATCCGGGCGTGCCTCGCCGACTACTACCGGCGCAACGGCCTGGAGCCGCCCCCGGAGCTTCAGGACGCCTCCTGCACCGGCCACTGCGAGACCTGCGCCAAGAATGGCGCCGAGCACTGAGCCACACAGTCGAATAAAAACAGGGAACCTCTGAACAGACCGAAGCGCCGGACGCGGCGCCGCGATTTGATTCAGAGGTTCCTTTGTATGAGGTGAGATGAAGCGTATCAAAGGTTGGTATAGAGCACGATCCGCGAGGTAAAGGTCCCGGCGGCGTCGAACTTGAACTGGGCGGAGCCGGAGTGTAACGCGGCCAGATCCGCCAGGGCGGCCATGCCGCGTCCTCCGCCGTCACGGGTGCTCTGGAACGCGGCGGCGGGATAAAACCCGTCGGGGTCGGACTCGGCTCCCCGGACCAGCTTCACGCCGGGGCAGGAGTTTGTGACCTCCAGCGTGAAAGCCCCGTGAAAAAGGCCGATCGCCATGTGGATGAACGGGCTCGGCATATTCTTACAGGACCGGAGCGCGTTTTCCATCACGTTGCCTATGAGGACCGTCAGTTCCTCGGGGCGGATGCCCAGGTCCCCGCAACTGGCGGCGACTTTGCACTCTATCCCCTCGTCACGGGCGCGGCCGACGTAATACTGCAAAAGGGCGTTGACGGTGATGTTCTTGCAAAATACCTGATTCTCCAAATGACCGGCCTGGTCGGCGAGGGAGGAGAGATATTCCCTTATTTTGGAAACATCGCCGTCGTCGGTGAGGGAATAGAGGTAGTTCCAGTGGTGGCGCATATCGTGGCGAAGACGGGCGGAGCGCTCCATGTCGGCGCTTATGCGGTCGTACTGGAGCTGCTGGGCCTGCAGAACGCGGGTGGCGTTCTGCTCGCGGGTGCGGGTCACGGCGCTGGTCACTATGACCCAGTACATAATGGCCTGATTGAGCACGAGGAAGAGAAGCAGGGAATTGAGCAGGAAATTATACAGGTACACGCTGAAAAGCATATGGGTGGACATCATGAGAACGAGAAAGGAGACGGTGGAGACGGTGGCGCAGCGAAATTCGCTCTTCATGCGCTCGGGCTCTATCTCACGAAGAAACGAGGACACGTTGCGGCGGAAGAAAAGCACGAACGCCGGCAAAACGGTCACATAGGACAGAAGGTAAAACACAAGATTTCTGGGGTGGTAGACCTTCGGCATATTGGGGGCGAAGTTGGGGAAGAGAGGCTGCAGGACCGTCCCGACGAGGTTCGTCAGCCAGAAAATAAGGGCCGCGTAGAAGATGACTATGTAGATAACAAGAAGCTTTTTCCTCAGATGCTCCCGGACAAGGACACCGTAAGCCGCGACGGAGAGAACGACGGCGAGGAGCATATAGGCGTCGGAGGTATGTATTATGACGTCGAGCGTTTGAATAGAGGGCCGGTGGACGGCAAAGGGGAAAAGGACCGAAATGGCGAGGACGCAGAGCGTCAGCAAAAGGAACAGTCTGCGCTTGCGTATCCTCAGCTTGTCTTCGTCGAAGGGGACGAAGCACAGAACGGCGCAGGGGAAGAACTGGCAGAAAAACCCGGTCGCCTCCACAAGGCAGATCTCACGGGTCATTTGCCGTCACCCCTTTTTGACGCCGACATAAGGTGCAGCTCGTTGAAGAGAAAGTCGCTGTACTGGCGGCGTATGACGGCCCTGTCCTTCTGCCGCACGGCCAGGACGGACCCGTCCGACAGGGTGCACGTCTCCAGATCCATGCTCGTGATCCGGTTCATGTTGACGATGACGCCCCGGTTGATCTTGAGAAAATCCTTGTCCAGAAGCCGCTCGATCTCCGAGATCGGCTGCCAGACCCGCAGACACCGCCCGTCGGTGAGCCTCACCTCCACAAGGTGCCTGATCGACTGGACGGAGACGATGCTGTCCAGATAGACCCGGTGGAGCTCCCGGTTGACGGGAAGAGTCACGGACCGGCGGGCGCTGGCCCGCGCTTCACGGCGGCGCAGCGCCTCGGCCACGTCGCTTTCCGTCACGGGCTTCACCAGATAGTGGAGCGCCCCCAGCGAAAAAGCCTCCACCGCGTGATTGCGGCTGGCGGTGATGAACACCAGGTCCGTCTCCGGGTCGATCTCCCGAAGCCGCATCGCCGCCTCCACGCCCGTGCCGTCCCGGAGGTACACGTCCAGAAAGGCCAGATCGAAGGGCCGCCCGCGCCTCACCGCCGCCAGGAGCGACGCCGTGTCGGTGAAAAACTCGGCGTCCGTCTCCTGAAGGGAATCCAGCGCCGCGCGCACCCGCGCGAGCTCCTCGGGATCGTCATCCAAAACGGCTGTCCTAAGCCCCAGCGCCATACCGGCCGCCCCCTCTCCATGGTATCTCAAGTTTGAATATACCACAAAATCATGTGTTTGTCCACTGGAAAACCGGGAGCACGGAGATAAATTGCGCAAAAGAGGCCACATCATCGCACGAAAGTGAAGACGAAAAATCTCAAAAAATGTTATAATAAAAGCGATGAAACAGCGTGGAAAAGCGCCGTTTCACCGCGGAACAAGCGAAAAATCGACCAGGCGGGGCGCCCCGCCTCATCTGTGCCGACGGCACAGATGATAAACCTTCAGGACAAACAAAAGGGGTGAAATTCCCCGGATTTTTTCTTTAAGGAGGTATTTCTATGAAGAAAACATCAGAACGGGTATTGGCCTTCGCGCTGGCGTTCGCCATGGCGGTGGCGATGGTACCGGCGATACCGGCGAGAGCGGTGGGGGAGGTTACATACATAGACGAATACGGCAAAGAGCAGACGTGCGAAGACTATACGGATTTGATCAGTGGTATAACCACATTGGATACTGGATGGTATGTGGTGAGTGGGAACGTCACCATAGATGAGCGCGTTAAGCTTAAAGATGATTATAACGTTGCGGTTAACATAATTCTTAAGGACGGATCCACGCTGACGGCACAAAAGGGTATTGGCGTTACCCAGATGAATCAAGAACTGAAAATTTACGGGCAGAGCGAACAAAGCGGGAAGTTGACAGCAACGGCCACTGGCGGTGACGCTGCTATTGGCGGAACCAGCGGTATCGCCAATTGCGCTGGCGCAAATATAACCATCAACGGCGGCATTATCAACGCCACTGCATCCGGCGTCGGAGCCGCAATTGGAGCCGGAGGCAGCGGTAATCAATATATCGGTTCAGTCACTATCAACGGAGGAGAGATCACCGCGAAAGCCGGAAATGGTAATAAGGTTGGTAGTTCAAGTTCATACGTGGATGGCGAAGGTGGCGGAGCGGGTATAGGAAGCGCCGGAAATGACGGCGGCTATTGTCAAGGCGGAGTCATTATAAACGGCGGAACGGTCACCGCCACCGGCGGTCCCGGCGCGGCCGGAATCGGTGGAGGTTACCGTTCAAAGTACACTTCAGATGTAACAATAGAAGGTGGAGCGGTCACCGCCACCGGCGGAGCGATTTATGACAGTGCAAATAATGTATCTAATACTTTTTATAGCTTCGGCGCCGGAATTGGCGGCGGAGCAGGACTTACGGACGATGAGAAAGTTACCATCAGCGGCGGCACTATTATAGCGATAGGGGGAAAGCACTCAGGCTTTGAAACAAGAGCAAGCGGAATCGGGAATAAGTATGCTTCAGACAAAAATAATTCTCCTGCGATGGAATTGAATATCTCCGGCGGCATCATATATGCAACAAGCATTGATGAAAAAGCCCAAGGAAATATAGGCAGTTGGAGCGGCGTAATTTTTGATGGGGCAGACGGTAAGGTGTACGGAAGCCCGGAAATAACGGGAAATATTGATTTGACGGTTCCAAGTGATATAAAGAGTACCGGCATTTCAAATTATACCCTTGAGGTCCCCGGCGACTCGACGCTGACGGTTGGAGATATGACTATACCGTCCGGCGGGACGCTGAACGTGGGTACAAAGGAAAAACCCGACGCCAAGCTTATAGTCAACGGGTCTGTTTCCAACAGCGGTACGGTCGAGGTGTACGGCGACGTTGAGGGAAGTATCAGCGGGAAGCCTAACTATCATTATCAGATCAGCCCTACCACGCCGACTTTTACAAACGTGAAATATGGTTATACGCAGCCCGACGCAGGGAATATAACGATTAAGAATACAGGTAAGGACAGCGTTACGATTACAGGCGTGGCGCTGACAAATGGCGAAAACTTTACACTTGTCGACGGCACGGCTGGTGATTTGGCAAACGGCGCATCCAACGATTCATGGACAATACAGCCCAAGGATGGGTTAAGTCCTAATAAATATACAGATACGATAACTGTGACTTACAACGTTCAGAACAGTGAGGCCCCCAGAACCGCGACGGCGGAGGTGTCGCTTACTGTTGACAAGGCTGAATCGGAGGTTACGCCGAGTGGGGCGGAGAGTGAGATTTCCGTTAACTATGGTGATTCTGTCACGCTCAGCGTCGATGTGAAGCGACAGGGGGCGGATACTATCGCGCTGGCAAGTGCGGAGCAGGATCAGGTTGTCTTTACATTCCCGAAGAACAGCAAAACCGAGACTGTTGATGTGTCGTATGATGATGAAACGAACAAAGACAGCGGCAAGGCGTCGGTGACGATTGAGGCGAAAGATGTTAAGAATTACTTTGCCATTGGGCCGAACACCGTTAAGGTCAGCTATGGCGGGAGCGTCAACCTTGCGAATAATGAAGACGCAACTATTAAGGTCAATTTGAGTCAGAAGCCGCTGGAATTCACGTTTACGCCGGACCCCCGTGACTATGAGGCGGGCAATACAACCGTAACGGGCGATTTGCAAATGACAACATCGCTTGTGGACGGAGATATTGTGACGGCGAATTATACTGCGTCAGTTTTAACTGCGGACGCGGAGAATAACAAGGAAGTCACGGTGGAGGTCACGCTTGACGGGGCAGATAAGAATTATTACAAGGCTGAAAATCCCTCGAATGTGAAGGTGACCATCAGCAAGGCGACTTTGACTGCAGAGCAGGTCACCGCGCCTACGGGGAAGGATAGCGTTGCTTACACCGGAAGCGCGGTTGAGCTGTTGAACACAGCGGGCACCGTACCTGATGGGTGCACGGTGAAGTACGCCGTGAAAACCAGCGAGGAAGAGCCGAGTGATGGGGAATGGAAAGACGACTACACGGGCATTACCGGGCAGGCCGCCGGGAAGTACTATGTCTACTGGAAGGTAGACGGCGGGACAAACTACAACGAGTATACGCCCGACTCCGGCAGCCCGATAACCGTTTCCATCACAAAGACCGCGCCCAAGCAGACGACCGCACCGGCGCTGGTTGAGAGCTTGACGTACACCGGGGAAGCGCAGTCGCTTATCAAGACGGCCGCTGTGTATGAGGGCGGTACGGTGTCGTACCTTGTGAAGAAGAACGACGACACTACGCCCAGTGCCAGTGAGGGCGATTGGAAAGATACTTCCAGCGCTATCACCGGCACGGACGCGGGGACGTACTATGTGTGGTACAAGGTCACCGGCGATGAGAACCATGATAATGTGGGGCCGACGCAAGTCGGGTCCGGGTCGGTCGTAATCAGCAAGGCCGAATCGACGGTCGAAGTCGGAGAAGTGACGGGAGCCACCTATGGCAACGAGATTGAGCTGACAGCGACGGTGACGGGCGTTTCTGATAAAACCAAGGTTACCGGCACGGTGCAGTTTAAGGTTGACGGAAATAATCTCGGTTCGCCGGTTGAAGTCACCAACGGTACCGCGACGCTGACGATTCAAAGCACGGACGGCACGAATCAAAAGGCGCTGTTTGATAATAGCACTAAGGTCACGGCTGAGTATGCCGGAAATGACAATATCACCAAGAGCACCAGCGGCCAGAAGGAAGTGACGGTCAGCCCGAAGACGCTGAGCTACACCGTTTCCGCTGAAAGCAGAACCTACAACGGCAGTGCAAGTATTAATGTGACACTTGCTACTGATGATGTACTTTGTGGCGACAAAGTGACGCTGAGCGCCACAGGTACATTGAGCAGCCCGAACGTGGGCGAATATGGGCAGGTCAAGCTGACCGATATTAAAGCCGACGGTGAACAGGCGAAGTATTACAGCGTTGAAAGCAACAACGATAGTGCGACACTTTCACAAGCAATTAACATCACAAAGGCAAGTATCAGCAATGTTACAGCTCCGACGGCGAACGACCGCACATATGACGGCAAGATGGAGGACCTTGTGACCGCGCCTGCCGGTCGCGACGACGGCACAATGCAGTATGTGCTGGGTACAGCAGAGGTTGCTGGCAGCGAGTATAGCAATACTATCCCCCAGAAGAAGGACGCCGGGACGTATTATGTGTGGTATAAGGTCGTGGGTGACGATAACCACAACGATTCAGAGCCGGATAAGGTCGAGGTCACCATTGCGCAGAAAGAGGTAACGTTAAATTGGCAGCTCGACGGTAGGGATACATTCAGCGTTACATACACCGGCACAGCCCACAAAGTCACCGCCACGGCAAATACCGGCGTTGACGGCGAGAGCGTCAATGTGACGGTTGAAAATGGAATGCAGACGGACGTTGGCAGCAGTTACACCGCTACCGCTACCGCGCTTACCGATGTTGAGGGCGCTGAGGTGGCGAAGAATTACAAGCTGCCGGAGGCGAAGACTCAGGAATACTCTATCAAGCAGGCTACGCCGACGGTGGAGGTGAAGGCGAGCGATAACCCGACTTACGGGAGTGAGATCACGCTGACGGCGACGGTGACGTCTGGGGGCATTACCGCAGACAAATTCGGCGGCGCAACGGTGCAGTTTAAGATTGGCGACGTAAACTTTGGTGATTCTGTAAGTGTGGATGGGTCCACCGGCATGGCAACGCTGACGATTCCCGGTACTGACCGAGAGAAGCAGCATACATTGTTCGGCGAGAACGGGACTGTGAGCGTCACCGCTGATTATTCCGGGAATGACAACATCACTCAGAAAACCAGCAGCCCAACTGAAGTGAAAGTTAGCCAGAAAACGCTGAAGTTTAATTTCAAAGCGAAGGATAAGACTTACAACGAGAACAAAACTGTTGAGGGTACGTTTGATTCTCTGACAGAGCAGCTTGTGAATGGCGACGATGTCAACATCAAATCTTACGAAGCTACCACCGGTGATGCGAACGTCGGGGACAGCAAGACTGTCACGGTGAATGTTACCGAGTTGGAAGGAACGGATTCACAATACTATACGCCGGGTGAGGCCATCAGCAATGCGATTAATATAACCAAGGCTGATGCTACTGACGTTGTCGCGCCAACGGGCAAGAGCGGCCTTATCTACAACGGCAAGAATCAGGTGTTGATTGAAAACGCTGGAAGCGTCAAGGGCGGCACGATGAAGTATTATGTCGGCGAGAAGGGCGTTAGTGATCAACCCAGCGAAGATGTTGTGTGGAAAGACGCTATTGACGATATTACCGGCAAGGACGCGGGTACGTATACCGTGTGGTATAAAGTCGTGGGCGATTCAAACCACAACGACACGACGGCGAACAGTATTAATGTCATCACTGTCGAGCAGAAGGTAGTTACGCTGGAGTGGAGCGGAGATACCGGGCTGTTATATACTGGCTCGGCGCACACCATCAGCGCCACGGTTAACAACAAGGAAAACGACGATGATGTCAAAGTGGAGGTGGAGGTGAAGGCCAACGGCGACGAAACCGGGGCGAGCGGCGCTACCGCGACGAACGCCGGGAGTTACACCGCTGAGGCCAAACAGCTCACCGGCACCTCAGCGGAGAACTATAAGCTGCCTGAGACAAAAACGAAGACGTTCATCATCGGCAAGGCCACTGTGGATTTTGAAATCGACGGTTATAACACATTCGCCTACGACACCAATACGCACACTGTCGCGGTGAAGGAGAAGGATGGCGACGCCACGAAGTTGCCCGGGGTTGATAGTTACAGTGTTCTTTACACCGCAAGCGAGAGCACGAACAGCACCGACGGCGAGGAAAACAAGACCGACGTGGGCGCCTACAAGGTCTGGGTCAAGCTGTCGGATGAGGCGTTCAAGAATTATCAGTTTACGGACGGCACGCAGGAGAAGAACGTCGGCACCATGGAGATCACGCGGGCCGCGCTGATACTCAATGTTAGCGGCTCTGAAATTACCTACGGAGATACGCTGAGCATGAGCAATCTCAGCGGCACGGCGACGATTGACGGTGGTACGGAAATTAAAGGTAAATGGGAGTGGAACGAGGACGAGGAGGCAAGCTCGATTTATCCCACTGTGACAGGCAGCGACAGCACCACGTACACCGTGAAGTTCACCCCCACCAGCAGCAGTGCGGGCAACTTCACCGCCGAAAGCCTGAGCAAGAAGATCAATATCACCGTAAAGCCCTTTACGCTGACGCCGCAGGTAGAGTCGGTGGACGGCAAGACCTACGATGGGGATGTAACTGCCCAAAACGGCAAGCTGATATTTGCGGAGGCGGCGACCTTAGCCAATGCGCCGTTCAATACAAACACGCCCACCGCGTCGGGGGAATTTACCTTCACGGACAAGAATGTGGGGAAGAACAAGAGCGTCAACGTGACGGGCATTACAATTTCAGCGGCGGACGCCAACAACTACCAGCTCAAGGACGGCAAGGACACCATCAAAAGCGCCGTGACAAGCGCTGAGATCACCGCAAAAGAGGTCGTGCTGACTTGGTCGACCCCGACAGAATTTACTTATAACGGTGAACAGCAAGGCGTAACCGTGACGGTCGACACCGGCGTGAGCGGCGAGTCTCTGACGGCTGAGCTTACGGACAACATGAGCATCGACGCCGGAAGTTATATCGCCGAGGCCACAAGTCTCACCGACGGCGAAGGCGGCGGTTTGGCCAGCAACTACAAGCTCCCTGACACAACGACTCAAGCCTACACCATCAATAAAGCCACGGTGAGCGTGGAAAATATAACGAAGACGCTTACCTACACCACCCAGCCGCAGACCGTGGGCAATGTCACCGTCAACACCAACGGCGCTCCCACGCTGACGCAGGACAGCGATTACAGCGTTCTCTACACCGCAAGCGAGAGCGAGGGCAGCAAGGACGGCGAAGCCAACAAGACCGACGTGGGCACCTACAATGTCTGGGTCAAGCTGTCGGATGAGGCGTATAAAAATTACATGTTCGCGGACGACGCGAAGGAGAATAACGTCGGCACCATGACCATCAATCAGGCCGCGCTGACCCTGACGATCGAT
>CANQKZ010000107.1 GCA_947624585.1 uncultured Oscillospiraceae bacterium | reverse complement strand
GTCATACGGCTTGGAAATACATACAGTATTCCCGGCGCCGCCTTCCTCGCTTGACACGAAAAATCCTCGCCGCTCGGCGTCTTCTTTTAATTGAACATTAGTATTACTGTTTCAGGGATGAAAATGGGGGATGACAAATGAAAAGGATACTTCTCATCGGCACCGGGGGGACCATCGCCTCGGAGGAGACGGGGGACGGGCTGGCGCCTGGGATCTCGGCGTCGGGGCTTCTTTCCCGCGTGGGCGGGATCGAGCGGGGCGTCCGGGTGGAGAGTCTGGAGCTTCTGGCGCTGGACAGCACAAATATCACCCCGGACCACTGGCTGATGATCTCGGGATGCGTCAAGGAAAATTATGACAGATACGACGGGTTCGTGATCACCCACGGCACGGACACGCTGGCCTACACGGCGGCTGCGCTGAGTTATCTGGCCAAGGGGTCGCCAAAGCCCATCGTGCTCACCGGGGCCCAGAGGCCCATCGGGTTCGACTCCACGGACTCCAAGGAGAACCTGCGGGACGCGATTTTGTGCGCGTCCTCGGATATGCCGGGGGTGTCCATCGTCTTTGACCACAAGATCATCCTGGGCACCAGGGCCAAGAAGACCCGCTCCAAGAGCTTTTCCGCCTTTGAGAGCATCAACTACCCGGAGCTGGGCGCCATACGGGATGGGGCGGTGGTCCGGTTCATCCGGCAGGAGTGCGGGCGGACGCCGGAGTTCTCGGACTTTCTCAACACCCGTGTGGCCCTGCTGAAGCTGATCCCCGGCATCGGCCGGGACGTGCTGGATTTCCTCTTTGAGCGCAACGACGCCGTGGTCATCGAGAGCTTCGGCGTGGGCGGTCTCCCGGAGGCCGGGGGATTCTTCGAGTCCATCCGGGAGTGGAAGGACCGGGGCCGCGTGGCCGTCCTCACCACCCAGGTGGAGAACGAGGGGTCGGACCTGGGGGTCTACCATGTGGGGAACAGGCTCAAGCGGGAGCTGGGGGTCCTGGAGGCATACGACATGACCACCGAGGCGGTGATCGCCAAGCTCATGTGGATCCTGGCGAAGACGGGCGTGGCGTCCCAGATCGAGCGGATGTTCTATATGCCGGTGGCGATGGATATGTTTCCAAGATAAAGCGCGGACGGCAAAGCGTCCGCGCGTGGGATGGATTTTGGTTATCTGACGATCTCCACGACCTCGCCGATATACATTGTGTGGGGCGCCTCGGTTTTGTAGAAGGCGTTGACCACCTTATCCGGCATGGTGCTTGTATCCATGTCCTGGCGGTAGATCTTCCGGCAGAGGAGGGTGGTATGGGCCTCGTTGAAGGTGACGGCGTTTTCGAGGAGGCGGGGGGTCAGGCCGGACTCCTTGACTTTATCGCAGTTCCGGCCGGATTTGGAGCCCAGGAGCATCAGGGCCTTTCGGTACTCCTCGGGGTAGAAACTGACGGTGAAGAAGTCGTTGGCGTCCAGAAACTCGTGGGTATAGCGGACGGGCTTTACGTAGACGGTGACTGCGCTCTTGCCCCAGAGTGTCCCGGCGCCGCCCCAGCTGACGGTCATGGTGTTGAAGCTTTTGCCCGTACCGGCGGTGACCAGGGCCCACTCCTCGTTGAACAGCTTGAAGATGTCGGTTTTCAGTTCCATTTTCGTTTCCTCCTGTTGAACTGTTGAGATTTTATTTTTACCTGATGCTATTATATCATGCTCCGGAGGTGTTTTCAATGAAAATCACATTTATCGGTGCGGCCCACGATGTGACCGGGAGCTGTACGCTCCTGGAGGTGGGGGGACATCGCGTGCTAATCGACTATGGGATGCGGCAGGGCGCCACAGCCTTCGAGCCTGTGCCCCTGCCTGTGGCGGAAAAAGACATCGAGTGCGTCCTGCTGACCCACGCCCATGTGGACCACTCGGGGAATCTGCCCCTGCTCTATAAGAACGGCTTCCGGGGGAAGATATACACCACGGAGGCCACGCGGAATCTCTGCGAGATCATGCTCCGCGACTGCGCCAACATCCAGATGTCCGACGCGGAGTACAAGTCCCGCAAAGCCCGCCGGGCCGGTGAACCGGAGGTTGCGCCGCTCTTCGACCTCAACGACGCGGAGGGGGTGCTGAAGCTCTTCCGGGGGTGCGACTACGGGCGGCCTGTCCAAATAAGCGAGTCGCTGACGGTCCGATTCACGGACATCGGGCATCTGCTGGGGTCGGCTTGCATCGAAGCGTGGCTCCACGAGGGGGATGTCACCCGGAAGATGGTGTTCTCCGGCGACGTGGGCAACACGAAACAGCCCATCATCCGCGACCCGGAGCGCGTGGCTGAGGCGGACTACGTGATGATGGAGTCCACCTACGGCGACAGGCTCCACGGGGGACGGCGCGAGTACATAAACACCCTGGCCGGATTCATCCAGAGGACGCTGGACCGGGGAGGGAACGTGATCATCCCCTCCTTCGCCGTGGGGCGGACCCAGGAGATGCTGTACTTCATCCGGGAGATCAAAAACGCGGGGCTGGTGACGGGACACGACGGGTTCCCGGTGTATGTGGACAGCCCCATGGCAAACGAGGCAACGTCGGTATTCATGCAGTGCGACACCCAGTATCTGGACGAGGAGACGAAGGCTGTTATGGCCGCCGGGGAGAACCCGCTGGTGTTCCCGGGGCTCCATCTGACCACCTCCACCGAGGAATCCCGGGCGCTGAACACCGACGGGGAACCCAAGATCATCATCTCCTCCTCCGGTATGTGCGACGCGGGCCGGGTGCGGCACCATCTGAAATACAACCTGTGGCGGCCCGAGTGCATGGTCCTGTTCGTGGGCTATCAGGCGGTGGGGACCCTGGGGCGGGCCATCTACGACGGAGCCAGGTCCGTAAAGCTCTTCGGGGACCAGGTGGCGGTGAACGCGGAGATCCAGTATCTGCCGGGCGTCTCCGGCCACGCGGACAAGGCGGGGCTCCTGGACTGGATCCGCGGGTTCGAGACGAAGCCGGGAAAGGTGTTCGTCAACCACGGCGACGAGAGGGCCTGCGAGGAGCTGGCCCGGTGTCTGAGGGAGGAGCACGGGATGGACGCCTTTGCCCCCTTCTCCGGGACGGAATTCGACCTGGCCGCCGGGGAGTTCGTTCGCATCACCGAGGGCGTGCGCGTCAAGCGCGAGAAGGCCGCGTCCCCGGCCCGCAGGCGGGCGGACGACGCCTACAGGAAGCTTTTGGATGCTGTCAACCGCCTGGTGCTGGCCGCCAAAAGCTGTGAGGGTATGGCCACCAAGGATCTGGCAAAGCTCACCGGAATGGTGGTGTCGCTGACGGAGAAGATGAAAAAGTGAGGTCGGTGCGGCAGATGGAAGATTATGAGATGATGGCGCGGGCGAAGCGGTATCTGGAGGAGCTGGCGGCGGGCAGGGACCCGCTGACGGGCGACCCGGTGGGGGAGGACAGCGTCATTTCAAATCCCAGGCTCCGCCGGTGCTTCCGGTACGCCGCCCAGGTCCTGGGCCAGGACGCGGAGCGGGAGGAGCGGCGCTTCCTTCGGGCCCGGGCGAAGGAGCAGAGGGAACGGCGCGTCAACCCAACCTCTTTCAGCCGGGAGGCGCTGGAGCGGTTTTCTTTCTCCGATGAGCCCATCCCCATCATGCAAATCGCCGCCCGGTTCAACGATCTTCTCGCGGATGACACCGTGAAGAAGCTTTGCTACAGGGACGTGTCCGCCTTTCTGCTGGATGCCGGTATCCTGCGGGAGGCCGGCTCCGGGGACGGGAAGGCAAAACGCCTTCCCACGCCCTTCGGGGAGAGTCTGGGCGTCCTGGTGGAGAACCGGGTCAACAAGGCGGGCACGCCCTACAGCGGCGTCGTCTACTCCCGGTCCGCCCAGCGGTTCATCGTGGACAACATCGACAGCATCCTCCTGATCGCCGAAGGACGGGAGTGAGGACGGAGTTGAAAAAATCATACATTCGGGGGTTTTCAGGAGGATATATATGAGAAAAGAGATGGATTTCAACGCAAATTGGCGCTTTTTCCGGGGTGACGGGGCTTATGCCGGGGCCGGATTCGACGACGGCGGCTGGCGGACGTTGACATTGCCCCACGACTGGAGTACGGAATACGAGCCGGACCTGGATCAGCTCTCCGGGGGCGGCGGAGGGTACGCCGTGACGGGGATCGGGTGGTACAGGAAGACGTTCACCTTGCCGGACCCGGAGGAGGACGAGCGCGTAAGCCTCCGGTTCGGCGGGGTGTACATGGACGCCACGGTGTACTGCAACGGCGTCAAGGTGGGCTGGCACGGGTACGGGTACGGGACCTTTACGGTTGACATAACGCATACGCTGGTGCCGGGTGTAAACGTGGTGGCCGTGCGGGTGGACAACTCCCATCAGCCAAACTGCCGTTGGTACAGCGGGTCCGGCATCTACCGGAGGGTGACGCTGGTGCGCACGGGGTGTGTGCGGATGGAGGAAAACGGGGTGCGGTGCTGTACCAACGGGATCTATCCCGCGCGGAACTCGGCGTTGCTCCAGATCCGCGCCCTGTTGCGCAACGACGGGGGCAAGCCCGTCCACGCGGGGGTGCTCCACAAGCTCCTGGACAGGGAGGGCAGGACCGTCTCCACCTCCGGCACGTCCCTCTGGCTGGAGCCGGGGGAGGTGTCCGACTGCATGACCCGGCCCGGGGTGGAGGCCCCTCGCCTCTGGACGTTGGAGGACCCGTATCTCTACACGCTGGTCAGCACCGTGGTGGTGGACGAAGTGCCGGTGGATGAGGTCTCCTGCCGGGTGGGTATCCGCACGGCGGCCTTCGATTGCGATAAAGGCTTTCTCTTAAACGGCGAGCGGGTCAAGATCAAGGGTATGTGCCTCCACCACGACTGCGGCATCACCGGCGCGGCGGGGTACCCGGAGATCTGGCGGCGGAGGCTCACGCTTCTCCGAGACATGGGCTGCAACGGCATCCGCTGCTCCCACAACCCGCCGGACCCGGGATTTCTGGACCTGTGCGACGAGATGGGCTTCCTCGTCATGGACGAGATCTTTGACGAGTGGATGCTCACCAAGAACAAGACGGACAACTACTACTCCCAGGCATTCGCCTACGGTTCCAGCCGGTACTTTGAGAAGTATGCGGAGGAGGAGCTTACCGCCATGCTCCGCCGGGATTTCAACCACCCCAGCGTGATTCTGTGGAGCGTCGGCAACGAGATCCCGGAGCAGTCCTCCGTGGACGGGGTGAAGATCCTGAATTTCCTCCAGGACATCTGCCACCGGGAGGACAGCTCCCGGATGGTCACCTCGGCCTGCGACAACATCGCGGCGGTGGAGGACATTCGGACGCTGCGGGAGTTTGAAAACGCCCTGGACGTGGTGGGCTACAACTACGTGGGCCGCTGGCGGGAGCGGGCGGAGACCTTCTATGACGAGGACAGGCATGAATTTCCCAAGCGCCGGATGATCGGCTCGGAGAACCCCTCCGTGGGCGGACGGCGCGGGGACTACTCCGGGCGGTACGCGGACATCACCCTCCAGAATGAGGCCCTGTGGCGGTACACAGTCAGCCGGGACTTTGTGGCGGGGGATTATCTCTGGACGGGCATCGACTACCTGGGCGAGACAGTCTGGCCCTCCCGTGGGGCGGATTTCGGACCCATCGACACGGCGGGATTCCCAAAGGACGCCTACTGGTATTTCAGATCCATCTGGAACGAAAAGGAAACCACTCTCCACCTGCTGCCCCACTGGAACTGGAAGGGACAGGAGGGGAAGTTCATGGAGGTGGTGTGCTACACCAACTGCGACCGGGTGACCCTGATGCTCAACGGGCGCATCGTGGGGGAGAAGGGCTTCCGGTGCCCGCGTTATGGAGCGGAGCGCAGGTGGAACGAGGGGTATGGCCGCTTCCAGACCACCAACGACCTGCACCTTGTGTGGGACGTGCCCTATGAGCCGGGGGAGCTGACGGCCTTTGGGTTCCGCGGTAATGATCTTGTGGCCGTGGAGCGTGTGGCCACCACCGGGGCGCCCGCGGCCATCGAGGCGAAGGCGGACCGGGAGAGCCTCCACGCCGGGGAGCTTGTCCACATCGAGCTGAGCTTTACCGACGAGGCCGGAAGGGCGGTTCCCGACGCGGAGCCCCTGGTCTCCTGCGAGATCGACGGTCCCGCGAAGCTCCTGGGCATGGACAGCGGGGACCTTTTGGACCTGAGCCTTTGGGCTCTGCCGGAGAGAAAGGCGTTCTCGGGGAAGCTCCTGGCGCTGGTCCGGGCCGAGGGACCGGGTGAGGCGGCCGTCACCTTCCGCGCGGAGGGACTGAAGGAGAAACGGGTCGTCCTGTCCGTCGAGTGAGGCGGGCGGCGCAGACGTGAAAAAGAAGGTCAAATGAAAAACGGTAGTGTGTCCAATGATTATTTGTACTGTTGAAGCGTTGATTTATCAGAACGGGAGGGACAGACATGGAGAGGGCAAAGGTCTGGGAGGAGCGCGTCGTCATCCCCACCTATGAGATCGGGGAGCCGGAGAAGAGCCCCATGTTCCTGCAAAAGCGGGTCTATCAGGGCAGCTCCGGGAAGGTATACCCGTACCCCACGGTGGAGACCATAGGCGACGCGAAGCACGACAGGGAGTACACCGCCGTATTTCTGGAAAACGAGTACCTGAAGGTGACGGTCCTGCCGGAGCTGGGCGGGCGCGTCCAGCGGGCGCTGGACAAGACAAACAACTACGATTTCGTCTACTACAACCGTGTGATCAAACCGGCGCTGGTGGGTCTGACGGGGCCGTGGATCTCCGGCGGCATCGAGTTCAACTGGCCCCAGCACCACCGGCCCACCACGTTCCTGCCGGTGGAATACACCACCGTGACCGGGGAGGACGGGTCGGCGGCGGTGCTTCTCCACGACACGGACCGGATGTACGGCACCAAGGCGCTGACGAAGATCGCGCTCTACCCGGACCGGGCGTACATCGAGGTCACCGGCCAGCTCTACAACCGGACCGGCCTGCCCCAGACCTTCCTCTGGTGGGCAAATCCGGCTGTGTCCGTCAACGACAACACCCAGTCCGTGTTCCCGCCGGATGTCCACGCGGTGATGGACCACGGGAAGCGGGACGTGAGCCGGTTCCCCATCGCCACGGGGGTCTATTACAAGAAGGACTACAGCGAGGGCGTGGACATCTCCCGGTACAAAAACATCCCGGTACCCACCTCCTACATGGCGGAGAAGTCAAAATACGACTTCGTGGGCGGGTACGACTACGGCGCGGGAGCGGGGCTTCTGCACGTGGCGGACCATCACATCTCACCGGGCAAGAAGCAGTGGACCTGGGGCTGCGGGGACTTCGGGCGGGCCTGGGACAGGAACCTGACGGATTCGGACGGGCCCTACGTGGAGCTGATGACCGGCGTCTTCACCGACAACCAGCCGGACTTCTCCTGGCTCAAGCCCTTTGAGGAGAAGAGATTCCGGCAGTATTTCATGCCCTACAAGGCGCTGGGGCAGGTGAAGAACGCCTCCGTGGACGCGGCGGTGAATCTGACGGTGGAGAACGGGGAGGCGAAGGTCTCCGTCTATGCCACCCGCGTCTTTGAACGCGCCGCTGTGGTGCTCAGAGCGGGCGGCAAAACGGTCCTCGAGGAGGTCGTCACCATTTCGCCCACGGAGATTTTTGAAAAGACCGTCCCCGTGGGCGGTGTGCCGGAGGAGGAGCTTTATCTGGCCGTCTGGGCGCTGGGGCGGCGCATGGTGGAGTACCGGCCGGAGAAGCCGGGGAACACAAAGCTCCCGGACCCGGCCAAACCGGCCAGGGAACCGGAGGAGTACCGGACAAACGAGGAGCTGTACCTGACGGGACAGCACATCGAGCAGTACCGCCACGCCACGTATCTGCCGGACCCCTATTACCTGGAGGGGCTGAAACGGGACCCCGGAGATATCCGTATAAACAACGCCTATGGACAGCTTCTCCTGCGGAGGGGGCGGTTCAAGAGGGCGGAACCGTATTTCCGAAAGGCGTTGGAGCGGCTCACGGAGCGCAATCCAAACCCCTACAGCGGCGAGACGTACTATCTTTTAGGACTCGACCTCTTCTACCAGGAGCGGCTGGACGAGGCATATGACGCTTTCTACAAGGCGACGTGGACCGGCGAACAGCAGGAGATGAGCTTCTACTACCTGGCGGCCATCGACGCGGCCGGGAGCCGGTTCCACAGGGCTCTGGAGCACGTGGAGCGGGCGCTGGTGAAGAACTCCCACAACGTCAAGGCCCGGGGACTGAAGGCGTATCTGCTCCGCTCCGTGGGCGCCGTCACCGCTGCGGTGGAGTGGACCCGGGAAAATCTGGAGCTGGACCCCTTCGACTTTGTCTCCGGGGACCAGCGGGCGGCGGCGGGCGTCATGAGCCCGGCAAAGCTGAAGAAGCGGATGCGGGGATTTACGGAGAACATCCTCTCAATGGCGCGGGACTACATGGAATTCGGCGCGTACCCCGAGGCCGTCCGGGTGCTGGACGCCTACGGTGAGCCGGATCCCATGGCGTACTATTATAAGGCGTACTGCCTCCATAAGCTGGGGTATACAGGCACCGCGGAGAATGCGCTTGCCAGGGCGGAGGCGGCAAGCCCCAACTACTGCTTCCCCAATCATTTAGAGGACATCGCGGTGCTCCGCTTCGCCATCGACAGCGGCTGCCGCGCTCGGGCGCCCTATTATCTGGGGTGTCTCTGGTACGACAGGCTCCAGTGGCGGGAGGCCCGGGAGTGCTGGGAGATGTCGGCGGAGCGTCTGCCGGACTTCCCCACGGTCTGGCGGAATCTGGCGCTGGTCTATTTCAACTGTCTCCACGACCCGGACCGCGCCCTGGAGGCCATGGAGCGGGCCTTCTCCCTGGCCCCCGACGACCCGAGAATGCTCCTGGAGCTGGACCAGCTCTACAGGAGGCTGGGGCGGAGCTTTACGGAACGGCTGGGACTTTTTGAGGCCCACCGGGAGCTTTTGGGGAAAAGAGACGACCTCTTCACGGAGTACGTGACCCTTGTGAACACCGGCGGGGACCACGGGCGGGCGCTGGAGCTCATCGGGTCCCGCCGGTTCCACCCCTGGGAGGGCGGCGAGGGGAAAATCGCCGCGCAGTACGTCCTGGCGTATATACAGATGGCCCGCGCGGCGCTGAGGGAGGGGCGCTTTGCCGACGCGGAGGAGCTTCTGCGCCAAGCCCTCGTCTACCCCGAAAATCTTGGGGAAGGCAAGCTGGAGGGTACCAAGGACAACCACATTTTTTACCATTTGGGACTGTCTCTGGAGGGGCAGGGGAGAGCGGACGAGGCGCGGGAGTGCTTCAAAGCCGCCTCCGTCGGCACAGACGAGCCTGCGGGGGCCATGTACTACAACGACCAACCGGCGGACATGGTCCTCTACCGGGGGCTGGCCTTTCTGAAGCAGGGGGATCTCCGCGCCGCCAGGTCCCGCTTCTTCCGGCTCCTGGACTACGGCGAGCGACATCTGGAGGACCGGGTAAGACCCGACTACTTCGCCGTCTCCCTGCCGGATATGGCGGTCTTTGACGAGGACTACACCCGGCGCGGCCGCGCCCACTGTCTCTACCTGATGGGCCTGGGAAATCTGGGCCTGGGAGACACGGCGCGGGCACAGGCATTTTTCGAGGACGCGCTGAAAACCGACCCCGCCCATCAGATGGCCGCCGTCTACAGGGACCTTGCGGAGAGCGGGAGGTTCCCCGGATAACGATTTTAACAAAAAAAGAGAGAGGGGCTGTGAAAAAGGGCATCAACAAGCTCAGCTTTTCACAGCCCCGGTTTTTTACAGAAAAATATTGATTACCTCAAAAAGCCTTGATTTTACGGGCAGTTTCGCAGGGTAACAAGCCGGATTTACTACTCATTTACTACGTTTGAGG
>CANQKZ010000106.1 GCA_947624585.1 uncultured Oscillospiraceae bacterium | reverse complement strand
TTCAGCTGTGCGCTTCCCGCCACCGGGCGCGCTCGGGTCTTTCACCCGTTAGATTTCGCCCATGCCGGGCGCACTAGCAATAGACACAGTCAGAATTCCGACTGTGTCTATTTTCTATGCCGTACCGCCTTACCCCCGGTTCACTTTGTTTCCCTATCGCACCGGTCCCCTCGGTTATAGCTTTTTATCAAATAAGTATAAATCTTCCCCCCAGCGGCGCGGGAAACGTCGTGAGGGGAAGATGTTTTATACTAATATTCAATTAAAATGAGACACCGAGCGATGAGGACCTTTCGTGTCAGGCGAGGAAGGCGGCGCCGGGAATACTGTATGTATTTCCATGCCGCGTGACGAAGCATGACCCGAAAAAGACCATCGCGAATCTCTTATTTTGATTGAATATTAGTATTATCATAACTATGACCGGAAAATCAATAGAGTGGGAAGCGGGCGCAGAGCTCGTTGACCCTGGCCCTTGTCGCCTCCTGGGTACCCTCGTAGTCGTGGGCGGTGGCGGCGATGCACTCGGCGATGGTGACCATCTCCGGCTCCTTGAAGCCCCGGGTGGTGACGGCGGGGGTGCCGATGCGGATGCCGCTGGTGACGAAGGGCTTCTCCGGGTCGTTGGGGATGGCGTTCTTGTTGACGGTGATGTACACGCTGTCCAGACGCTTCTCCAGCACCTTGCCGGTGACGCCGGTGCCCCGGAGGTCCGCCAGCATCAGGTGGTTGTCGGTGCCGCCGGAGACAAGGTTGATGCCCCGGGCCATGAGCTCGTCTGCCAGAACTTTGGCGTTTTTCACGATCTGGGCCTGATACTCTTTGAATTCGGGCTTCAGCGCCTCGCCGAAGCAGACGGCCTTGGCGGCGATGATGTGCATCAGCGGGCCGCCCTGGGTGCCGGGGAAGATGGCCTTGTTGAACTGCTTGCCGAACTCCGGGTTCTGGGTGAGGATCAGGCCGCCCCGGGGGCCGCGCAGCGTCTTGTGGGTGGTGGTGGTGACCACGTGTGCGTAGGGCAAGGGGGATTCGTGTTCGCCCGCCGCCACAAGGCCCGCGATGTGGGCCATATCCACCATGAGGTACGCCCCGCAGGCATCCGCGATCTCACGGAACCGCTTGAAGTCGATGGCCCTGGGGTAGGCGGAGGCCCCGGCCACGATGAGCCTGGGCTTATTCCGCATCGCCAGGTCGTAGAGAGCGTCGTAGTCGATGCGGCCCGTCTCGGCGGAGACGCCGTAGGGGATGAAACGGAAGTATTTTCCTGACAGGTTCACCGGGGAGCCGTGGGTCAGGTGTCCGCCCTCGTTGAGGTTCATGCCCATGACGGTGTCGCCGGGGGTCAGCAGGGCGAAGTAGACGGCGGTGTTGGCCTGGGCGCCGGAGTGGGGCTGGACGTTGGCGTAGCCCGCGCCGAAGAGCGCCTTTGCCCGCTCGATGGCAAGAGTCTCCACCTCGTCCACGTACTCACAGCCGCCGTAGTAGCGCTTGCCGGGGTAGCCCTCCGCGTATTTGTTGGTGAGGACGCTGCCCATGGCGGCCATGACGGCGGGAGAGACGTAGTTCTCCGAGGCGATGAGCTCAATGTTCCTCTTCTGCCGTCCCAGCTCGCGGCCCATGGCGGCGGCCAGGTCGGGGTCGGTGTTGGCGATGAAGCCGATGGAATCCTGAAGGTCTGAATACATAAGATTTTCTCCTGACAAATCGGTATTTCAATTTATTTCCTGTAGAACGCGATCCCCAATGTCTTGGGGCCGCAGTGGTTGGAGATGGTGCACCCGGCACCGGCGTCGATGAGTTCGGCGAAGGGGCATAGCTTCAAGGTCTCGGCCCGGGCCTCCTCAAGAAATGTCTCTGTGAAGCCATCGGACTTGACGAAGAAGACGCGGCGGGCGTCCACGGAGGCGGTGTCCGCAAGCCGGTCTGCCAGGTACTTGAGTACCACCTTCTCGATGGCGCCCCGGTACTTCTTCCCCACGTCCATCTCCCCGTCCCGGAGCTCCACGCAGGGCTTGAGATTGAGAAGGTTGGCGCCCAGCGCCACTAAAGGCGAGCATCGGCCCCCGGCCTTCAGATAGTCCAGGGTGTCAATGACGAAGCTCATGTCGATCTTGTCCCGCCTGGCCTCCACAGCCGCGACGATCTCCTCCGGCGCGCAGCCCCGGGCGGCCATCTCACAGGCGTCCAGCACCAGCAGGGAGATGCCCACGGAGAGGTTTTCCGAGTCCACCACGAAGACGTTGCCCACCTCGGCCCCGGCGATGTTGGCGTTCTGATAGCAGGCGGACATGGACTGGCTGATGGTGAAGTGGACGACGGCGTCGTACTCCTTCCGGAACTCCCGGAACTTCTCCAGGTAGTCCCCCACATTGACGGCGGCGGTGTTGGCCAGCTTGCCGCCGGAGGCCACATGGTCGAAGATGTCCCGGGCGGTGATCTCCACCCCGTCGCGTCTCGCCTCGCCGTCCATCACCACGTAGAGGGGGAAGATGTGGACGTTGTACTTTTCCGCCAGAGCGGCGGGCAGGTCGCAGGTGCTGTCGGCGGTGATCTTTATCTTCATGGGGGAGCTCCTCCTGACTTTGTGGTTTTAGTGTAGTCAATAATACCACAAACGTGGGAGGATTGGTAGAGTTTTATTCAACAAATTTTCCGAAAAGTGTTCATGTTTTGCTGGTGAGCTTCACGTAAAAGCAAAGGGAGGCGCCGACGGCGTCTCCCTCTGGTGCGTTTTCGATTTACTCCGCAGCTTCCTCATAGACGGAGACCTGCTTGCGGGAGCGGTTGACGTGCTCGAAGCGGACCCTGCCGGAGACGAGGGCGAAGAGGGTGTTGTCGGAGCCCATGCCCACGTTGTTGCCCGGATGGATGCTGGTGCCGCGCTGGCGGACCAGGATGTTGCCGGCCAGAACGTACTGACCGTCGGCGCGCTTGACGCCAAGGCGTTTGGACTCGGAATCGCGGCCGTTCTTGGTGGAGCCCATTCCCTTTTTATGAGCCATATAAATTACACCTCCGATGTAGTGGTTTGGATCTGTTGTTTCGGCCCCTTACACGTTGATGGCGTCGATGGTGACCTTGGTATAGGGCTGACGGTGGCCCTGCTTGCGGCGGTAGTTCTTCTTGGGCCGCATCTTGTAGACGATGATCTTCTTGGACTTGCCGGTCTTCGCCACGGTAGCGGAGACAGTGGCGCCCTCGACCACGGGCTTGCCGATGGTGGCGGTGCCGTCGTCATTGAAGATGGCCAGGACCTTGTCGAAGGTGTAGGACGCGCCGTCCTCCACGCCCAGCTTCTCCACATACACGGTGTCGCCGGCGCTGACGCGGTACTGCTTTCCGCATGCCTCGATAATTGCTGTCATTTTACGTTTTTCACCTCTTGAATTTAGAGACTCGCTCTCGCAGGCGGGCCTAAGGGAACCTCTGAACAAATCGCCGCACCGATCTTGACGGCAGATGTTCCCTAACCTCTTTCAAAGCTCAGCTCAAAGCGGCTTATAAAGTATACTATTTTGCCCCTCAAAAGTCAACACTTTTTTCGCAAAAAAGTGGGATTTTTTCGCGCTTACTCATTTATAGATCCGCACCAGCACCCGAAGGCGGCCCTTTTTCGTCTCCCGGGCCACGCCCTCCCATACAAAACGCCCGTAGTGGCGCACGGAGACAACGGCGCCCTGGGGGATGTCCAGGGAGGCGCTTTTGGGGAGCCTGCCGGAGATGAAGACCTGCTCCTTCCCGATGAGCTCCTGGGCCTGGGACCGGGACAGGCGGAACACCGCCGCCACGGCCGCGTCCAGCCGCTCCGAGGCCACCACCAGCTCCGTCACCGGGGGCGGCGCGGCCAGCTTCTCCGGCGGGTCGGACTCCGAAACGCGGACCGTGGTGTGCCGGACGGAGGCTAGGTTCTCCCGGATGAAGGGGGCGACGGAGTCCAGGCAGAAGAGATACCCCACGTTGTCGGATATCTCGATGTCCCCCAGCACCTCCCGGCGGATTCCCAGAGACATGAGGGCGCCCAGGAAGTCCCGGTGGGTCAGGGGGTCGGCAAACTTCTGCAGCGCGGGCTCGATTTTCAGGCACACCACCGGCGGGGACTGTACGTACCCGCAAAGCTCCTCCGAGCCGAAGCAGGCCACCCGCCGTTCGCCGGTGGGAAGTCCGCCGAAGAGCGTATAGGGGCAGTCCAGGCGCAGGCGCTGGAGGGTGTCCTGCTCGGCCAGGGTCAGAAATTCCGAGAACACCCATGTCCCCCGGCTCCAGGCGCGGTTTGCCAGCTCCGTGAGCCTGTTTTTCAGTAAGGAATCATTTTCCATCGGTTTTCCTCAAGTTTTTTCCAAGCCACCCCGCCGCGTACTGACCGGCAAGGCCGGTGAAGAGTCCGGTGACGATGCCGGAGACGAGCAGAACGGGCAGGTAAACCAGCAGCTCCGGTGTCCCGGCGACCAGAATGGCGGCGCCGATCTGCCCCACATTGTGTGCCATGGCGGCGAAGACGGAGGCCACCCAAATCTGGCGGTTTGTCAAAATTTTCCTCATCAGCGTCATCACCGCAAAAGCCAAAAGTCCGCCGGTGAGGCTGTAGAGAAGGGCCATCACGTTCCCGGCAAAGAGGGCGCCCAGGAGTATCCGCGCCATCAGTACAGCCAGGGCGTCCCAGGGACCCAGGGTGAAGAGGGTCACCAGGGTCACGATGTTGGCAAGGCCCAGCTTCACCCCCGGTATGGGGACCAGCTCCGGGATCTGGAGCTCCACAACGAAGACGGTGAGGGCCACGGCGGTGAGAACCGCGTCCCGGGCAAGTCTGCGCACGCCCATCAGCCCACCTCCGTGTCCAGGGACGCATCCCCGGAGAGCCGGATCACCAGCCGGTGGGGCAGGCAGACGATGGGCGCGGCGGAGTCGGAGAGCCAGCCCGCGTCCACGCACACCTTATCCGGGCAGTCGGCGGACTCCACGCGGATGCGGCCGGGCTCCGCCAAAATCACGTTGACGCCCCGGTCCGTCTCCACCGTGAACCGCTCCGGCTCCTGGATTTTACTTAAATCCACGGAGCGCACCAGCTCCCCGTCGACCCAGATCTCCGCCCTCTCCCCCGTCGCCGGGCGAAGCCAGAGGAAAGCTGCGGCGGCCAGGGAGATCAAAAGGATAATCAAAATAATAATGATCCACATTTTTGTGTCAGTCACGGCGGATCACCCGAATTTCCCCGTCCTTATACACGTCCATGGGCTTGAATACGTCCTCCAGCCCCTCGGTTACAAGGACCTCTCCCCCGTCCGTCACCAGCACCAGCTCAAAGCCGCTGTTCTCCCGCCAGAGCTGCGAGGCCGCCTCCAGGCCCATCACGTAGACCGCCGTGGACAGTCCGTCGCACAGGACGCCCTCGGCCCCCACCACGGTGACGGAGGCAAGGCCGCTGTCGGCGGGGCGGCCGGTCCTGGGGTCGATGATGTGGCAGTAGCGGACGCCGTTTTCCTCAAAATACCGCTGGTAGCCCCCAGAGGTGACCACGGCGCTGTCCCGCACGGACACGGCGCCCAGCAGGCCCTCCGAGAAGGGGTCCCGGATGCCCACGCTCCAGTCGGAGCCGTCGGGCTTTTTCCCCAGGGCCATCACGTTTCCGCCCAGGTTGATGAGGCCGGATCTGACCCCGGCCTCCCGGAAGCCTGCGGCGATCCTGTCGGAGACCCAGCCCTTGGCGACGGCCCCCAGGTCCAGGAGAGCGCCCTCCGGCAGGGTCACGGTGTTCCCCTCCAGGGTAACGGCGGAATAATCGACCTTTTCCAGAAGAGAACCGATCTCCTCCTCCCCCGGCACGCGGTACGCGCCGGTGGTGAAGCCCCAGGCCCGGACCAGAGGGTATACGGTGATGTCCAGCGCCCCATCGGTGAGTTTACATAATTCAAGTGCCCTTTTCAGGAGGGACGCGGTGTCCCCGTCGACCTCCCCGCCGCCGGAACCGTTCACACGGGCGATGTCGCTGTCCTCCGCCGTGACGGACAGGCGGTCCTCCGCCTCGTGGATGAGGGACACCGCGCCGTCCACGGCCTGACGGGGGCCGTAGGCGGTCAGTTCCATCACCGTGTCCATGGCGAAGACAGTGGAGCTCTGAGCCCGCGGGGCGCAGCCGGAGAGGGCAATAACCGCCAGGGCCAGGGCAAAGGCGCGCCTCATGCGGTCCCCTCCGGTGCGACCGGCGCCTCCGGGGCAACCGGCGCCTCCGGGGCAACCGGCGTTGCCGAATCCTGGAGCCAGGGGACCTCCAGCTTCACTCCGTCGGAGGTGTAGACGATGTACCTTTGAAAGCCGAAGAAGATGCCCGCCGCCAAAACGATCAGCGCCGCCAGCACCGACAGGATCACCGTCAGCACCGTCTTCAGCGGCTTGCGGGACCGGTAGATGCGAACCTCATCCCGGGCCATGTCACAGCTCCCCGCGCTCGATGGCCGAGAGCATACCCACGCGGGTGGCGTGGCGGCCGCCCTCGAAATCGTGGCTTAAGAACGTGTCCACGATTTTCAGGGCAAGCCCCTCCCCCACCACGTTGGCCCCCAGAGCCAGCATATTGGCGTTGTTGTGGCGGCGGGTCATCTCGGCGCTGTAGCAGTCGGAGCACAGGGCGCACCGGACGCCGGGGACCTTGTTGGCGGCCATGGAGATGCCGATGCCTGTGGTGCAGATGACCACGCCAAGGTCGCACTGACCCTCCGCCACCGCGTGGGCGGCCTTCGCGCCGAACTCCGGGTAGTGGCAGCTGTCGTGGGAGAAGGTACCGAAATAAAAGGTCAGGTGACCCCGCTCCTCCAGATGGGCCTTCACCTTCTGCATCAGATCGTATCCGCCGTGGTCACAGCCAAGAGCGATTTTCATACGGAACACTCCTTTTATATATTTGTACTGTAATAATCAGAGACTGACAAATTCCGGTTCGTGCCCCCGGTAGAGGCACACATACTTAAATCCGCACGCCTGGAGAAGGCCGTACCCCTCCCGGATTCCGTCGCCCGCGTCGTCGGCGCGGTGGGAGTCGGACCCCACGGTGACGATCTCGCCGCCGCACTCCCGGTAGAGCCTCAACACCGAGGGCTGGGGGATGAAGTCCGCCATCGCGTCGTGGAGTCCGGAGGTGTTGACCTCGATGCCCACGCCCCGGTCCCGGCAGACGCGGAAAAGCGCCCGCAGGCGGTCCTCGAAGATCATCATGTCGAAGCCCCTCCCCTGCCGGGCCATGTACTTCTGCATATAGCCGATGTGGCCCAGGACATCGCAGAGGCCGGAGGCGGCCAGCTCTATGTACTCGTCCAGGTACTCCTCCACCTGGGGGCGAAAGAGGGAGAAGTCCTCGGGGTATGTGAGGTAGTAGAAATCCCGGGCATGGCGAAGGTTGTGGACGGAGCCGATGACGAAGTCAAGCTCCGGCCGACTGTAGACGCGCCGCCCCTCCTCCGGGACGTAGTGGGGGGACCCCGCCTCCGCGCCGAGACGCACGTCCATCCGCCCGGCGTACAGGTCCCGCGCGGACTCATACTCCCGCCGGAGCGCGTCCCAGTCCTCAAAGGGCGGGAACTGGTCGGGGAACTCCGGGCACTGGGCGCAGTTCTCCACATGGTTTGTAAGACAGATGTGGGTCATGCCCCGCCGGAACGCCCCCTCCGCCATCTGAGCCATGGAGCTTTCCGCGTCCGGGGAATAGGGCGTACAGTGCATATGGTAATCGGCAAGCATAGGGACCTCCTTTTGCCGGACAGTGTTCGGCTTATGAGATAAGTATAACAGAAGAGGGGAGAAAATTCAATTCCTCCCCCGTTCAAATCACAACAGCTCCGTAAAGCTCATCACGTACCGGTCCGCGTTCTCCCGCAAAGTCCGCTCCGCCCCGGCGTAAGAGGCGTCGAAGACGGCAAGGGTCCGAAATCCCGCGCCACGGGCGGTCATGAGAGCGTGGGGCGCGTCCTCGAAGACGCGGGTGTCCCCCGGGGCGGCGGCCAGGCGGCGGGCGCACTCGAAGAAGATGTCCGGTCTGTCCTTGCCGGAGCCGAATTCGGCACAGGGCAGGATGAAGTCGAAATACTCCGCAAGCCCCAGCCTTTCCGTCACGTACTCCACCAGCTCCCGGGCGGTGTTGGTGGCGATACAGCACCGCACGCCGTCTGTTCGGAGCTTTTGAAGGTATTCCGGCACGCCGTCCTTGGCGTGAACGGAGGCGTAGCCCTGACGGACGATTCCGTTGACCTCCCGGCACAGGTCCGGCACCGGGGCGGGGATGCGGAAACGCTCCCTGTAGTACTCACAGGCCGTCACCAGCGTCAGGGTCTTGTATTTGGCGTATGCCTCCGGGTCCGGGCCGTCGGAGTGCCGGTCACAGAACTCCTTCCAGGCCCCGTCCCACACGGGCATGGAGTCGATGAGCGTGCCGTCCAGATCGAAAATCGCGGCTTTGAATCCCATAACCTTATACCTCCGAAAGGAGCGGCAAGCCATCGTTGGCCGCGCTCCACAGGATGAGCGCCGTGCCGGAGTGGATGACGATCTCCGACGGGACGCCCGTAAATTCGTTGCTGACACCCAGGGGCTTTTCGTCCGTCAGGGTGTGTCGGTCCAATTTGTATAAAAGTCCCGTCTCCGTCACCACGGCGTCCCCGCCGTAGGCGAAGACGGACACGGTGCCGCGAAAGTCCGGGGAGAACCGGGCGCGCTTCCGGCACAGGGCCGTCACCGTCTCGTTTTTCCCCGTAAGGCGGCACTCCACATTCCGCCGCGCCAGCATTGCCAGAAGCTGGATGTTTGCCAGGGCGTGGTCCAGCCGGCCGCCGAGGCCGCCGTACATCACCACCCGGGAGGCGCCGCGCCGAAGGGCCTCGCGGACGGCCAGCTCCATGTCCGTCTGGTCCTTCATCACCGGGTGGCGGATGATCTCGATGTCCTCCGGGAGGGTCCCCCGGTAGGAGTCGAAGTCCCCCACGATGAGATCCGGGACGATGTTCCATGCCTCCAGCCGGGCAAGTCCCCCGTCGGCGGCGATGACAAAATCGCCCGCTTCCCGGACCGGGGGCGCGTCCCCGTACTCGCCGGAGCCGAATATGGCAAATGTTTTCACAGACATCTTCTCACTGCCTCCGCCGCTATGGCCCCGGAGCGGGAGTTGAAGTGGACGCCGTCCACCGTCAGTTCCAGGCCCCGTCTTTTGGAAAATCCGTCCTTGGTGCGGGGGAAGAGGCCCATGGTCAGGATGTCCCCCACCCGCCGGAGGCCCAGCTTTCCCCAGTCGTAGTCCCGCCGGGCGTCCGGCACAGTGCGCAGCTCCGCCGCCAGCACGTCCGCGAAGGGCAGGCCGTACTCCCCCGCCAGGCGCTCTAAGACGCCGTTCCGCGCCCGCAGCTCGTCCAGGGGATAATTCACAAGCTGCATCAGCGGAAGGCCCATGAGGACGCACTTTTTCCCGTCGGAGAGCACCGTCTCGATGATCTCACGCATGACGCGCTCATACTCCGCTTTGTCCGCCCACTTCTTCCAGCTTATGCGCCAGCCGAACACCAGCTTCCACACAAGGCCCGTGCCCATGAGATGGGGCTGGAGCAGGTCGTTGGTACCGATGCCCACCACCACGGTTTTGATCTGGGGGTACCATTTCATCTTGCGGTAGATTCTGAGCCGCCGCAATGCCCCGTGGGCGGTGTCCCCGTCCAGGCCGCCGTTTTTGAAGGGCTCCGGGGGCATGAATTTTATGTAGGACCAGCCCACCAGCCCCCGGGTCAGGCTGTCGCCAAGGTACAGGATCATGGATGTTCTGTCGAGTAGACAGTCTCGACACTCCTTCCACAATAAAGTTTCTTATCTGTGAAGGGATTGCCTACTGCCCCTCACAGAACCGGACGTGCGGTTTTCCCGCATCCGGCTCTTCAAGC
>CANQKZ010000105.1 GCA_947624585.1 uncultured Oscillospiraceae bacterium | reverse complement strand
TCTGCAAGGTCTGCGGCTACGTCTACGAGGGCGAGGAGCTGCCCGAGGACTTCGTCTGCCCCCTGTGCAAGCACGGCCCGGCGGATTTTGAGCCTATAGGCTGACCCGGTACAAATATACGTTCCGTATATTTATATAGGGACCTCTGAATAAATCGCCGCGCCGATCTTGACGGCATATTTTCCACCATATTACGTCAAAAAATTTTGAAATACACAAAGTATTCCCGCAATTTTTTGCCTTCATCTGGCGAAAAATCTGCTCGTCAATCACAGCGCTTCGATTTATTCATAGGTTCCATAGTATAAAACCATGAAAGGAGAAACAACCATGAAATACGTCTGTGATCTCTGCGGCTGGGAGTACGACGAGGCGGTCGGCGACCCCGACAACGGTATCGCGCCCGGCACCAGGTTCGAGGACCTGCCCGACGATTTTGTCTGCCCCCTGTGCGGCGCGGGCAAGGAGAGCTTTTCCCAGGAGTAATACTAATATTAGTATGAGGTTCACTTGAATTGAATCCAAAATACCGCCCTCCGGCATTGGCCGTGAGGGCGGTGCTGTTATAATGTAAGCGTTGCGGTGAGCCGTCCGTCGGCGTAGTCCAAGGTCAGGCGGGCGCCCAGAGCGTCGGCCAGGGATTTTGCTACGGAGAGGCCGAGGCCCGTGGAGGGGGCGGCGGTGTTGACGGTGTAGAACCGGTCGAAGAGGCGGGAAAGCTCCGCCTCCGTGATGCCCGGGGCGGCGTTGGAGAAGGACACGGCGCCGGCGGGGGTGAGGACGATCTTTAGATCCCCCGCCGAGTATTTGACCGCATTGGAAAGGAGATTCGTGAAGATCCGCGAGAGCGCCGCCCGGTCCGTGTACCGGGTGACGGGGGACGCGGGCATGGTCACCTCCGGCGTGATGGACCGGGCCGTCAGCTCCGTGTAGAAGGATGCCAGGCACTCCTCCAGGACGCCGTTCACCGACAGCGTTTCCGGCGACAGGGTCCTCTCCGGGGACCGGGCCACGGACCAGGTGAAGAGTTCCCCGGTGAGGGATCGCATCAGCTCCGCCCGCTCCCGGAGGACGGCGGCGTACCGCCGGGCGTTGTCCGTGAGGGGTTCCCGGTCCAGCATCTCCAGGTACCCCAAAATCGCCGTCAGCGGCGTGCGCAGATCGTGGGACACCCCGGCAAGGTTCGCCCGCAGCTCCCGGTCCCCCCGCTCGTACCGCAGGCGCTGGACGCGGAGGGATCTGAGGCCCCGGTTCAGGGACGACACCAGCTCCCGCACGACCCGGTCCCCCGTGGAGACGAAAAGGGGCGTGTTGGTGTCGGCCTGAAGCCGGTCCTCGAAGGCCGCGCCGATCTGACGAAGCTCCCGGCGGAGCAAAAGGAGTTTCACCGCGAGAGCGGCGACCGCCAGCGACAGGAGGGCTGTGACGAGAGGGAGGAGCATCCGTTCCACATCCTTACTATTGATAAATCAATTGATATCCTTCCGCCGGAAGAGCGCCAGGCCGCAGCCGGAAAATACGGCGATCCACACGCATGAGGCCGCAAACATCTCCGCAAAACGAGCGTGTTCGCTCAGCATCCCGCTGAGCTGCAGCGACTGGCCTCCCGGGGTCGCTTCATAGACGATCTCACACATCCGCCGCTCCGCCCCCTCCGGATAATCGGGATTGCGGATTGGCTCGGAACCGTTTCCGCCGTCGATCTCCCCGAACCCCGGAGAGCTGTCCGGGAGATAGTAATACTCCGATTCATCCAACCGGTTGGCGGCGGCGGAACCGGCGAACAGCAGCAAGAACGACAGGAGAATGCAGATGACAGCCGAAACGGCGCGGTTGGTGATCAGCATGGCGAAAAAGCAGTAGATCGCCGCGTAAGCCGCGCTCAGGGCGAACACGCAGATTCCCTCTAATATGATCTCCATGGGCCCTACGTGGGAAACGCCAAGAAAGGGAACGCCGATCAGAAGCGAAACCAGCAGCCCGCCCAGGCACAGGATCCACCCGGCCAGGACGCAGGCGAGCATATTCGCAAGATAGATCTCCGAACGGGTGTGGCCCGCCACCGCCTTGTTTCTGATGGCGCCGTGCTCATATTCGCTCCCCGCAAAAAAGCTGATAAAAACGGAGAGAATGACGCCGATGGCAAGCGCCTGTATCCAAAAAGCCTCATTCAAAGGGTGGACCTCCTTCGGGTCCATGGCCATGCCGGCCTTTTGTATCGCGCATAACGCGGTGAGCGCAAAAAATCCGACCCAAAACGCGCGGCTTTTGCGCAGTCTCGCCATATTGGCGGACAGAAGATTTCTCATATCACAGCCTCCCTTATTTCAGGTCCTTCCGCCGGAACAGCGCGAGCCCGATCCATGTGATCCCCGCCGCGAGCCCCAGGGAACAGAACGGCAGCCAGACCGCGCCGCCCTCCTGACCCGTCAGGTACATGATCTGAGCAGGGGGCAGAAGGGCTTCCAGAATGCGGAAGAGCGTTCTCATGTTCAGCAGCATCCGATACCGGCCCTCCGGGTCCGCAAAGGCGTCGGGCCGGGCGCGGAGAGTTTGGAGCGACAGCTCCAGGTCCCGCAGATGGCTGCCCACCACCATCCCCGCCATCAGCAGCGCCAGCGACAAGATCAGGGACACCACCAGCATCCGGGGGCGGTTTGAGTCCAGCATGGCCGCCAGGGTGAACAGGGCCGCACAGGCCGCCAGGATGCAGACCGCGCAAAAGAGGCTCCAGGCCGGACGGGTCAGAGACAGTGCGGCGGGCAGGAACGCCAGAGATATAGCGCAGGCCACAGCCGCATGGGTCAGCAGGAGCAGAAGTCCCACGGCGGCGCACACCGTCAGATCCGCAAGATACACGTTCCTGCGGGAGTGGCCGGTACACAGCTTGTTCCGAAGGGCGCCGTCGCCGTGCTCCACGCCGATGTAGAACCCGGCGAAGACGGCCAGGGCCGGGCCCAGGGTCAGCATCTCGAAGAAAAAGTTGCTGTTGGCCCGCTCGGAGGCCCAGGCGGGGCCGAAGTCGTGGGTGTTCACCAGCGCCAGGGCGTAGACCAGGGCGGCGAGAAGGGCGGCGGCCCCCTCCAGGACCCAGAACACCGGGGACTTCCACAGGCGGGAGAAATTGGCGGACAGCAGATTCCTCATATCCCGGCCCCCTCACTTCAAATCCTTCCGCCGGAAGAGCGCGAGTCCCGTCCCGGCGGTCAGAAGGAACACCGCCGCCGCGTATCCCGTCAGCTTCAGCGGGTGCTGTGCCTCCATGGAGGCGTATTGCACCGATTGTGCGCCGGGGAGGAGGTCAAAGAGGAACTGCGCGCCCGTCCGCGCCGGTCCCTCGGGGAGGTATGACGGGTTGGGCGTAGGCTCCGACGGGACCAGTTGACCGTCGATGTGCATCTCGTAGCCCTGTACTGTGGGCTTGGCGTCCAGGCGGGCCTGCAGGTATACCCCCGCCACCAGCATCACCATCGCCAGCACCAGCGGGAGCACGGCTGCCACAGCGCGGCGGTCCGTCAGCATGGCGGTCATGGTGAAGAGCCCTGACCAGGCCAGCGCCATGGCAAGACCGCCCAGCGTGGTCCATAACGCCCTGCCCGCGCCCATTTTGAACCCGCCCAACAGCGGCAGTCCCAGCGCCAGAGCGGGGAGCACGGCGGAGAGACACATCAGCAGGGCGGAGGCACACATGAGAA
Organism: uncultured Oscillospiraceae bacterium; assembly: GCA_947624585.1. Taxonomy (GTDB): domain Bacteria; phylum Bacillota; class Clostridia; order Oscillospirales; family Oscillospiraceae; genus RUG626. The sequence continues at coordinate 6,224 of CANQKZ010000105.1, read as the reverse complement.
GCAGGTTGGCAAGGTAGACGTCCCGCCGCCGGTGGCCGCAGATGAGCTTGCCGCAGATGGTCCCGGCGGAGTACTCCGGGCCGATGAGAAACACGACGACGATGGCCAGACAGAAGCCGACGATCCCGGTCCAGGTGAAAAAGCCGCCGTCAATGGCGGTCAGGATGCCGTATTCCACAGCCTCCCGCCAGCGGGAGACTGTGGAGACGGTCTCGACCCCGGCAAGGAGCAGGCAGGAGAGCCACAGGCTTCGGAGCCGCAGAAGCCGGAAGAACCCGGCGCGGAGAAGCTTACGCATGGCCGCCACCTCCCAACAGGTTTACGAAGAAGCTCTCCAGGCTCTCGTCCCGCTCCTCGATGGAGCGCACCTCGCACCCGCGCTCCGCCAGGGCCACGGTCAGGCGGGTCACGTTCAGTTTGGCGTACACGTCGGCTTGACTTTCGGACAGGATCCTGTACTCCGCCCCAAACCCGTCCAGCACCGGGGCCAGAGCCGCCGTGTCCGACACGGTGACGCGCATACACTTCCGGGCGGCGGCCTCCAGCTCCTCCGCGCTCATCTCCCGCACCATGCGGCCCCGGTCGATGAAGCCGTAGTGGGTGGCGAGACGGCTGAGCTCGTCCAGGATGTGGCTGGAGATCAGCACCGTGATCCGCCGCTCCCGGTTCAGCTTCAAAATCAGCTCCCGGATCTCGATGATGCCCTGGGGGTCCAGTCCGTTGATGGGCTCGTCCAGCACCAGAAAATCCGGGCTTCCGCAAAGGGCCACGGCGATGCCGAGCCTCTGTTTCATCCCCAAGGAGAAGTCGCGGGCCTTTTTCTTCCCCGTGTCCCCCAGTCCCACCAGCTCCAGAAGCTCCGAAAGGCCCGAAAAGTCGGGAAGGCCCAGGATGCGGTACTGCTGCTTCAGGTTGTTCTGGGCGGACATATCCAGGTAGATGGCCGGGGTCTCCACCACCGCGCCCATCCGCCGCCGGGATCCGCCGATCTTCCGGTCCCGGCTGTCCACGCCGTAGATGGCGTACCCGCCGGAGGTGGGCGTCTGCAGGCCGCACACCACCCGCATGAGGGTGGTCTTGCCCGCGCCGTTTTTCCCCACCAGGCCGTAGACGGAGCCCCGGGGCACCCGCATGGTGAGCCCGTCCAGCGCACGGAAGGAGCCGTAGGTCTTTGTGAGTTCGCTTGTCTCAAGAACAGTTTCCAAAATCTGTACCTCCTTTTTTGAACTGCCCCCAGCATATCACGGGAGGGTTGAGGAAGCGGTTAAGAAAAAGGTTGAGATTCGGTTGAGATTATGCGCTCCCGGCTGTTTATTTCAATATAAACCCGATCCCCCACACCGCCTCGATATCCCCGGTGCCAAGCTTTGCGCGCAGGTGGCTCATGTGGGTCTTCAGGGAGCTCTCGGTGCAGTCCGGCGTGTCGGGGGCGAGGCTCTCCAGGATGCGGGACTTGGTGACCACACGCCCGGGGGACTCCATCAGCAGCTTCAATATGGCGTACTCCGTGCGCGTCAGACGCACCGGCTCGCCCCCCACCGTGACGGACCGGGCCAGGGGGTCCAGCGCGATGGCCCCGTGCTCCAGAAGGGCCGGGGAGGCGGGCGATTCCCGCAGACGGAGCTTTATCCGGGCCAGCAGCTCCCGGAGGTCGAAGGGCTTTGTCACGTAGTCCGCCGCCCCGGAGAGGAGCAGGGATACCTTGCTGTCCGCGTCCGCCCTGGCGCTGACCACGATCACCGGAATGCCCGAGAGCTCCGGCAGAAGCTCCTCTCCGGTGAGGCCCGGGAGGGTCAGGTCCAGCAGGATGAGGTCCGGTCTTGAATACTTCAGCACCAGCGCCGCCTCCGTCCCGGACCAGGCGCGGGTCACCCGGTACCCCTCCCGCTCCAGCGCCTCCGCAAGCAGATCCGAGATGCGCGGGTCGTCCTCGACGATCAGTATTTTTTCCATGTCCGCCACCGCCTTTTTCACACATTATAGCACGGCTTTTGCCTTGAATTGATGAACTCCGCATGAAGAAACGCTTAAGTTAGGTTTCTAAGAATTAAAAAAATTTAAAGAAAAATTACAGAACGATTGACACAGCCGGAATTTGCTGTATAATGGTATTTGGAAGAAAAGAACTTTTTCGAAAGGAGTTCTGACTATGAAAAAGGGTTTCTCTCTTCTCCTGGCTTTGACGCTGATCCTCAGTGCCGCCGCCGGATGCGGTAGTACCGGGGACACGAACGGTCCCGCCTCCGGCGCCCAGGACACCGGAAAGACAGATGCCGCCGCCGCGCCGGAGCCTGTGGAGCTGGCCGTAAGCTCCGGCAACCCCCTGGTGGGCTTCGACGGGGATGGGGCCCTTACCTACGGCGGCGATCCCTCCACGCTGGTGGTGGACGACACCCTCTACCTCTATGTGGGCCACGACGTGGCGACGGCGGAGGCGTACAACATCCCCGAGTACCTGTGCTACTCCACAAAGGATATGAAGACCTGGGAGTACCACGGCGTGGTCCTGTCCATGGCGGACGTGACCTGGGCCACCAGGGACGCGGCCTGGGCCGGACAGTGCGCCCGGCACTACAGCGAGGCCGACGGCAAGGAACTGTACTACTTCTATTACTGCTCCTGGGATAGGACCGACTCCGGCAAGCAGTCCATCGGCGTGGCGGTGTCCGACTCGCCCACCGGGCCCTTCGCCGACATCGGCGCACCGGTGGTCAAGGGCTCCTTCACCAGCGATGAGACCTCCGCCTGGAACGATATCGACCCCACTGTCTGGATCGAGACGGGGGAGGACGGCGAGGAGCACCGGTATCTGTGCTGGGGCAACGGGAAGCTGTACATATGCGAGCTCAACGAGGACATGATCTCCGTCAGGGACTTCGACGGAGACGGGCAGATCACCTTCGGCCGGGACGTGCGGACCAAGCACACCCCCGACAGCTACACCGAGGCCCCCTGGCTCTACCGCCGCCAGGATGAGAACGGGGAGTATTATGGGATGTATTACCTTTTCTACGCCTACGGATGGCGGGAGCAGATGGCCTACGCCACCCTGGACGGGGAGGACCTGATGCGGGACGATTTCTTCACCGAGGACCGGATCATGGCACCCTCCGCCACCTCCAACACCAACCACATGGCGGTGTTCGACTTCCTGGGCAAGACCTGGTTCATCTACCACAACGGCTCCCTGCCCCACGGCAGCGGTTTCAGGCGTGTGGCCTGCGTGGAGGAGCTGAAGTTTGACGAAAAGGGCTATGTGGAGCCCCTGGAGGAGACGGCGGCGGGCCCCTTCGGCTCCGTGTCCACCGTCACAGCCCTCAACGGCGAGCGGTTGCAGCACGCCGCCTTCGTCAACTCCTCCCTGGATGACGACTACCCCTACAAGAACGTCGCCCTGGGGAGCTCCCTGCCCGGCACCTCGGAATTGGACGGCCAGTGGGTGATCGTCCGGGGCAAGGAGGACCCGGCGGACGTGTACGCCGTTTCCATCGTCTCCCAGAACAAAGCGGGCCTCTATGTTACCGCCACGGCCTCCGGCGTCGTGCTCTGCCAGGACTGGGACGGCAAGCGGGCACAGGCACAGACCTTCAGGACCGTCACCGGTCTTGCGGGGGAGGGCGTCTCCTTCGAGTCCGCCGCCCAGCCCGGAAAGTACCTGACCCTCTCCGGCGGGGCGCTGACCCTCACCGACGGGGTGGACGTTCAGGCGGCCAGCTTCCGGGTGGAGTGATTGTGCCATCTGTCCAAAAAACGGCACGGCGTCCTTGACAATCGGGCGATATGACGATATAATGAAAGTTAGATTGAAAAAAATGAAAAAAGGAGAACGGTTATGAAAAAGAGAGCATTTTCCCTCCTGCTGGCGCTGGCTCTGATCACCGCCCTGCTGGCCTCCTGCGCGGAGAAGGAGCCGGACTACGACTTCACCGTGGACATGAGCGGCATCGCCACTGAAAACGTCAGCTCCGGCGTCTCGGTACACGACCCGTCCATCCTGAAGGTAGACGGCACCTACTACATATACGGCTCCCACATGGCCTCCGCCAAGAGCACGGACCTGATGCACTGGGAGAGGATGTCCGACGGCTACAGCCCCGACAACCCCATCTTCGGCGCTATCTACGACAAGGCGGACGAGGCCTTCGCCTACACGGGCAGGACCACCAGCGTCATCCCGGCGGGCAGCGACGCGGTGTGGGCGCCGGACGTGAAGTACAACGAGAATCTGGGCAAGTACGTGATGTACTACTGCACCAGTTCCACCTTCAACGCCTCCAACCTGTGCTACGCCTTCTCCGACACGCCGGACGGGGACTTCGAGTGGCAGGGCGCGCTGATTTACTCCGGCTTTGACAAGGGGAACATCCAGTACACAGACGTGCTGGACTACGTCACCGAGGAGTACGCCTTTTCAAACTACGTCAAGGGCAACAAGAACAACGTGGGCGAGTATGACTACCTCAACTGGCCCAACGCCATCGACCCCACCCTGTTTACCGACGCCGACGGCAACGACTGGCTGGTCTACGGCTCCTGGTCCGGCGGCATCTTCCTGCTGGAGATCGACGAGACCACCGGCAAGGTCATTCACCCGGAGGCCGACCAGGACAACAATGTGGACGCCTACTTCGGCAAAAAGCTGGTGGGCGGCGGCCACGAGTCCATGGAGGCCCCCTACATCCTCTACGACCCGGACAGCGGCTTCTACTACCTGTTTGTCTCCTACGGCAGCCTCAACCGGGACGGCGGCTATCAGATCCGCGTTTTCCGTTCCGACAAGCCCGACGGGCAGTATGTGGACATGAACGGCATGAACCTGGGTTCCAGGCAGAACAACGCCCAGTACGCCCTGAAGCTGTCCGGCAACTACAACCTGCCCAGCCTGAAGCTGGCCTACAAGGCCACCGGCCACAACTCCGCCTTCATCGACGAGGACGGCAAGCGATATGTGGTCTACCACACCCGTTTCGATCTGCCCAACTCCGAGGCCCACTCCCCCCGGGTCCACCAGTACCTGCTGAACGCCGACGGCTGGCCCTGTATGTTGCCCTACCAGACCCAGGGCGAGACGGTCAGCCCCACGGGCTACACCGAGGATGAGGTGGCGGGGCGCTATTACTTCATCAACCAGGGCACCTTCATCGGCGACCAGGTCTCACAGCCCTCCATCCTGTACCTCAACAAGGGCGGCAAGGTCAAGACCGAGACGGAGGAGGGCACCTGGAGCATGGAGGAGAATTCCTATATGTGCATCATCTCCATCGGCGAAAAGACCTACAAGGGCGTGTTCTGCGCCATGAAGGACGAGGCCGGCGCGGATGTGATGACCTTTTCCGCGGTGGGATACAACGAGAGCGTCTGGGGTGTCAAATATGCTGAGACGGCAGCCGAATGACCGGGCCCCGGTGACGGGGGAGGACGCGCCCCGGGTGGTGCCGGGCCGTCCCGGCTTCCGGAAGAGGATCAACCCCTACTACGGCGGCATGACCCCCAGGCAGATCGCTCTGGATACCGCCAAGACTACAGCCAAGTGGGCCGCCGCCACCGTGTTCTTCTACGCCTACTGGCTGGCCATGCTGCTCCTGGCGTCCCTGTTCCTTCTGAACGTGTGGCATGTGACCATCGTGCGCATCTTCATCTACGCCGGAATCCTCTGCGCCGTCAGCTCCGCCGTTTACGCCGGGGTGCTGTGGCACAGGAAATTCTATTATTGATACGGCCAGAGCAAATTGCTGCCCGGATTTTTAAAAAATGTGTTGACAAGGGCGATGCTCTTGTGGTAGAATACCCTTTGCGTGAAGAGCGATACGTAAAAAATGAAAGAGGTGAACGCAATGAAGGAGGGCATCCATCCCAAGTACAACCAGACCACCATCCGGTGCGCCTGCGGTGAGGTCATCGAGACCGGCAGTACAAAGAGTGACATCAGGGTCGAAATCTGTTCCAAGTGTCACCCCTTTTATACCGGCAAGCAGAAGCTTGTCGATACCAGCGGCCGTGTGGATAAGTTCAACAAGAAGTTCGGACTGAAATAAATCCTCGCCCCTTGCGGCGGAAAGAACCCAAGGTTCAGCCCGCCGGACCTGTCAAGTTTTCTATAAATGGGGCTGTGAAAAAAGCCCCCTAAAAAGGGAAGAGAGTTACCAAGATCCCCTGGCAACTCTCTTCCTTTTTTGGTATAATTATTTTATGAGTGCGCCGGTTCGGTGCGCACAGTATAGTTG
>CANQKZ010000104.1 GCA_947624585.1 uncultured Oscillospiraceae bacterium | reverse complement strand
ACGAAAAATCTGTGCGCGCAGATTCCGGAGGGGCTTCACAATAAGGTGAGCGCTGAGAGGGAGCGCAGCGGGCAGACGTTGAGCCAGTATGTGACGTGGCTCATCACAAAATTCTACGAATACGAGGCAGGAGGTGTAAAAATGGAAAACGGCGAGACAAGGACGCTGGCCATTCAGATCTCCGCGGAGCTCTTTGACGAGCTGGACGAGTATTTGGCGGCCCACAAATTAAAAAAGAAGGCGTTCCTCACAGACCTCATCCGCAAGGCGCTGGACGAGGCCAAGGCAGCGGAGGCCAACAACGCCGAATAATGACCCATCAATAGACCACGCCCGCCGCGAAACCGGCGGGCATCACTTTCTTAGGAGGAAACCATGTATATCTACCCCGAAAACCTGAAGGCCAAGGCAAAGCTGTGGTTGTGGGAGCTGCGGGACGTGGGCATCATCGGCGGAGCGCTGCTGCTCGCTGTGTTCGCCCTGGCGCAGACGGGCTCCTTCACGCCGCTACTCTGTACGGCGGTCTTCGCCTTCCTGTCCATCCGGCTGGAGGGCCTGAGTGTGCTGGACTTTCTGCGCTTCGCCGCCCGTTTTCTCTTCCTCCAGCCGCAATTTTATGTCTGGAGGCCGAGAGATGGGGAGTAAAGCAAAGGAGCTTCGCCGGCTCCGCTCCACCCGGCAGCTCATGGGGATAGACGAGCTCACCGACTGCGGCGTAAAGACCGCGAAAGGTGAGTTCGTCTTTTTCCTCGTCCGGCCGGACAACCTCTCCGTGCTGTCCTCCGAGGGCATCACGGCCAGGGTCCGCGCCCTCATGGAGCTTCTGCGCGGCACGGACACCGTCACGCTCCGGGCCCTGGATTCCAGGGAGTCCTATGAACGCAATAAGATATGGTACCAGCAGCGGCTGGAGGAGGAAACGAACCCGGCCATCCGGGAGCTGCTTATCCGGGACCGGGCCTTTCTGGACCAGATCCAGACCACAACGGCCTCGGCGCGGGAGTTTGCCCTGGTCTACCCCGTGGAGAGGCGGAGCGGCGAGAACATCCAGTCCTGGCTCACCACCCTGGCCAAATCCATCCGCGACCGGGGCTTTCACGTGCGGCTGGCCGGGGAACAGGACCTAAAGCGTCTGTTGGCCGTCTACTACCAGCAGGACGTGACGACGGAGTATTTTGAGAGCATCGACGGAGAAAGGGCGGTGACGGAACGTGAGTAAAAAGCAGCACAGAGGCCGGCTTATCTTTTACGGCTGCCGGAAGCGAAAGCCCGTGAACAGGGCCCGGCCCCCGGAGCGTCAGACAAGCCAGGCGCGGCGCGTCGAACGGCCGCCCATAGAGCGGCAGAAGGAGAAAAAGCCAAAGGGCAGCGCCCCGGAGCCCAAGGACTTTCTGGACCTCATCGCCCCCGGCTCGGTGAAGTTCAACACGGACAGCTATGTCCTCGGCAACTCCTACCGCACCGTGTTCGCCATACGGGGCTATCCCACCAGCACCGAGGAGCTGGCGCTCTTGCGCCACCTGGGGGACAAGAGCGGCGTGACCCTCTCCGTGTACACGCGCAGGGTGGATCCCATGGAGGAGAACCGGATCCTCCACAACGCCAGCAACAAGAACCGCATGAACAGGGCCAACACCAACAACGTAAAGCAGGCGGTGACGGCGGAGATGAATTTGCAGGACGTGACCAACCTCATCGCCTCCATGCACCGCAACAACGAGCCCCTGATGCACTGCGCCGTGTTCATCGAGCTCTCGGCGCGGGACCAGGAGGGGCTTCGGGATCTGACCAATGAGGTGACGGCGGAGCTGGTGCGCTCCAAGCTCAGCGCCGACCGCATTTTATTGCGTCAGCAGGAGGGCTTTATGTCCGTGAACCCCGCCGGGTCCAACTGCTTCGGGAGCCAGTATGAGAGAGTGCTTCCCGCCTCCTCGGTGGCCAACCTCTTCCCCTTCAACTACTCCGGCAAGACGGATCCCCACGGCTTCTACATCGGCAAGGATCGGTACGGGAGCAGCGTTATCGTGGACCTGGACAGGAGAGCCGAGGACAAGACCAACGGCAGCGTCCTCATCCTGGGTAACTCCGGCGAGGGCAAGAGCTTTCTCCTGAAGCTCCTCCTTGAAAATCTCTTAGAGTCCGGGAAGAAGGTCATCTGCCTCGACCCGGAGCATGAGTTGGTGGATCTGGCCGCCAACCTGGGCGGCTGCTTCATTGACCTGATGAGCGGCAGGTACATCATAAACCCCCTGGAGCCCAAGGTGTGGGACGTGGACGGGGACAGTGGGGACGACGCGGACACGCCGGAGGCGTTTCGCAAACGCTCACGTTTGAGTCAGCACATCTCCTTCCTGAAGGACTTCTTCCGCGCCTACAAGGATTTCTCCCAGTGGCACATTGACACCGTGGAGCTGATGCTGGAGCGGATGTACCGAAAATTCGGTCTCGACGACCGCACGGATTTTTCCGGGCTCAGGAGCGAGGACTATCCCACCCTGTCCGATCTCTACGCCGTGATCGAGGATGCGTACAACAACTATGACCGGGAAGAAAATCCCCTCTACACAAAGGAGCTTCTCCAGCAGGTGATGCTGGGCCTCCACTCCATGTGCGTGGGACCGGAGAGCAAGTTCTTCAACGGCCATACAAACATCACGTCGGACAGATTTCTTGTGTTCGGAGTGAAGGAGCTGCTCAACGGAAATGTGAACGTGAAGGACGCGCTGCTGTTCAATGTCCTCTCCTATCTCAGCGACCGACTTTTGACCGAGGGCAACACCGTGGCGGCGCTGGACGAGCTGTACATCTGGCTCTCCAGCAGGATGACTATCGAGTACATCCGCAACACCCTCAAGCGTGTGAGAAAAAAGGAATCCTCCCTCATCATGGCCTCGCAGAACCTGGAGGACTTCAACGTGGACGGCATCCGGGAGCTGACCCGCCCCCTCTTCGCCATCCCCACACATCAGTTCATCTTCCACTGCGGCGCGGTGGACAGGGACTTCTACATGAACAACCTCCAGCTGGAGCCCAGCGAGTATGAGCTGATCCGTTACCCGCAGAACGGCGTGTGCCTCTACAAGTGCGGAGCGGAGAGATTTTTGTTGGAAGTTCATGCACCGGAGTACAAACGGGCGCTGTACGGCTCGGCGGGAGGGAGGTGAAAGGAGGATCTATGAAACCTATTGATCTTGCAATATGGGAACCCAACCCGGAAGATCCCAGATACCTGCGCTATGTGGGCCAGCCCGTGGCGGAGGAGGTGTTCAGAGAGCTGGAGAAAAGGTTGAAGGGATCCGGTTTCCTGCCCGACGAATACTTCCTCATGGACCCGGAGTGGGAACACGGCAGGAAGGTGCCAAAGGGAGCGAATCTCTTCTGCACCACGGACTACGGCGGGAATGAGGGCATATATGTGGACGTGTACCTCAAGTGGCATGAGGACGGCAAGCCTGTCACCCGGAGCTTCGCAACGGGCAAGACCCTGGGCGAATCAGGGTAACTCTAGAACAACAATAATAGAAAACTGCTACAACAGCGGAATAGTTAGTGGCAGCACCTGCGGCGGAATCATCGGGAAAAGCGGGAGCGATGCCACCGTGACCAACTGTTTCTACCTCAACACAGCGGACAAAGGGGCAGGCGATGGTGACAGCGGCGGAACGACAGAGAAAACTGCGGAAGAGTTCGCCTCCGGCGAGGTGGCGTGGCTGCTGCAAGGGGAAAAAGTCGATCAAGTCTGGGGACAGGGATTGAAGGATGGTTCGGACAAATATCCCGTTTTGACCAACGACTCAGAAAAGAAGGTCTATAAGGTCACGTTCTGTACGCAAAGCAAGCCAGAGCCGGAAGGATATGCCGTCAAGTATGCCAACTCCAGTGGCGTGAAGGAACTACCTGACAAGCCCACACTCGATGGAATGGCGTTTGACCACTGGTCTTCCTCAATCGAACCCAGCAGCGATGCAAAGTTTGATGGGGAAACCCACGTCACGGGCGACATGACCGTTTACGCCGTAGGGCGGCCGCCTTTCGGCGGGGATAGCGAGGAGATCACGCTTACCACGACATACGGGGAAGAATTAACAGCGAATCTGTCTCAGTATGTCCACTACGAATCCGAGCCTGAAGCTCCCGCAACAGGTAAATTTAGTTATGAGATCACAGGCAATGAAAATAACCTTAACGCGATTATCGACGGCGACAACCTGAAAATCCCGTCTGACGCGAACGCCGGGCCTTACGCGCTGACCATTCAGGCGAAGGAAAAAGCACCGCAGTATGCGTTGATGAGCGTGGACGGTTACGGAACGGCGGACGTGACGCTCACGGTCAGGGTGAGCATTGCTAAGGCCACGGTGACGTTCAGCGTGACGGACAACACCCACAGCTACACCGGGAGCGCCCAGAAGGTAACCGTTACGCAGACCGCGCCCGCCGGGCTGGAACTAACAGAAAGCGACTACGATGTCTACTATGCCACTCAGGGCGCGTCCGGCACCATGGGCGGTACCACGGCTGGCGAGACAGAGACCGGGACCTACGACGTGTGGGTGAAGCTGACGAATGATACATACACAAATTATATGTTCGAGGACGATAAGCAGGAGGCCAAGGTCGGTGAGCTGACTATCAGCACAGTCATGGCGACCTGCACCCTGCAGACACCGAACAACCTCACCTACACCGGCAGCTCTCAGCCCCTTGTGACCACGGGGAGCACATCTGACGGCACGATGATGTACGCCCTGGGCGATAATGCGAACAATGAACCGGATAATACCGCATTTAAGGCGGACATTCCCACCGGGACCAACGCCGGAACCTACTACGTGTGGTACTATGTCGATGCTGACACGAACCACGATGACAGTGACAAGGCTTACGTGACGGTCACCATCGCCAAGGCCACCCCCACGGTGACAGCGCCCACAGCAAACACGTCGCTGACATACACTGCCGCTGCCCAGCAGCTGATCGCGGCGGGCAGCACCGTCCACGGCACCATGAAGTACGCCGTCGGCGACACGGCCCCCAGTGACGACGATCAGTGGGTCACGGACGCCGCCCAGATCACGGGCACCACCGTCGGGACCTACAAGGTCTGGTACAAGGTCGTGGGTGACGAAAACCACAATAATACCGAGCCTGTTTCCCTTCTCGTCACCATTGGCAAGGGCGAGGCTGACGTCACCGGGGACAGCGTGACCGTTACCTATGGCGAAAGCGTTACTCTGACAGTCAATGTGGCGGTCAAGGCGACAAACGGCATATCCCTTGCCAGTGTGGGCCAGGACCAGGTGGTGTTTACCTTCCCGAAGGGCAACCAGAAAACGGCACAGGTCCAAAAAACCTCTGGCAAGAATGGAACGGCTACCGTCACCATACCGGCAGCGGATGTCAAAAACTACTTTAAACCCGGTCCAAACACTGTCACCGTCAGCTACGGCGGGAGCGGGAATTTGAATCCGAAAGAAACTGTGGAAATTACCGTGACGGTAAATTCCAAGGCGTTGGATTATACCTTCACGGCGGAGGGCAAGACATATGACGGAAACACAACGGTTACCGGGTCGCTGAGCAGGACGACTGAGCTTGTGGGGAGCGACAATGTGACGGAGAGCCTTCAGGAAGGCGCGGCCACGGCGGTCGGCGCTGACGCAGGGACGCATAACGTCACGGTCGATACCAGCAAAGTCACACTGGACGGTGATGGCGCCGAATATTATAAGGTTGGCACCGTCACCGGCGGAACTGTGACAATCAGCAAGGCCCCAATTTTAAGCGTCACGGCACCTACGGCGAATGACCGTACATACGATGGAACGGAGAAAGCACTTGTAACCGCGCCTACGAAACCCACTGAGGGCACGATGTTGTACGCAATGGGTGAAAACGGCGACAGCGCACCGGATGACAATAGCTTTACGGCGAATATCCCGCAGGCCAAGGACGCCGGGACGTACTACGTGTGGTACTATGTCAAGGGCGACGATAATCACAACGATTCCGTTAAGGACAAGGTACCTGTCACCATCGAACAAAAATCGGTCACGCTGACGTGGACGGGGTACGATGGCATCATATACACCGGCAACCCTGCGAGTGTCACCGCTAATACCATCGATTTTGTGGAGGCGGACACGGCGGAAGGCGGTGTTGTTATTAAGTTTTCCGGCAACACCGAAACGGACGCCGGGGAGCACTCAGCCACGGCAACGCTTGAGGGCAGCAGGGCGAACAACTATAAGCTGACGAACAATACACAGACCTATACCATCAGCAAGGCCACGGCGAGCGTTGCGGTGTCCGCCAGTGATGCTCCCACCTACGGCGAAAGCATTACCCTGACGGCGACGGTGAGCGGTGTTGACGCAAGCCTCATCACTGGCACGGTGACATTTAAAGCGGGTACTGAGACGCTTGGCACGGGGACAGTCTCAAACGGCGTGGCAACGCTGACGCTTACCGAAGCAAACAAGGATAAGCAAAAGGCGCTGTTTGACAACAAGAATGTTATCGCGGAGTATGGCGGGGATGGCAATATTGATGGCGGGAGCGGCAATACAACCGTTACCGTGACGCCAAAGGCGCTCACCTATACCGTTACCGCTGACGGCAAGACCTACGACGGTAATACGACGGTCACCGTGCACCTTGCACCCAGCAATCTTGTGTCGGGCGACAGCGTGACGCTCAGCGCCACGGGCAATCTGTCCAGCTCGGACGCGGCGACGTATTCCACGGTGAACCTCAGCGACATCACCAAAACCGGCGCGGACGAGAAGTATTACAGTGTGGAACCGACGGCAACTAATACGAATCTTACGGGAAATGTTAACATCAGCCCGCTGGTGGTTACGCTTGATTGGAAGCTGGACGGCTGCGACACGTTTGCCATCCCCTACGACGGCAGTATGCACACTGTCACCGCCGAGGTCAGCAACAAGGTCAACAGCGACGTGGTCGAAGTGACGGTGCAGGTGGAGCCCAACAGCGGCGACGGGGCGACTGACGCCATCGAAGCCGGCTCCTACACCGCCACGGCCACCGACCTCACCGGTACGGCCAAGGGAAATTACACGCTGGACGGCTGCGCCAACACGACCCAGGCGTTCACTATTCGGAAGGTGGCGGCGTCCGCCAACACCGAGCCTGCGGCGAACGCCGGCCTCACCTACACCGGCGCGGCCCAGGCGCTGGTGACGGCGGGAGCGTCCGACACCGGTGAGGTGGTCTACGCCCTGGGTAATAACACCACCGAAGCTCCGGTGACAGGCTATAATGAAACCGTCTCCACCGGCACCAACGCCGGGACCTACACGGTCTGGTACAAGGTCACCGGCGACGCCAACCATACCGATGCGGCGGCCCAGCCCATATCCGTCACCATCGCCAGGGCCCAGGCAGCGGTCACCGCGGCCCCCACGCCTGTGACGGCGACCTACACCGGCGAGGATGTGAAGCTGGTGACTGGCGGCACGTCCAACTTCGGCTCGCTGGTGTACAGCCTCACCGAGGGCGGGCCGTTCACGGTAGAGATCCCCACCGAAACGGAAGCGGGGACGTATACGGTCTATTACATGGTGAAGGAGTCGGACAACTGGAACGCCTCTGACATAGGGTGCGTCCAGGCAGAAATCCAGGCGGCACCTGCCCGCTACACCGCCCCTCAGGCGAATACAGACCTCATCTACACCGGCTCGGCCCAGGAGCTGGTGAAAACTGGCAGCACGGAGGATGGCTCGGTGATGTACGCCCTGGGCACTAACGCCACAAAAGCTCCGGAGGCAGGCTATAATGAAACCGTCCCTACTGGCACTGATGCCGGGACCAATTACGTCTGGTGGAAGGTCCAGGGGGACATCAACCACACGGGAACAGAGCCCACCTGTATCACCGTCACCATTGACCCCGCCACCATCACCTTCCAGGCGGTGGAGGTAAATACCCCCTACACCGGCGCGGCGATCTCCGTCACGGTGGCACAGACGGCGGACGAGGCCCCCGCCATCGACTCGGAAAAGATCACCGTCTCCTATGAGCAAAACGGCGCGGCGGCAACGCCCATCCTGCCGGGAGCATACGACGTGACAGTGAGTATCTCGGATCCCAACTTCACGCTCGCCGGCGGGGTGGAAAGCCTAAAGGTTGGGACGCTTACGATCACCCATGTGCATGTCTGGTCGGAAACAGAGTGGGTGAACGACAATAATTACCATTGGCACACCTGCACTGGCGTAGGCGAGTGTACGGAGGGCGGAGTCATTCAGCGCGTACCCCACACCTTCTCGGAGGCGGTCCTCTCCGATGGAAAATATGTGTATACCTGCACGGTCTGCAACCGCACGTTTACAGCGCCCACGGAGAGCTATTCCGTTACCGGAAAGATTTTGGACAACTCCGGCGGTGTCGTGTCCGGCGTCACGGTCACGTTGAAACGCGGCAGCGAGACGCTGGCGGCCACAGTAGCCAATGACGGGGGCGAATACATGTTTATGTATGTCCTCCCCGGCACCTACAACATCGTGGCAGAGAAGGAGGATATCACCATGACGGCCCTGGCGGTGGTCACGTCCGACCAGACGGTGGACGACATCACCATGCCGGCGGGACCCATCAACTCCCTGCTGGAGGTAAAGCCCGCCCAGGAGGGCCAGCCTGAGACGCCCGCCGTGGTGGTGGGCGGTCTGGACCAGGAGGCGGCGAAGCAGTCCGCAAGCGGTAGCACCGTCACCGTCTCCATGACCGTGGAGGCCAAGGCGGAGGACAGCGAGGATAACAGCGCGGAGGTTCAGGAATCCATAGAGGCCATTAAGGCGGAGTCCAAGGGAACGGACCTTGAGTTTATTGAGATATCCATCCAGAAAACCGTCTCAAAGGAGGGCGTGGACGACGAGACCACCCAGCTCCATGAGACGCAAAGCGTCATTACGCTGGTCATCCCCTATGATTTCACCGGTAAGGGGGCGGTGGCGGTGTACAGATACCATGACAATGCCGCCGAGACTCTGAGCGAGGGTGAAGGCGTGGACGGGACCTTCCGGCTTGATCGGGAGAACGGCCTCATCTATGTGTACAACTCCAAATTCTCCACCTACGCTATCGGCTACACCTCCCAAACCTCCCCCACCTCCTACGCTGTCACAGCCCCCAAGACAGAGCACGGCACGGTGACGGCGGACCGCTGGTATGCCGTCACCGGCAGGCGCGTCACGTTGACAGCCCGGGCGGACGAGGGGTACCATCTGGCGTCCCTCACGGTGACCTACGGAAACGGGCGGCCCGTGAAGCTGACGGACAACGGCGACGGCACCTGGATCTTCGTCCAGCCCGCCGGGCGGGTGACAGTGACGGCGGAATTTGTGCCTTGCCTCTCTCTGGGCTTTACTGACCTGGATACCGGCGCGTGGTATCACGACTACACCGATTACGTCATCGCCCACGGCTTGATGCAGGGTATCGGCGGTGGTCAATTTGCCCCGGATGGCACCGTCAGCCGTGCCCAGATGGTGACGGTGTTGTGGAATATGAGCGATAAGCCTGTGGTCAACTACTACATGACCTACTCCGATGTGAGCGAAGAGGCGTGGTACGCCGAGGCCGTCCGCTGGGCCGCCCGCGAGGGGATCGCGGGCGGTTATGGCGACAGAAGCTTCGGCCCTGACGATCCCATCACCCGCGAGCAGATGGCGGCGATGATCTATCGCTATGAACAGAAGTACGGCGACGGCGGCTTCACCGGCGATTGGGTGTACCGTCTGCCCTTCACGGACCTGGACAAGATTTCCGATTGGGCCGTTGAGGCGGTGGCGTGGTGCAATATGGAGGGCGTCATCACGGGCAAGGACGATAATCTCTTCGATCCCAGGGGCCCCGCCAAGCGCAGCGAGATGGCCGCAATCCTCACGCGCTATTGCGATGAGGACGATATAAAGTGATGACTAACCAAAGGGCGGAGCCAGACGGCTCCGCCCTGTTTCATCTACAATTTTTGAGTTTTTTGAAATTTCACCCTTGACAAATCTTATCTGAGGACAACGTGTCCGGCAAGATCGACGATGCCCGATTTGCGAAAATGTCCAAGCGGTATGAGCAGGAGCAAGGGGAGAACGCCAAGAGGATCAAGGCCCTGCGGCTGGAACT
>CANQKZ010000103.1 GCA_947624585.1 uncultured Oscillospiraceae bacterium | reverse complement strand
AAATGTGGTTTTTTCCACAAAAATACGGGGCTGTGAATATCCACGCCTGGGGTGGCGTGTTTTTTCACAGCCCCTTGCCGTACATACAAAATGTTTCCTTATCCGGCCCGCCCATCCGGGGCGGCGCGTCATATTACGCGAAAAGCGGCGGCGATATTCTCCTCTGTAAGCTCCAGCCATTCCGCCGGGGGCTTGGTGTTCTGCGCCGACTCCTTCCTGACGAAGTCCTCCGCGGAGGAGGCGTAATAATAGATCCGGTTTTCGTATGTGTTCTCAAAATTGCTCTCCAGGCAAATTCCCAGAAAGACGTGCTCATCCAGGCGTGTGCCGTCGAAGGTGACCTTGTACCAACTGCTGTCGGAGGCGCCGCCGCTGCCCATGTAGGTGCCGTCCTCCTTCAGCTCCTCAAAGCTCCGGGTGTTGTACATATACCCGTACACCTCCCCCGCGAAGTACCGCAGGACCAGGCTGCCCATCTCGTATCCCCCGGCCCGGTTGACGACGCGGACCGCGGCCTCCTTTGCGCCGTCGCCGTCCATGTCCACGAGGGCGAAGTCCTCGGCGCGGAACATCTCGCTTCCGCCGTCGGTCAGCGCCTCGCCAATGGCGTCCATGTCCAGGGCGCCGTTGACCTCGCCGGTGGGGAGGGTGTCCAGGAACTCCCGCTCCCCCAAAAGCACCTCCCGGAGGGCGTCCGCCGCCGTCTCCGCCCGGACCTCTCCTTCCCGGAGGAAATAATATGTGTACGCCGCCCCGCCGGAGCCTTCACAGACCAGCTCCCGGATGCCGTCGCCGTTGATGTCTCCCGCGTACACCTCCCCGCCGCACCGGGCAAGGAGAGAGACGCCCTTCCCGTCTACACGGTAGAAGTCCGTAACAGAACCGTCCCCGTACCGGACCGCCGCGCCGTCGAAGCCCAGGATGTCCGTGAAGGCGGAGAATCGGATGTCTCCCTCCGGCACAGGGATCGGCCCCAGATCCGTCTCCTCACCCGCCTCATCCCGGACGTACAGCCGCGCCACCGGGGACGCCTCCGCCCGGAAGGTCAGCCCTCCGCAGAGAAATTCCGGCCCTGTCTGCCATCCGGCCTCCGGGACGAAGGGCGCCAGCTTATCCCGCTCCGGGATGTCCGGCAGTTTCTCCGCCGGGGCCGGGGCCGGAACGAGAGCGATGTACTCCGGCTCACTCCAGAGCCTGGGATAATAGGGCGCGGCGTCGAACTTCTCCACGTCGAAGGGGAAGCTCTCCGCGTACACCGTCTCCCCCTCGGGACCCGAGGCCGTGATGGTGAACAGCCCCGACTCCGGGTCGAACCGCATTGTCACGCGCCCGCCGGAGTGGGCGCGGGAGAAGGCCATGTCCAGAACCTCCTGCCGTGGGGTCAGCTCGTTGATACGCAGGCCCGGGCCCACGAATCCGCAGACCTTCACCGTGCCGTCCGGCTCGTTGGAGATGAACTCCGGCCTCCCGTCGCCGTCCACATCCGCGCTGTACACATCCGGCGTCTCCCCGGGCATGGCGGACGCCTCGGCGAGACACGACGCTCCGGCAAAGAAATGCCACACGTCCCGCTCCGCCGTCCGCTCGATGCCCACCCGGTAGTCCTCCGACTGGAGGACCGCGTCCACGGGACGGGCGTCGGTGTGCTCCAGCTCGTCCCAGGACAGGGGGCGGAGGGCGAAGTGGTTCAGGGCATTGGCGCGGAACCGGCGGAAGATCAGGCGCTCCGGGCCGAAGCGGGCAACGGAGCTATTTGGATCGGGAGCGATTGGGGCGTACTCCGCCGTAAATTCCCCCGTCTCCGGATCGAACCGGGTGCTGACCGGACGGACCGGCGATCTGTCGGCGAAGCCCGCCTCATCCAGATACCGCCCGTCGATTTGGCCCACCCAGAAGCTTTCGCCGTCATAACGGTACACAGCGACGGCCTCGGTCCCGTCGGAGGAAACGTTGTTGGCCACCGCCTCGTCCCGGCCGTCCCCGTCCAGGTCCGCGCCGTAGATGCAAATTTCCCCCTCCGCGCCCCGGACCTCCGCCACACAGGTTTCCGCGCCGCCCACCGTCACCCAAAAGTGCCAGACCGAACCCCGTTCTCCGTCGGTATCCGCCGTCACCCGGTAATCGGTGAAGCCCATGAGGTTATCCAGCGGGCGGAAGCCCTCGCCGCCTTTCCCCACGCCCAGGATCATGTCCAGATTCCTGTACACCGTCTCCCGGTCCTCCGGGCCCGCCACGCGGAAATCCATGTCGTAGGCCACTCCGTCGGCGGCGAAGACGGTCCGGCAGCTCCAAAGCGTCCCGCCCTCGCTGTTTTCGGAGGAGGTGATATAGAGCCACACGGTGACGCCGCCGTACTCCACCGTCTCCGTGGGGTCCTCCGGCAGGCGGAACCCCTCCGGCACGCCGAAGATGCAGGTCATCTCCATGCTGTCCCCCCCGCGCTCCACGGTGAAGGCGAGGCTCCTCCAGCCGGAGGCATCGGCAATGTCCGTGCCCTCCCGGTGCTCCAGCCGGATGTCCGAGATGTCCGCCCCGGCGGCCAGCAGATTCTCCGCCAGAAGTGTGCCGCCCCAGGAGTCCGCGATGCCGGAAAGGTCCTCCACCGCCTCCGTGACGAATCCCCTGTCCGCTCTCTCCGGCACGATAAGGAGAAGCACCGCAGCCAGTGCCGCCAGTGCCGCCAGCGCCGCTGCGGGAAGCGCCAGCCGGAGGAGTCTTCTGTTTTTCCGGCGCTTTTTCGGGGGCCGCGCCGCCCGGACAAGCCAGAGGTCCATCTCCCCGATGGCCTCCAAAAGGATCTCACTGTTCATCGATGACACCCTCCTCGCAAAGGAACCTTTTCAGCTTCTTTCTCGTCCGCTGGAGCATGGACTTGACCTTGCTCTCGGAGTACCCGAACCGCTCCGCGATATCCGCGATGGGGTCCAGGTACCAGTACCGGCACAGGAACACCCGCCGTTCCGCCTCGGGGAGCGCGGCGGCGAACCGGTCCAGGGTCCGCCCCAGCTCCGCCGCCTCCAGCTCCCGCTCCGGGTCCCCGCCGGGGGACACGGCCTCCGAAAGCTCCTCCAGGGCCAGGGCCGTCTCCCCTCCCCTTTTCGCCGCGTTCCGGCGGCGCCACCGCTTGATGGCGCTCTGCCGGGCGATCTTGCCCAGATACCCCGCCAGATCCTCCGGCTCATGGGGCGGGATGGAGTTCCACGCGCCCAGGTATGTGTCGCTGACTACCTCGTCCGCGTCCGGCCCGTCGTCCAGGATCCGCATGGCGATGGCCCGCAGATAGCGCCCGTATTTCCGCTGGGCCTCCCCGATGGCGTCCTCGGACCTTTGCAGAAAAAGGTCCACGATCTCTCTGTCTTTCATCTGTCCCTCCCAGTCCCGCGCACCGTTCTCACCCTTATACACCGCAAAACCGCCGCCGCGTCGCGCCGTAAGGCTATTATATTCCAAAATCGCATCAAAACGGGATCCTTTTCGGTGAAAGCGCCTTTACCCTCTATAATTTTCCTTTCCGGTGGGAATACTTAGTAATATCCCCTTTGAATCCCGCCCCCGGGCCTGATTCAGCTATACGACAGGAGGCGCGTTTTTTTGCAGTCACAGGCGGAAAAGCTCCGGACCGCGCGGCTTATCTGGATGCTCTACTACAACCAAACTCTCTTCGATCGGGGCGTCATCACGGAAGAGGAATTTCAGCGGATGCGGTCGAAGATCCACGAAAGATACTCCCCCGCGCCAAAAAGCGGGATATAGGGTGCCCGCCCCGTATCCCGCTTTTTATGCTTATACTAATATTCAATTAAAATGAGACACCGAGCGATGAGGATTTTTCATGTCAGGCGAGGAAGGCGGCGCCGGGAATACTGTATGTATTTCCAAGCCGCGTGACGAAGCATGACCCGAAAAAGACCATCGCGAATTTCTTATTTTGATAGTATTATATTTAATAAAAGCTTTTAACTCGCGGCGGCCTTTTTCGCGCGATTCCGCGCCGCCTTCCTTGTCTTGCGCAAAATATCCTCGCAGCCGCGCGGGAAACGGGGAGGGCCCGGAGCCCTTCCCTGTGATTTCCATATGGAGTACCCTTCGTCGCCCGGTCCTTAACCTTCTTAACGCTGAATCCTCTTTCAAAGGCAGTATCGATCTCAAACGCAAAAGGTGTGTCCTCTCCCCCTCTTATCCGCTCACGGTATTTGCCTTGCAAGCGATTATCCTTTTCTCTCCCGTTTTCACTTGACTTTGCCAATTTTCGGATTATAATAATATCAGACCAAGTGAAAGGATGCGTTCGATTTGAAAAAATTCGCGTATAAACTCCTCTGCCTCGCCCTGGCCTTGACCCTGGCGCTGTCTCTTGGCGCCTGCGGGAATGATGAGGATGGCGACGGCGTTACCGGCAGCCTGCTGGCGGAAAAGAGCGGACCGGATCCCACCGAGGACCCCGGGGCGTTCCTGGAGTACAACATGAAGAACACCGCCCGGGAGCTGGAGGCCCGCCGCGAGGGCTGTCCCCTGTCGGCCCTCTCCCGGCTGAGCTCCGACTCCGGCACCCTGGCGCTCTCTCTGGCCCAGGAGGGCAAGACCGGCGGGCTGACAGCCTCCCTCAGCTTCGACCGCGCGGCGGGGAACGCGCGGCTGGACGCCGCCCTGAAGTCCGGTGTCATCAGCCTCAGCGCGTCGGCCTACCTGGACCGGGATTTCTTCGGCGTCTCCTCCCCGGAGCTTCTGGGGGATGACGCATTCTACGGCTTCGCGCCCTACGGCCTCTCCCGGCAGGCCGACGGAAGCCCCCTTGCCCGGCTCCTGGGCGACGATATGCTGGAGGCGTTCGCCCGGATCGACGCGGCTATGGAGCGGATGAGCGCTATGACCGTTCCCGACAGGCAGGAACTGGAGGCCCGGTGCGATCAGCTGTCCGACGCGGTGCTGGCGGCGGCGGATCTGACGGTGGAGTCCGGGACCGTGGACCGGGACGGCGTTCAGAGCGAGGGCGCGGTCCTCACCGCCGATATGGACGGCGAGGACATGAGGGCGGTCCTGAACAAATTCCAGGAGCTGTTCCCGGAGATCGGCGCGGCCCTTGAGGCGACCGGCGAGGCGCCGGAGGACCTGGGCGATCTGGTGTCCCCGGATATCAAGTGCCGGACGGAATTCGTCACCGACGGATGTCTCATCGGCGTCAATTTCACCTTCACAGACGCGGACGGCTCCCAGGGCGCCGCCGTTCTCAATTTCTTCGACGGGGGCGGCGAGAGCGTCGCGATCTCCGGCCCCGGCGGCTCTGTGACCGTGCGGAGCGCCGTCCGGTCCGATGAGACCGGCTGGTCCCACACGGTCACAGCGGATGACGGGGAGGAGAGCGCGTCCCTGACCGCCGAGTACAGAGGCAACGAGCTGTCCGTCCGCTTCGCGTCCCCCGAGAAGAGCGGCGGCTTCAGTTGCGCCCTGACCTTCACCGACGCCGGCTTCACCGCCGACAGCGTGAACGTCACCGTCGACAGTGTGACCCAATACGTCCCCCTGACCCTCACCTACACCGTCGGCGCCTCTGTCGCCCGACCCGAAAGCACGAAGAACGTCTTCGCCCTCACCGAACAGGAGCTCACAGCGCTCCTCACCGTCCTTTCCGCCTATCTGTGATCCCACATCCCGCGCGGAGGCGGTTTCGGGATACGTTTCCCCGCTAAATATGGACATGATTACTCCGGCGGTCATTTGACCGCCGGAGTAATGTAATAATATGGCGATTTTTAATTGACACATGAATAATAAATACGTTTTTGCCCCTTTTAATTTTCGGAAATATGTGTTATTATGACTATAAAAGACGAAAGAGCGGGCGGTGGCCGGGATGAAGACATATCTGAGGACTGTGAACTACTACGAGACGGACAAGATGGGGGTGGTGCATCACTCCAACTACATCCGCTATTTTGAGGAGGCGCGGACCTCCTTCATGGAGCAGGTGGGGTATCCCTATGAGCGGCTGGAGCGGGAGGGGGTCATGAGCCCGGTGATCGGCGTGACCTGCGAGTACAAAAAGCCGGTGCGTTACCCGGACACGGCGGCCATCGAAGTACACCTCACGAGCATGAGCCGGTTCCGCTGCGCCTTCCGGTATGAGGTCCGGGACGCCAAAACGGGTGAGCTTCGGGCCGTGGGCACGAGCCAGCACTGCTATCTGGACGGGACCGGCGCCATCGTCAACATGGAGAAGAAAAACCCCGCGTTTTTGGCGGTTTTTCAGGCCGAGTGCGAGGGAGAGAAGAACAAAAAACAGGGGTGAGGACATGGGAAAGAGACTTGCGGTCCCGGCGCTGGCGCTGATTTTGGCGCTGGGGCTGGCCGGATGCTCCGCCGCCCTGGAGAAGCGGGCCATGAAGGCATCGGGCGTGGCGGAGGACCCGGACTACTTGGCCTATCAGGAGGCTCTGGAGGCCGGGGAGATCGTGGAGAGCGGTCAATACGCCGGGTACACCGCCGAGGCGGCCCGGATTTTGGCGCAGGAGCGGGATGGGGGCGGGACCAGCCTTGCGGAAGTGTCTCTGGCGTCCTCCAATATGCTGGACGTGAAGCTCTATCTGGACAGCAAATTCACCGACGCACTGGACGCCGGGGTGGGACTGTCCGCTGGCACGCCCGTCTACGGCAAGGTGTCGGTGCGGGAATCGGCCCGGAGCGACAGGTACGCCTTCGACCACTTTCGGATCGTGGCCTACGACGGCGCGGGGACGGAGATCTCCCGGGAGGACCCGGCTTTCGGGGCCGACGGGCTGGTGTTCATCGTGCCCCAGGGGGCGGCGCGTGTGTCCGTACTGCCCATAGGGCGCTATGAGCCGAGGGTCCTGTCCCTGACGGCGGAGTATCTTTCGGGAAACGGGGAGGCTTCACCCTTTGAGGGGGTGTGGCTGGTAAACTCCGTGGAGACGGTGAGCGGCAGCGTGCAGATCCCCTCCGCCTCCGAATACACCGTGGAATTCGACTACCGCTCCAGCGCCGATTCCTACTACGTGGACCGGACCAGGAGCAGCCCCCAGATTGCCCGGGACGAGGCGGGCATCGCCAGCTTCGCCGTCCAGTCGCCCAAGGGTGGCGCGGAGAGCTTCCACGCGGTGCTTCGCTCCTACATAGAGGCCACGGTCGACAATGAGAAATACAGCATTTTCAACCGGGACATCGTGTCCTCGGCGCTGGTGAACGGAGAGGAGGTCTCCGGGGTCCGAAGCAAGTCCATCGTTTTGGGGAACAGGCTGAAGACCGGGGACAGGATCGTCCTGCGGGTGAAGGGCGGGTATGAGGTGTACGCGCCGGAGCTCACCGTCTCCGCGCCGGTGGACACGGACAACGGGAAGACCCACGAGTACACCGTCACGGTGCCGGACACCTTCTTCGGCACGGCGGCGTCCCTCACCGTCCGGGAGGAGACGTCGGAGGTGACGCGGATCAACGCCTCCAACGTGTCGGTCAACCTGACATACGACGGGAACAACCTCTCCGTCGGAGACAGGCTCCCGGACAGGGCAAAGGTGACGGTGACCGTCCGACCGGCGGAGGGGTACTACCTCACCGGCAAGGGCGTGAAGGACGGCGCCTTTGTGAAGGAGATGGATTTCAAGGAGTACCGGGAGGAGATTGACTCCATCATCGCCGCCCACCCGTCGAAAAAGTACATAAACGTCACCCTGCCGGAGACGGACGCCCAGGGGACCTACACCTTCACCTTTGACGGCGAGACCGTCACCGGATTCCGGCAGTTTAAGGAGAACGACAAGCTCAAGTGGGTCTACACCGTCACCGACAGCGGCTACCAGGTGGACAAGATGTGGCCCTGGGGCAAGGACAAGGACAACGGCACGCTGACTGTCACCGCCGACCTGGACGGCAAGACGCTGACACGGGGATTTTTGGGCGTGGACCTGGAGAAGAAGAAGTGAGGTGAGGGCGGTGGAAAAGAGAGAGAAAAAGAGCAAAGCCCCCTGGATCTTCGCGTTTGCCGCGCTGGTTCTGGCGTGTCTCCTTGTGGGCGCGGTGATCCTCTACCGGAACGCCTACGCCTCCGCCTCCGTCACCGGGGAAACGGTGGGCGCCGTCAGCGGCAAAGCGGCGGGGCTCTTCAAGGGCTCCTTCGAGGGCGTGACACAGGACGTGTACGGCCAGGGCTACGACAGCGGTAAGACCGACGGGCTTTCGGCGGCGGACACCTCCGTATCCGACACCGTGGGGGAAATGATCCGGGGGTGCGGGAAGCTGGAGGTACTGGTTGTCAGTATGTCCGCCGAGATCGCCCACAAGGACAGCGACAAGTATAACGCCCTCTATCTGCTTCCGGCCAGCGCCGTCTTCACGGTGGATCTGAGCCGGGCACAGGTGGATACGGAAAATCTGACCGTCACCCTGGACGAGCCAGCCGCGCCGGAATTTTACTACGACGAGAGCCATATGCGTCTGGTTGCCGAGGACAAGGCGGAGTTTTTCGACGGCAAGACCAAGGACGGCATGGACGCCTACGCCAACTCCGTGGAGAAGGGCAAGGAGAAGATGGAGGAGGAGATCCTGGGCGATAAGGACCTTCAGCGCCAGGCCGAGGAGGCCGCCGTTGCCCAGGTGGAGGCGCTGGCCAGGAATATGACCGGCGTCGGGTACAAGGTGGAGTTCAGGGGGTGAGCGCATGAGTGAGGATAGACCTGTCAGAGACGAGAGCGGAACGGCGCCCGTCTCTGGATCCAAAAACGATTTTTCCTTTGACGCCGCGTTGAAGGAGAAGATCCCAATCGACACCGTCCCCCGCGAGGCCGGTCCCCCGGCAGGGGAGGCCGGTCCCCAGGACCCCGCCCCGGTGGAGAGGCCAACGTCCAAAAGGGTCCCCCGGAGGGACGGCTCCCCCGTGAAGGCTCACCCCAGGGAGGCGGCCCCGGAGGAGGTCCCGCCGGAGGGCGGAGACGGGCCGGAGGCTCCGCCCGCGCCCCGGAAGGCGAAGCGGGAGAAAAAGTCCCGTGGGCCCGGTGTGCTGGGCATGCTGGCGGCGCTGAACCCCATCGCCTCGGCGGCGGTGGCGGCGGTGGCCGTCATCGCCCTGGTGCTGGGGCTGTCCTGGTACCTGGGGTCCCTCAACGGCATGAAGAACGGCATTGGGGACTCCTTTTCCAAAAATAAGGACGCCAAGGCCGCCGAGGTCCGGGAAAACATCTACACCGCCGGGTACGGCCGGGGGTTCGAGGAGAACCACGTAGAGAACGTCATCGCCATCCGGATCGACGAGGTCCGTGAGACGGGCCGCTTGCAGATCATGCGGGTGCGCAGCTCCGCCTACGTCATTGACGACGGTGCCGAGGATGTCAGCTGGCTGAAAGCTGTGGGCGAGGGCGTGTACACCGTGGACCTGACGGCGGGAGAGTACATCACCGACACGCCCAACCGGTACGTGCTGGTCCGCGTCCCGTCGCCGGAGCTGACGGACGTGACCCTGGTCAGCACCGAGCAGCTCCACTACCGGAACAACCGTCTCATCGGCAACGGCAGCGTGGAGGCGGGTGAGAAGCTGGCCATGAACCAGCGCGCCCGCGCCCTCACCATGCTCCGGGAGGACCTGCGTTCCAACACCACCGTCACCCGTTCCCTGAACGACGCCGCCCAGGACCTCATCTCCGCCCTGGTCCGCTCCCTGAACCCGGACATCGCGGACCTGACGGTGGAAGTGGAGTTTTTCTGAGAATATAATACTAATATCCAATCAAAAGAAGACACCGAGCGACGAGGATTTTTCGTGTCAGACGAGGAAGAACGCGCAGGGAATACTGTATGTATTTTCAAGCGGTCTGACGAAGTATGACACGAAAAAGACCGTCGTGAATGTCTTGTTTTGATTGGATATTAGTATAAATATATCTGTTATGTAATCGGGTAGGAGGCCCCTGATGGGGCCGACCTCCCACACCACCGTGCGTACGGTTCCGTACACGGCGGTTCAATCGCATAAGTGCAGGGACTCGTACCTGTCGGATAGGTTCTCCATCACCTTTCGGACGTTTCTGCCCTGACTGCGGGAAGTCAGTTCTCTAAGCTTCTGCTTCGCTTTCTTTTCAAGGACTTTGCATGGACGCGGATGTAGACTCCCTTCCGTCCCTTCCCTAATGCAAAGCCCAGAAACCTAAAATT
>CANQKZ010000102.1 GCA_947624585.1 uncultured Oscillospiraceae bacterium | reverse complement strand
ACGAGGGCGTCGTCCAGGACGATGGGGCAGGGGTCTTCGCCGCCCAGGAGGAGGTCGCACATGGCAAGGCGCAGGGACAGGTAGATCTCGTCTCCGGCGCCGTCGGACAGGGCCAGGACGCCCCTGGTCTCGGGGGAGTCGGTCTCCTTGGCGGCGGCGTCGAAGCCCTTGTCGAAGTAGAGCTTCTCATAGCGGCCCCCGGTGAGGCGCTCCATGATCTCCCCCGCCCGGCGGCTGACCTCCGGGGAAAAGCGGGTCTGGAGGCCGGTGTTGGCCTCGGCGAGGGCCTCGATGGCCAGGGTCAGGGCGCTGTAATCCCGGTTCTGCTGGGCGATGCGCTCGGTGAGGTCCAGGACGCGGCCCTCGATCACCGCCGGGTCCCCCAGGGTGCGGCGTGCGCCGGAGGCCAGGTCCAGGGCCCGGGTCTGCTCTGTGAGCTGGGTTTTGGCCCGCTCCAGGGCGGCCAGGGTCTCCTCCCGGTTGCGCATGGGGATGGGCAGGTACTCGTCCTCGTCCACGGGGCCGGAGGTCTCCGGGTCGTAGTCGGCCAACAGCGTCTCGTAGACGTTCCGGGCGGACACCGCGTCGAACTGGGCGTGGGTCAGCTGGTCGATGGCCTTGTCCACGTAGTTGAGAGCCTCCATCACCTGCTCGCCGCTGGTCACGTCCGGGAAGAAGGCGGCGATATTTTTGACCGCCACCTCCTCCGCCTCCTGGGCGGCGGCTCCGGCGCTCTCATAGGCGGCGCGGGCGGTGTCCCGGGCGGCCCGCTTCTGCTCCTCCTCCCGGAGAAGCCCGGCGTAGGCGTCCCGCAGCGTCTCCAGCCTTCCGATGTCCGGCACGCCGTAGCGGGCCAGCAGGTCGTTGAGGTCGTCGGCGGCCCCACGCCGGTGGGGAAGCTTGATAAAGAGGAGCACCAATCCCACAGCCCCCACAACGAGGGAGGCCAGGATGCCCCAGATGTTGAGTCCCACGATCTTCAGAGCGGCCTCGTTCTGCCGGAAGAGGCCGGTGAGGACGCCGGTGGTGAGGATGAGGCCCAGGACGGCGAGAGTACACAGGAGCACGGGGATCCAGCGGGGGACCCGGGGTTCCTTCACCTCCCGGGCCTTCTCCCGGAGCTCCCTCCCCTTGCGGATGTCCTCGTCGACCTTCGCCTCGTCGAGGCCGCTCAAGGGCGAGGCGCCCCGGCGGGCGGCGGCGTCGTTGAGCTCCTTTTCAGCCCGCCACAGGGACTTCTCCGCGTCCCGTGCCACCTTCTTCATGGGCATCACGGCGGCGCCGGTCTCCCGGATGGCCGCGGTGTCCCGGTGGGTCATCAGGCGTCCGTTGCTGGTCAGCGCGTCCGTCAGCTCCGCCACCCGCTTTTCGGCGGTCTCCATGGACTTTTTGGCGTCCCGCAGGCGGCGGGAGGCGGCGCGGGCGTCCAGCTTGTCATGTATTTTCAGGTCGTCCTCCAATAGCTGGATGCTCTTCCCGGTCCTGTCCATGGAGGAGCGGAGGTTGGCGATCTCCTGGGCGGAGGACTCGATGAGGTCGTAGGCGTGCTTTGCGTCCCGCAGCTCCTGCTCCAGGGCGGGGATGGACCCGGTCTTGTTCCAGCGGAGCTTCCTCTGCCACTTACGCAAAAGGGCGTCGGAGTCGGTGTAGGAGACGTTCTCCTCGCCGGTCGACACCAGGTCCGCGATCTTCTTCTCCAGCTCCGACGTCTGTGTGACGCGCAGGTCCGTGCCCCGGATGAAAGCGGTGCGCTCAAAGACGGACCGGGAAACGCCGGTGAGCTGTTCGCCAAGGGTTTCGGGGTCCTTGAGGCGGATGAACTGGGCGGTGCCGGTGTAGACGGCGATGAGGTTCTTCATGGGGGCGGCGCCCTTGGAGGTGCGCTGGACGGTGACGGAGCGGCCCGCGTCCTCGATCTCCATGGTGCCCACCATGGACCCGCCGTCCCAGGGGCGGTAGCGCGTCTTGTCCGAGAGGTGACCCGCCCGGTCCCGCTCGGAGGTGTCGATGCCGTAGAGCATGGCGGACAGCAGGGCGCACCAGGTGGACTTGCCATACTCGTTGGGGGCGGAGATCACGGTGAGGCCCTCCCCCGGCTCCAGGGTGGCGTTTTTCAGATTGCCGAAGGTGGCGGAGAGCTTTTTGATCTTCACGGTCTCCACTCCTCTCTGCCCTCCAGGGCGGCCAGCCCATACCGGGCGGCAAGCTCGATGAGGGCGCGGCTGTCCTCATCCTCGGATTCCTCGTATTTCGACTTGAGATCCGCCAGGAACATCCCCGTCAGGGTGTCCTCTCCCGCGCCCTCCCAGAGCCCCCGGCGGCGGCGAAGCTCGTTTTTGACGGTGAGGTGGTAGAATTTGTCCGACAGGGCCTGCCGGATGGCCTCCGGGTCCGCCTCGCCGGAGTACTCGCCCCGGAGAATGAGGCGCACGATGTCCCGGGGAAAGCCGTCCCCCACGGCCTCGAGGACCGTGGCGAGGGCGTCGTCGGACGCGGACAGGTCCGCCTCCAGGATCCGGTACTGCCTGCCGCCGGAGGGGCGGAAGGTCAAATCGGCGTTCCCCTTTCCAACGGCGCCGAGGAGCCACCCCTTCTCCCCTGTCTCGTCGAAGCCCCGGCCCTCCACGCAGCCGGGGTAGGCGTAGAAGGTGTTCCCCGCCTTTTTGATGCCGGAAAAGGCGTGGACGTGGCCCAGGGCCAGGTAGTCAAGGCCGCTTCGGGCGATGTCCGCCTCGGAGACGGC
The DNA here is from genome assembly GCA_947624585.1 of uncultured Oscillospiraceae bacterium. Taxonomy (GTDB): domain Bacteria; phylum Bacillota; class Clostridia; order Oscillospirales; family Oscillospiraceae; genus RUG626. The sequence continues at coordinate 7,577 of CANQKZ010000102.1, read as the reverse complement.
GTTGTAGCGGGAGTTCTGGGCAATGTCCCCGTGGAGGACCATCAGCTCCATCCTGTCGCTCTGCCGGACGGTGAAGGAGCGCAGAAGAGGCTCACACCCGGCGGAGGTGAAGCCCGCGCCCCAGACCCGGGCGTTCAACTCCGGAAGCTCGATGCCCCGAAGCTGGGCGGTGCGGAAGATGTGGACGTTGGCGGGAAGCTCCATGGTGGCGTAGGGGGAACGGGAGGTGTAGTAGTCGTGGTTGCCCGGGGCGATGAAGATCTGGGCCTTGATGGAGGAGAACACACGGGTCAGCGTCTCGGCGGTCTCCCAGTAGGAGGCGTCGGAGTCGAAGAGGTCCCCGGCCAGCAGCACCAGGTCCACGTTCTCCGCGTCCGCCGCCAGGCGGTCCAGAAGCTCCCTCTGCTCCCGCCGCCGCTCTACGGCCTTCTCCTCGGGGAGGGCGCGGAAGGGGGAGTCCATGTGAAAATCCGCCGCATGCAGGATCTTGATCATAGAAAATTACCTCTGTATCTCTTGGTCATTAGCTCGTTGGGGGGCGCTCACATCAGGGGCGCCACGATCTTCAGCAGTCCCCCGAGGAAGCGGACGTGGAATTTCTCGTGGGCGATGTCCTCACGGGTCACCCGCCGGGACTTGGCGAGGGTGTCCTCAAAATCGGCGCGTATGTCCTCCAGGGCGGGCACGCCGCACAGGAGGGCGGCGTCCTCAAAGTGGTGGTAGAGGCTCCGGTAGTCCAGGTTAATGGTGCCCACCACGCCCATCTTGCCGTCCTGCAAAAAGACCTTGGCGTGGACGAAGCCGGGGGTGTACTCGTAAATCTTCACGCCCGCGTCCACCAGCTCCGGGTAGTGGCTCTTGGCAAGCCAGAAGGCGTAGGTCTTGTCGGGGATGTGGGGCAGGACAAGGCGCACGTCCACTCCCCTCTTGGCCGCCGAGGTCAGGGCCATCAGCGTCTCGCCGTCCAGAATGAGGTAGGGCGTCATGATGTAGACGTACTGCCGGGCGGTGTTGATGAGGTGCAGATACACCGTCTCCCCCACCTTCTCCTGGTCCATGGGGCTGTCCCCGTAGGGGATAACCACGCCGGGGGCGTCGTCGGAGCGGATCTCCTCGGGGGGAGGCAGGAAGCGGCTGTAGTCGCACCCCCCGGCCCGCTCGGAGGCGTTCCACATCTGGAGGAACATCAGGGTGAAGGACCGGACGGCCTCGCCCCGGACCAGGATGGCGGTGTCCTTCCAGTGGCCGAAGCGCTCCTTTTCGTTGATGTACTCGTCCGCCAGGTTGACGCCGCCGGTGTAGGCAACTTTTCCGTCAATCACCAAAATCTTCCGGTGGTCCCGGTTGTTGTAGTGGGTGGAGACGAAGGGGCGCATGGGGGCGAACATCTTGCACCGGATGCCCAGGGCCTCCAGCTCCTTTGGGTAGGAGTAGGGGATGTCCCCGAAGGCGCAGGTGCCGTCGTACATGAAGCGCACGTCCACACCGGCCTTGGCCTTGCGGGCCAGGACCTCCAAGATGGTGTCCCACATACGGCCGGGGCTCACGATGAAGTACTCCATGAAGATGAAGCTCTCCGCCTTCTCCAGCTCCTGAAGCATGGACTCGAATTTGTTCTCGCCCAGGGGGAAGTAGGTCACCTCACTGCCGGTGTAGGCCGGGAATCCCGCCCGGTCGCGGAGGTACTTTGCCAGGGAGGCGGCGTCCGGGTCGGACTTCTCCAGGGTCTGTCCCGCGTCGCCCCCGGAGCCCTCCGACGTGAGCATAAAGGGCGCGGTCTCCCGCTCGCAGCGGGAGATGGCCCCCTGGACGGTGCGATGGCCCAGGTCCAGCTTGATGTAGAAATAGAGCGGGATGCCCAGCACGGGGACCAGCGCCACTACAAAGCACCAGGTCAGCTTCACGGTGGGGTCGCTCTTGCTGTTGGAGATGTAGATGAGCATCAGCGCGGAGGCCACGGCGGACCCCAGATGGATGTAGTCTCCCAGCCGCTGGAATCCCCAGAGCAGGACCCCCACCTGGGCCAGAAGGAGCGCCGCGATGATGAAGGTGCGGCCCGTGACAACGGTGAAAAAGCTCTTCTTGATCTTTGTCTTGTTCTCGGTGATGACCGGAGACGACATGGCGATTCCCCCTTAAAGGTTATATTGATATTATGTCAATTTTAGTATACCACGTTTCGGCTCGGAATGAAAGAGCATTTTTGAAAAATGCGGAAATATTAAGAAAAAGCATGAAAAAGGGACGGCGTTTCCGCCGTCCCGCTTGATTGGTTTGTATTCCGCCTTACTCGCCGTCGGGCCGCCATGTCTGGGGGACTGTGGTGACATCCGTGCCGGTCCAGACGCCGCAGGTGCTCTCCCAGGCGTCTTCGCCCTCGCCGCGGCCGATGCTCCCGCTGCTTCCGGCGTGAGTCTCCTCGTCCTTCCAGGCGAAGGACACTTTCCGGATGCCGGAGATCACATAGCCGTACCCGTCGCCCTCAGCCTCGGCCTGCTCGGACTCCCAGCCGGGCTTGACGATGAAGTCGAAGATCCAGGAGGCGTCTCCGCTGCCGCCGCTCTCGGCAAAGGCGTAGGTGCCGTCGGGACTGGCGGCCAGCTCGTCGGTGATGTCCAGGTCGCGCTCAAAGAGGGTCTTGTCCCCCCGGTGGACCCGGAGCATCAGCAGGACGCGGCCATCCTCCACCCAGACCCGCTCGGCCATGTAGATGCTGGGGAGGCGGATCTCGTTGTCCGTGTCGTCCTCCGGCGTGTCGTCCGCGTCCAGGAGGCCCACGTATGTGCCGTTGGTCAGCAGCTCGCTGCCGTCCTCGGATGTGCGCCAGTTCCCCAGGTATCCTCCGGCGGCCAGGGCGGTCACCGTCAGGGCGCAGAGCACAGCTGCCGCCGCGGCTGTGGCCAGGACGCGGCGGCGCAGCGCCGGTCTTCTCTCTTGTGTCATTTCATTCATTTCTGTCATTGCAAGGACCTCCCTTTTGGATGCGTCGGAGGCCCGCAGCCTCGAAAAGGTCTCCTTAAAAAGTTTTTCGTTCATCATGCGTCCTCCTCAAGTGATTTTTTCAACTGTTCCCTGGCTCTCGCAAGCCTTGTCTGGACGGTGGAGACGGGGCACCGGACGATCCTGGCGATCTCCTGCGTCGAAAAGTCCTCGTAGTAGTGGAGGTAGACGGGGACCCGGTACTTTTCCGGCAGGGCCATCACGGCCTCGAAGAGGCCGGACTCCTCCGGCGTCTCGAAGGGAATGTCGCCCAGCTCCTCCAAGGGCGCCACCCGGCTCCGCCATCGGTAGACCCGCCGCGCCTCGTTGACCGCCACGCGGATGAGCCAGAAGCGCAGGTGCTCGGGACTGTCGAACGCCCCGTCCCGCCGATAGAGCCTCAGAAGAGTCTCCTGCATCACATCCTCCGCGTCCTCCCGCGTACCGGTCACGCTCAGCGCCGCCCGAAAAACCGTGTCCGCGTACCGCTCCACCAGATCCTCAAACTCCTGGCGTGTCACTCCTTCACCCCGCTTTTCTTATGAAAGGCCCTTCACCTTTAATATCCACGGGAACGGCGAAAAATCCCGGAAAACGAAAAATTTTTCAAAAAACTTTTCAAAAAGCCGGGCCGCCCCTGCGGGCGGCCCGGATGACGTTATTCGGCGGGAGCTTCGGGGGTCTCTGCGGTTTTGGCGGTACCGGCGGCCACTCTGCCGCCCACGATGGCGGCGAGAAGCGACTGGAGGTCGATGCCGGTGGACTCGCGCACCCCGTCGATGACCTGGTTGGCGGTGCCCATCACGTCCTTTATGAGCCTGGTGGAGTTGCCGTCGCCGTACATGACGATCTTGTCGGTCTGCGCCAGCGGCGCGGCGGCGTTGCCCACCACCTCGGGCAGGGCGTTTAAGTACATCTCCAGGATGGACGCCTCGCCCATCTTCTTCTGGGCCTCGGCCTTCTTCTCGATGGCCTCCGCCTCGGCGATGCCCTTCGCCCGGATACCCTCGGCCTCCTGCTCCATGGCGTACCGCAGAGCCTCCGCCTCGGCCCGTCTCGCCTCGGCCTGCTGCTCGGCCTCGTAGCGCTGGGCCTCCGCCTCACGCTGGCGGCGGATGAGCTCGGCCTCGGCCTCCTTCTCGGCCTTGTACTTGAGGGCGTCGGCCTCCTTGCGGATCTCCGCGTCCAGTTTGCGCTCCCGGATGGCGATCTCCCGCTCGGCAAGCTCCGCCTCCTTCTCGCGGCGGGCGATGTCGGCGTTGGCCTTCGTCACCTCGATGGTCTTGCGCTGCTGCTCCTGCTGGATGGAGTAGGCGGCGTCGGCCTCGGCCTTCTTGGTGTCGGCGCGGACCTTCATATCCGCCTGCTGGACGGCCAGCTCCGCGTTCTGCTCGGCGATCATCTTGTCGGCCTGGACCTTGACGGCGTTGGCCTCCTGCTCGGCGTTGGCGTTGGCGATGGCGATGTCCCGCTGGGCGTTGGCCTTGGCGATCTGGGCGTTCTTGCGGATCTGCTCCACGTTGTCGATACCCATGTTCTCGATGGTCCCGGCGCCGTCCTTGAAGTTCTGGATGTTGAAGTTCACCACTTCAATTCCCAGCTTCTGCATATCGGGGACCACGTTCTCGGTGATCTTCTTTGCCACGCCCTGGCGGTCCTGGACCATCTCCTTGAGTCCCACGGAACCCACGATCTCGCGCATATTGCCCTCCAGGACCTGGGTGACGAGGGAGATGAGCTCCTGGCGGTTCATGCCCAGAAGGGACTCGGACGCCTTCTTCAGAAGCTCCGGGTCGGAGCTTATCTTGATGTTGGCCACGCCGTCCACGGTGACGTTGATGAACTCGTTGGTGGGGACGGCCTCGCTGGTCTTCACGTCCACCTGCATGACACGCAGGGACAGCTTGTCGACGCGCTCAAAGAAGGGGACGCGCCAGCCGGCCTTACCGATGAGGATGCGCTTCTTCCCGAGGCCGGAGATGATGTACGCCGTGTCCGGGGGCGCCTTCAGGTAGCCCAGGATCAGAAGCAGGATCACAAGCGCCCCGGCGACGATGCCGACGGCGGCTCCGATGGGAATGTAAATGTTTGGCATAGCTTTTCCTCCTCAAATATGTTTTCAGATTTGTATTCCGGGAGCGGGCCGGGTATAAACAAAAAGACGCTCACGGCTCTCAGCCGTAAACGTCTCGCTGTCTTGCGACCGCGCCTGCCGGGTCCCCATGGTGACCGTGATGACGGCGGCGCGCCCCCTGGCGGGGTGCTACTCCCTGTTTACGTTAAAAATATAACACACTTCTCCCCCCGTTGTCAAGGGGGTTTGTTAAAAATTTGTCGAATTTTTTCCGGTCGAGCCAAACGATTGTTTCTCTCTTTGGGTTTCCATGGTTTTACAGTTTCAAGCCGGGGCCCCCGGCATTCCGCCTGAACACGGCTAAAGTCCTTCCGGTCCGGGAGCAAAACCGGCGTTTTGGAATATAATACCTCAGAACAACGGCGTTCGCCCTCCCGGTGGACGCCTTTTTCAGGAGGTATCATTATGTGCGGAATCGCGGGGCAGATCGGTGGAAATATCCGGTCGATGACGCCCTTTTTTGAGGAAATGCAGTCCTCCCTCGCCCGCCGGGGGCCGGATCAGAGGGGGATGGCGGTCTTTGACCGGGCGGCGCTGATCCATGCGCGGCTGGCGGTGATGGACCCGGAGAACGGACGCCAGCCCATGAGATTTGACCGCTTCACCATGGTCTACAACGGGGAGATCTACAACACCCCGGAGCTGCGGCGGGAGCTGGCGGTCCTCGGGCACACCTTCGAAAACCGCTCGGACACCGAGGTCCTGCTCCACGCCTTCGCCGAGTTCGGGGAGTCGGTCGTCGACAGACTCAACGGCATCTATGCCTTCGCTGTCTGGGACGATCTGGAAAAGCGGCTGTTCCTGTGCCGGGACCGGATGGGGGTGAAGCCCCTGTTTTACGCCCGCAGAAACGGCGCTCTGCTCTTCGCCTCGGAGCTCAAGGCCCTTCTCCGCCACCCCTGGGTGGAGCCGGAGGTGACCCGGGAGGACCTGGCGCAGGTGCTCCTTCTGGGACCCGGCAGGATCCCAGGAAGCGGCGTCTTCAAGGATGTCCGGGAACTCCTGCCCGGCGAGTGCGGCTGGTACAGCCCGGACGCCGACGCCCTGGCCCTCCGCCGGTACTGGCGGCTCACGGACGCCCCCTGCCGGGACTCCTTCCCGGAGGCGGCGGAGAAGACGCGGTTTCTGGTGACCGACGCCATCCGGCGCCAGCTTGTGTCCGACGTGCCGCTGTGTACCTTCCTCTCCGGCGGGCTGGACTCCAGCCTCATCTCCTCCGTCGCCGACGCGGAGTACGCCGCCTCGGGCCGGACGCTGGACACCGTGTCGGTGGACTATCTGGACAACGCGAAATACTTCCATGCCAGTAAATTCCAGCCCAACTCGGACCCGGCGTTCATCAAAATCATGGCGGATTACCTCCACGGCCGCCACCACCTCATCACCCTGGACACCCCGGAACTGACGCGGGCCCTCTTCGACGCGGTGGAAGCCCGGGACCTGCCCGGAATGGCGGACGTGGACTCCTCGCTGCTGCTCTTCTGCCGAGAGATCAAGAAGGTCGCCACCGTGGCGGTGTCCGGCGAGTGCGCCGACGAGATCTTCGGCGGCTACCCCTGGTACCGGGACCCCACCATCCGTGAGCGCGAGGGCTTCCCCTGGGCCCAGTCCACCGCCTACCGGGCCACATTCATAAAAGACGGCGTCCTTGACGTGGACCCGGCGGAGTTCGTGGACCACTACTACCGCAAGACCTGCTCTGAGAGCGACATCCTCCCCGGCACGGACCCGTTGGAGACGCGGATGAAGCAGATGATGAATCTGAACGTGGACTGGTTCATGCAGACGCTTCTGGACCGGAAGGACCGGATGAGTATGTGGTCCTCCCTGGAGGTCCGCGTCCCCTTCTGCGACCACCGGATCGCGGAGTACCTGTACACCGTGCCCTGGGCCTACAAGGACCACGACGGCTATGAAAAGGGCCTCCTCCGGGAGGCCATGCGGGGCGTCCTGCCCGATGAAGTCCTCTGGCGCAAAAAGAGCCCCTACCCCAAGACCCACAACCCCGCCTACCTCCGGGCCGTCACCCAGGAGCTGGAATCAGTGCTGGCCGACAGATCCCAGCCCATCCACGACATCATCCGCGAGGACGCCCTCCGCGCCCTGACCGCCTCCGACCGGGCCGTTCCCTGGTACGGGCAGCTGATGACCACCCCCCAGACCGTCGCCTGGTTCCTCCAGCTCAACCACTGGCTGCGGACGTACCGCGTCAGGATCGTATGATATAATACTAACATTCAATTAAAGCAAGACATTCGTGATGGTCTTTTTTGCGTCATACTTCGTCAGACCGCTTGGGAATACATACAGTATTCCCTGCGTGTTCTTCCTCGTCTGACGCAAAAAATCCTCGCCGCTCGATGTCTCATTTAATTGAATATCAGTATAACAAGGGGCTGTGAAAAAACACGCCACCCCAGGCGTGGATATTCACAGCCCCGTATTTTTGTGGAAAAAACCACAT
>CANQKZ010000101.1 GCA_947624585.1 uncultured Oscillospiraceae bacterium | reverse complement strand
TCGGTGAGGGCCGTGCCCGTCATGCCGGAGAGCTTTTCGTAGAGCCGGAAGAAATTCTGGAAGGTGATGGTCGCCAGGGTCTTGTTCTCGCTCTGGACGTCCACGTGCTCCTTGGCCTCGATGGCCTGGTGCAGGCCCTCAGAGTACCGGCGACCGAACATCAGGCGGCCCGTGAACTCGTCCACGATGATGATCTCCCCGTCCCGGACCACGTAGTCCACATCCCGCTTCATGATGCCGTGGGCCTTCATGGCCTGGTTGATGTGGTGGGTCAGGGTGGCGTTCTCGATGTCGGAGTAGTTGGCAAGGCCGAAGTGCTTTTCCGCCTTAGCCACGCCCCGGCCCGTCAGGGTGGCGGAGCGGGCCTTCTCGTCCACGATGTAGTCCGCGTCCTCGTCGGTGGTGTCCTCCTTCTCGTCCACGCTGGCGTAGACCTTGGGGGTGAGCCGCGCCACGAAGTCGTTGGCCCGCTCGTAGAGGTCCGTGGACTCGTCCCCCTGGCCGGAGATGATCAGCGGCGTCCTGGCCTCGTCGATGAGGATGGAGTCCACCTCGTCCACGATGGCGAAGGCGTGGCCCCGCAGGACCATCTGCTGCTTGTAGATGGCCATGTTGTCCCGGAGGTAGTCGAAGCCCAGCTCGTTGTTGGTGCAGTAGGTGATGTCGGCGGCGTAGGCCGCCTTCTTCTGGGCGTTGGTCATCCCGTGGACGATGAGCCCCACGGTGAGGCCCAGGAACCGGTACACCTTGCCCATCCACTCGCTGTCGCGCCGGGCCAGGTAGTCGTTGACCGTCACGATGTGGACGCCCTTGCCCGCGATGGCGTTCAGATACGCCGGAAGCGTCGCCACCAGCGTCTTGCCCTCGCCGGTCTTCATCTCGGCAATGCGCCCCTGGTGCAGGACGATGCCGCCGATGAGCTGGACCCGGAAGTGGCGCATTCCCAGCACCCGGTCCGCCGCCTCCCGGCACACCGCGAAAGCCTCCGGCAGAAGATCGTCCAGGCTCTCCCCACCCGCGTACCGCTTTTTGAACTCCTCCGTCTTGGCCTTCAGCCGCTCGTCCGTGAGGCTCTTCATCTCGTCCCCCAGGGACTCTATCCTGTCCACCGTCGGCGTGAGCTTCTTGATCTCCCGGTCGCTTCTGGTGCCGAAAATTTTACTAAAGATTCCCATATCGCTGTACCTTTCGCTTAAGTAGTATCAAGGTATTATATCATATTCCGCGTTTAAAATAAAGAAGATTTGTGACCGAACGGCGTATTTACAAAATGTTCACATTTATATGATTCTGTTCCTGTATAATTTCATCATTCCGTTTTTTGAAAGGATTTGAAGCTATGAAATCGAAACGTCTGCTTTGCGTCCTCATGGCGCTGACGCTTGTTCTGGCCCTGGCCGCCTGCCAGAAGACCGACACCAACGGCAAAAACGACACCGTGGACACCACGGACACCGCCGATACCGGCGACGCCGGGAACGCCAACGATACCGACGGCTCCGCCGATACCGGGGACGCCTCCGATTCCGGCGAATCCTCCGATTCCGGCGAATCCTCCGATTCCGGCGAATCCTCCGATTCCGGCGAATCCTCCGACACCGGCGAACCCTCCGATTCCGGCACCTCCGACGGAGATGAGGCGGACATTCCCGATCTGACCTCCTTCTCCCAGGGCCTGGACGAGCTGGGCCGCTTCGAGGGCGTGCGGGCGCTGGACTACGTGACCCTTCCCGATTTTGACGCCATCGCCCTCCCCCAGTTCCCCCAGGTCACCGACCGGGCCGTGGAGGACGGGGACTTCGTGAACATCGACTACGTGGGCAGTGTGGACGGCGTGGAGTTTGACGGCGGCAGCACCCAGGGCGCCGGGACCGACGTGATCATCGGCGTCACCAGCTACATCGACGACTTTCTGGAGCAGATCGTCGGCCACACCCCCGGCGAGAACTTCGACATCGAGGTCACCTTCCCCGAGGACTACGGCGCGGAGGACCTGGCGGGGAAGGACGCGGTCTTCAACATCACGGTCAACTACATCTGGGACGTGACCGACGAGGCCGCCGCCGCCCTGGGCTTCCAGGGGCGCGACGAGATGGCCATGTACGTGGCCTACAACAGCTACGGCGTGGAGGACGTGATCGCCGACCCCGGCGTCACCGTGGTCCTGGCCGCCGCCCAGTGCCCGGAGGTCCCCGAGTCCGTGCAGGAGACGGTCCGCAATCAGATGAAGACCCAGCTGGAGATGCAGGCGTCCCAGTACGGCATGGACGCGGACACCCTGGTGATGTACGCCTACGGCGCCGCCTCCGCCGACGAGTACCTGACCGTCCAGGCCCCGACCCAGGCCCAGTGGTACCTGATCTTCCAGGCCGTGGGCGAGCGTGACAACATCACCGCCACCGACGAGGACATCACCGAGCGGGAATACGAAACCTTCGTGGAGGTCTACGGCAAGCCCTACGTGATGTACAACATCCTCCAGGAGAAGGTAACCGCCTACATCGACGAGACGTTCTCCGGGAAGGCGTAACCGTTCCGATAACGGATAAAGCAAGACCCGGAGGACGCCGCCCTCCGGGTCCTTTCAGAAAGATGTTTATTTAGACTTATACTAACATTCAATCAAAACAAGACATTCGCGGCGGTCTTTTTCGCGTCATGCTTCGTCAAACGACTTGGAAATACATACAGTATTCCCTGCGCCGTTTTCCTCGCCTGACGCGAAAAATCCTCGCCGCTCGGTGTCTTCTTTCAATTGGATATTAGCATTAGTATGAATTTTGAGTTTATTCGACGGGGCGTTTGACAACGGCCGAATACATATGCTACAATAGACCTGAAAAGAGAATCAGAGCCATGCGAGGGACACCGGGAACAGCGTTCAGCCGAAAAGAAGGGCGTCTCACGGTAAGGCCGCGAAATCACGGACCCCGAAACGGTCGAAGTCATTTTGTGAGAAACCAAAGCCACTCTTGATCGCGCCGCCGGTCAAGGGTGGTTTCCTTTCCGGCAAAACGCACCACAACACCCTCCCCAAAACGCGCCCCACAACACCCGCCATCGCAGCGCGGCCCGAAACAGAGCCGCCCACCTACCGGCCACCGCCAACGTAAGCGGCCAAGCGAAGTTGATGCAGAGCCAATTCGACCAAGGCCCGCGCGGCTATGGTTCCACCCAGGCCCCGGTCCCCCACCGCGTGAGCCGACCCGAGACACACGGCAGGAGGCTTCGACAACCGCCGCCCCCCAAAACGGCATTTTCTCTCTTTTGCTTCTTTTCTCTCTTGTGTGCAGCACAACGTGCGGAACAAAAGAGAGAAAAGAAGAATCCCCCCGTCCGTTCGGACGGCCCACCCCCCTCCGCGGGGGACCGCAGCCAAAAAGAATCTTCCGGCATTTTCGGAAAGAGGGTACTTTTATGCAAAAGATATTCGAGATGTCCCCACATTTGGCGGATCTGATCGCCGCCGGAGAGGTGGTGGAGCGTCCGGCGTCCGTTGTGAAGGAGCTGGTCGAAAATTCCATAGACGCCGGGGCGCGGGCGGTGACGGTGGAGATCCGGTCCGGCGGGATGGCGGAGATCCGGGTCACCGACGACGGCTCCGGTATCGCCTCCGAGGACGTGGAGACGGCCTTTCTGCGCCACGCCACCTCCAAGCTGCGCACGGAGCGGGATCTGGAGGCCATCGGCACCCTGGGGTTCCGAGGGGAGGCGCTGGCGGCTATCTCCAGCGTGTCCCGGGTGGAGCTTGTCACCTGCGAGCAGGGCGCCCGCGAGGGGACCAGGCTTCTTCTGGAAGGGGGCGTGAAGACGCTGAAGGAACCGGCGGGGCATCCGGCGGGGACCACCATCTGCGTCCGGGACCTCTTCTTCAACACCCCGGCGCGGCAGAAGTTCATGAAAAACGACCGGGCGGAGGGGTCCGCCGTCACCACCGCCGTGGTGCGCCTGGCCCTGTCCCACCCGGAGATCTCCATAAAATACATCCGGGAGGGCAAGGAGGAGTACCACACCCCCGGGGACGGGCGGCTCCAGTCGGCGGCCTACTGCACCCTGGGGCGGGAGTTTGCCAGAGGGCTTCTCCCGGCGGAGAACAAGGTTGACGGCATGACCGTCACGGGGTACGTGTCCACCCCCGCCACCGCCCGTGGCAACCGGTCCTGGCAGTTCTTCTTCATCAACGGCCGGTTCATCAAGTCCAAGCTCCTCCAGGCGGCGGTGGAGCAGGCATACAGAAATTCCCTCTTCACCGGCCGGTTCCCGGTGTGCCTCATCGACGTGGACATGGGCAAAGCCGCCGTGGATGTGAACGTCCACCCCACCAAGATGGAGGTGCGCTTCGCCGACGAGCGGGCGGTCTTCGACGCGGTGTACTGGGCGGTGCGGGGCGCGCTGGAGCGGGAGGACAAACCGAAGGAGCTGGAGCTGTCCCGCAGTACCGAGAACGCCCTGCGCTCCCCGGTGCAGGCGAAGGATCTGCCGGGTCATCAGGTCTTCGCCCCCCAGGAGGGGAAGAAGCCGCCGACGCAGGGCGGATTCCTCGTGGGCCGGGCCAACGTGAAGACCGGGGACGAGTTCTACAAGCGCGTCTCCGCCGACACCTACCGGACCCAATACGGCGTTCCCAACTCCTTCAAAACAGCCATCCGCCCCAGCGAGGTGGGGCCACAGGGGTCCGCGAAGAAGTCCGAGGCGGAGCTGGAGGACATCGCCGGGGCGGAAAAGCTGGTGACCTTAGAGGACTCGGTTCAGCTTTACGACCCGGTCAGCGAGACGCCGGAGCCGGATTTCGCCCCGGAGACGGGGCCCCAGACGGTCCTCCCGCTGCCGGAGCCGGAGCCACGGGCGGACACGCCGCTCCAGTCGGAGCTCACCGGCCGGGACTGGCGGTACGTGGGGGAGGCGCTGGCCACCTACATCATCGTGGAGCGGGGCGACAGCATCTTCCTCATCGACAAACACGCCGCCCACGAGCGGATCCTCTTCGACCGGCTCAAGGAGCAGAAATATGAGGTCACGAGCCAGGTCCTCCTGTCCCCCGTGGTCTGCGGCCTGGACAGCGAGACCGCCGGGGCGCTCTTTGAGAGCGAGACGATCCTCTCGGAACTGGGCTTCGAGCTTTCGGACTTCGGCGGCGGCAGCGTGGCCCTGCGGCAGGTGCCCATCGACATGGACCTCTCGGACCCCGTGGGGCTTTTGGAGGAGATCGCCGGGAAGCTCCGGGCCGGGGGGCGGCAGGACGTGGAGGCCATGCGGGACGGCATTCTCCACACCGTGGCCTGCAAGGCGGCCATCAAGGCCGGAAAACGGTCGGAACCGGCGGAGCTGACGGGCCTCATTGAAAAGGTGCTCTCCGGCGCGGTGCGCTACTGCCCCCACGGCAGGCCCGTCAGCCTGGAGCTGACGAAAACTCAGTTGGACAGGAGCTTTAAAAGGGCATGAGAAAAGTCGCCGTCATCACCGGCCCCACCGCCACCGGCAAGACGGAGCTGGGCGTCCGCCTGGCCCGTGTTCTGAACGGGGAGGTGGTCTCCGCCGACTCCATGCAGGTGTACAGACTCATGGACGTGGGCACCGCCAAGCCCACGGAGGAGGAGATGGGCGGCGTGCCCCACCACATGATCGGCGTGGCGGACCCCTTTGAGGACTGGTCCGTCTCCCGCTACGTGGAGGAGGCCGTACCCGTCTGCGAGGACATCCTGGCCCGTGGGAAGACACCGATCCTGGTGGGCGGCACCGGCCTCTACATCCAGGCCCTGATCTCCGGCTGGGACTTTGAGGCCCGCCCGGAGGACATGGGGCTGCGGGCGGAGTTGGAGGCCCGCTTCGACCGGCTGGGCGGGGAGGCGCTGCTTGCGGAGCTTGCCGAAACGGACCCGGAGCGGGCGCGAAAGCTCCACCCCAACGACAAAAAGCGCGTCGTCCGTGCCCTGGAGATCGCCAAAAGCGGCGGGAGCATCTCGGACCACGACCGGGAGACCCAAAGCCGCCCCGCCCGGTTCGACGCGCGGTACATCGTCCTGAATTACGCCGACCGCGCCGACCTCTACGCCCGCATCGACCGGCGGGTGGACAAAATGATGGAGCGGGGATTGGCCGACGAGGTGCGCGGGCTCCTCCAAATGGGCCTCACCTCCGCCCACACCGCCATGCAGGCCATCGGGTACAAGGAGATCTGCGCCGCCCTGGAGGGCCGGTGTACCCTGGAAGAGGCCGTGGAGACCGTCAAGCGCGAATCCCGCCGCTACGCCAAGCGCCAAATCAGCTGGTGCAAGCGGTATGGCCCCCGGCTCGATGTAATTTTTGAAAAAGAGCCGGATTTTGAAAAAGCCGTGTCTCTTTCGACAGATTTCTTGGTTTGACTGGTATAATATGGTAACTGTCGGAGGGACCGCAAGTCCCGAATATGAAAGAGTGCGCGGGAAAGACGCGCGGAAAGGCGGCTTACATATGATAAAAACGTTGAATATTCAGGATTCCTTTTTGAACGAGGCACGAAAGCGGCACGCGCCGCTGACGGTGTTTCTTGTCAACGGCTTTCAGATGCGCGGCGCGGTGCTGGGCTTTGACAGCTTCACGGTGATGCTGGAGAGCGAGGGAAAGCAGCAGATGGTGTACAAGCACGCCATCTCCACCATCGCCCCCGCCAAGACCCTCCCCATCCCGGAGCTGGAGGAGGAGCCGGAGATCCTGCCGGAGCGGGAACCGGCGCTGAGATAAGCGTCCCCGCCGAAAAAGGAAACCGCACGGAAAGCCTTTGTGGATCCGCCAGATCCGTAAAGGCTTTTCCGCGTTTATACTAAGGAACCTCTGAACAAATCGAAGTGCCGAGATTGGCAAGCAGATTTTTCGCCAGATGAAATCAAAAAATTGCAGGAATACTGTATGTATTTCAAAATTTTTTGATGAAATATGGCGGAAAATATGCCGTCAAGATCGGTGCGGCGATTTGTTCAGAGGTTCCCTAATATCCAATTGAAAGAAGGCACCGAGCGGCGAGGATTTTTCGCGTCAGGCAAGAAAGGCGGCGCCGGGAATACTGTATGTATTTTCAAGCCGCATGACGAAGCTTGACGCGAAAAAGACCGCCGCAAACGTCTTGTTTTGATTGGATATAAGTATTAGGGATTGCGGAGGCGGGCGGCGGTGTGGTAGAATAGAGAGGCGGCGCGTGCCGACGAAACGACCGGGAGGGATGACCATGGCGAGACCCGCGGAGGAACCGCTGGAGGATCTGGGCGGAAAGAAGAAGCTCTCCGCCACGGAGCTGGAATTTATGAAATTTTTCTGGGACCACCCGGAGGGGGTCAGCAGCGAGGAGCTGTACAAAAGCTTCCCCCAGACCCGGGCGACCAAGAGCACGCTTCTCTACAATATGTCCGAAAAGGGGTACGTCCTGGGCCGTCAGCGGGGGCGGCACCACATCTACACCGCCCTTGTGACCCGCGAGGAGTACGAGCAGGCTCTTCTCCGCCAGCAGGTGCGGAGCGTCTTCGGGGACGCCTCCATGGAGCGGCTTCTGGCGGCCTTCTGCGGGAAAAAGGAGATCGCCCCGGAGACCATGGCGCGGATCCGGGCCCTGTTGGAGGAGGCGGACGATGACGCGGACAACGGTTGAGGCGCTGGTCCTTTGGCTGTCGGTCCCGGTGTCGCTGGAACTGGCGTGTCTGGCGCTGCGGCGGCTGGGACCGCTTCTGGAGCGGCGCATGAGCATGGAGCGGCTGGACCGGGCGCTGAGGGCCGGGGTCTTCTCCGGCCTCGCCCTGGCGCCGTTGTCGGCGGTGATGGGACGGGGCGCCGTCCCGGGACCGCTGTGGACCCTCCCGGCGGTGTGGCTGGCGGGGGCGCTCTATCGGGGCGTATTCCGGGACCTGGGCAGGACGCGGCTCCTCCGGCGGGTGGAGCGGACCAGCGGAAAATGCGCCGACGGGGAGATCGCGGACCTGAAGGAGGGCATGGCCGCCTGGCTGGATGTGAAGGGCGGCGTGGCCCTCTACAGCGGCGGGCTCATCCCCACCCCCTATACCAGGGGCGTCCTGCGGAAGCGGATCTACCTGTCCGACGATGCCTGCACCAGGGACGAGTGGAAGCTTCTGCTGACCCACGAGCTGATCCACTGCCGGAGGAACGACTGTTTCTACCGGGGGGCGCTCCTGTGGCTGCGGGCCCTGTTCTGGTTCTGCCCCCATGTGGCGCGATTCGCCGACTACGCGGTGGAGGTCAACGAGAGCTCCTGCGACGAAAAGGTGCTCCGCGAGCGGCCCCGTGGCGCCCGTGGTCCCTACTGCCGCCTCCTGGTCCGTATGCGCGAGGACACGGCCGCCCTTCCGGGCGCGTGCCTTGGCGGGGACGGGGACAGCCTGGAGCGGCGGCTCCGCAGGCTCGTCCGGGGGCGCGGGGAGGAGCGGCCCGTACTGGAACGCCTGCTGGAGGCGGGGACCGCCCTGCTTGTCCCGGCGGTGACGGCTCTGGTGCTGATGTTTGTGAATCAATATTTATAATAATATATCGATATTTATATTGACATACAGATCGGACGATGGTATAATGCGGTTGTGTGAAAGGCACAGCCGCGTTATTTTTTGGGAAATCACGGATAAGGAGGCGGTTTTTATGGGAACGGCAGCCCTGGCCCTCTCCGGGCTTGCGCGCCGGAGGCGGGAGAGTCTGACGGTGCTGGCGGTGCTCGCTCTCTCCTTCGCGGCGGGGCTTCTGTCCCTGTCGCTTCTGGGGAGCATGAGCCGCACCAATGAGGAGTACAAATTCAACACCTACGGTGAGTGGTACGGGGCCATCATCGACGGCAGGGAGGAGGACGCCGGGTGGCTCGAAGAGCGGGAGTGGCTTGACGGGCTCGGCACCGCGCGGCTGTTCGGGCACGTCTGGGACGACACCGGCAGATTTTACGGCATGGGCACGGTGGACGATGGCTACAGGCGTCTGGCCCGGCTGCGTCTCGACGAGGGGCGGTGGCCGGAGGGGGACGGCGAGGCGGCGGTGGAGGCCCAACTGCTCATCGACCTGGGCTATGAGCCCACGGCCGGGCAGACCGTCGCCATGCGGGTGTCCTGCAACGAGTTCGGCGGCCTGGAGCACATGGGACTTTTTGTTGATTACACCTTCACCGTCTGCGGCGTTATCCACGACTACAGCCAGCTCTGGGAGATCGGTCACAACAGGGTGTCCCGGCCACTGATCGGCGCGGTGGTGACGGACGCGGCATGGGAACAGATGGTTGAAAGCTGCGAGGCCCAGTCGGTCTACGTCTGGGACCGTGTGGATGAGTGGCGGTTTGAGCAGGTGCCGGAGTACTTCTTCTCCGTCCGGGGCGGCGGCCTTGACGCCAAGGAGAAGCTGGAGATCAAGAATTATCTCCTATCCACAAGGTCGGCCGCCTTCGAGGACGTCAATCCGTCCTACAACAGCCTGAACGACCCGGAGGCGCTGGACGTCCGAAACGACCGGGGCGCGGCGGACTCCGGGGAGGTCACGCCCGGCGAGGGCGGCGGCCGGGCGGACGCGGTCACGGTGGAAGATGAGGGGTTGAGCCAGCCCCGGACCGGGGACACCTACCGGGCCCTCATCCTGGCGGTAACGCTCATCGCTGTGCTGTGCGTCTACGTGCTCCAGTTCCCGCGCCAGGCCCACAACTACGCGGTGTTCCGGGCCGTGGGGGCCTCCCGGTGGAAGCTGGCGGGACTCTTGTTGTGGGAGACGCTTCTTCTGTGCGTCCCCGCCGCCCTTCTCGGCGCGGGGCTGGGGGCGGCGTTGACCTGGGCAGCGCTGCGGATCTGGATATACGGCGGCTCCGCCGTGGAGATACAGGTTTTCATCCCCCTGGGCGGCATAGGCCGGTTTGCCCTCCTGTGGGCGGCGGCGGCGCTGATCGCCCGGACGGCGGTGTTCCTCTTCGCCGTGCGCATCCCCCTCACCGGCCGGTTCCGGCTGGGGAGCGGCGGGGCGAGAGGGGCGCGGCGTCTGACAACCGCCCTGGCGCTGTTTCTCGGATGCGTCGCCGTGGCCACGCTGCTCTTCTCTGTGCGGAGCGCGAGGAATACCGTCGGGCGTATACGGTCCTTTTCCCGCGTCCCCGATTACGATGTCCGGGCGGGCGACCCGTCCGATCTGAAGGCCGTCTTCTCTCAGGAGGACCTGGAGCTTCTGCGCTCGGTACCGGGCGTGGCCTATGCGAACGCCTACAGTGCCGCGCCGGTGGAGGTGTCCTTCCCCGGCGTCTCGGAGGCCAACGCCACGCTGCTGGCCGTGGACGAGGCGGACGAGTACTGGGACTTCCTGCCCTTTGACGGGGAGGAGGACAGGCGGGCCTTCCGGGAGGGAAAATTTGTGTTTGTCCTCGACCTCTCCCTCGAGACGTACTGGCGGGGCGAACAGACCGTGGAGCTCACCGCCCACGAGACGGGACCGGAGTGGAAGCGTATG
>CANQKZ010000100.1 GCA_947624585.1 uncultured Oscillospiraceae bacterium | reverse complement strand
GTCAAGGAGTGCGCCGACATGGGCGTGGAGATCGGCATCGTCATCGGCGGCGGCAACTTCTGGCGCGGCGTCAAGGACGGCGGGGGCCTCATGGAGCGCACCCGGGCCGACCACATGGGGATGCTGGCCACCGTGATGAACTGCCTTGCCGTGGCGGACGTCTTAGAGCACATGGGCGCCCAGGTCCGGGTCCAGACGGCGGTGCAGATGAGCTCCATCGCCGAGCCCTACATCCGCCTGAAGGCCGACAGCCACCTGAGGAAGGGCCGCATCGTCATCTTCGGCTGCGGCACCGGCAGCCCCTACTTCTCCACCGACACCGCCGCCGTCCTTCGCGCCGCCGAGATCAACGCGGACGTGATCCTGCTTGCCAAGAACGTGGACGGCGTCTACTCCGCCGACCCCAAGAAGGACCCAGCGGCCGTGAAATTCGACCACATCTCCTACGACGACGTGCTGGCAAAGCACCTGGCCGTCATGGACACCACCGCCACAAGCCTCAGTATGGACAACAACATCCCCGTTTTGCTCTTCGCTTTGAAGGACCCGGAGAACATAAAAAGAGCCATCCTGGGCGAGAAGATAGGCACCGTGGTAAAGTAAAAAAAGCGAGTTCAGCTATTTACATTTTTTTCAACACTAAAAGGAGGATAAACCATGTACACTGACGACGCCGCGTTCAAGGAATACCTTGACAAGATGAACAAGACCATCGAGGCGCTGGAGAGCCAGTTTGCCACGGTCCGTGCGGGCCGCGCCAATGCCGCCGTGCTCAACCACCTGCGGGTGGACTACTACGGAGTGCCCACACCCATCAACCAGGTGGGTACCATCTCCTCCCCGGATCCCCGGACGCTGGTGATCCAGCCCTGGGATAAGAGCCTCCTCAAGCCCATCGAGAAGGCCATCCAGTCCTCCGACGTGGGAATCCACCCCCAGAACGACGGCACCGTGATCCGTCTCGCCTTCCCGCAGCTGACGGAGGAGCGCCGCGCCGACCTCATCAAGCAGGTGCGCAAGTACGCCGAGACCGCCAAGACGGCCGTCCGCAACGTGCGTCGGGACGCCAACGAGAAGTTCAAGAAGATGCAGAAGGCCAGCGAGGTCACCGAGGACGACCTGAAGATCATGGAGAAGGACCTCCAGACCATGACCGACGACTACATCAAGAAGGTGGACGAGGTCACCGGCAAGAAGGAGAAGGAGCTCACAGTCATCTGATGGCCCTCTTCGACAAACAAAAGACGGCGGGGCAGGGGAAGGTCCTGCCCCGTCATATTGCTGTCATCATGGACGGCAACGGCCGCTGGGCCCAGAAGCGGGGCCTGCCCCGCACCGCCGGACACGCCGCCGGGGCCGAGACCTTCCGCCGCATCGCCTCCTACTGCCGGGACCTGGGGGTGGAGTACCTGACGGTCTACGCCTTCTCTACCGAAAACTGGAAGCGCGGCCGGGAGGAGGTCTCCGCCATCATGGGCCTTCTCAAGAAGTACCTGGAGGAGGCCATCGAGAAGATGCGCCGTGAGAACGTGCGCATCCGCGTTCTGGGGGACACCTCCGTCCTCTCCCCGGAGCTCCGGGCGCTCATCGCCAGGGTGGAGGCCATCGACGAGACGCTGGAGACCCACACCCAGGCTAATCTGTGCGTAAACTACGGGGGCCGGGACGAGATCGTGAGGGCCGTCCGCGCCTGGCAGGCCGACCCCGATCACGGGGAGCTTACGGAAGCGGAGCTTTCCCGCTACCTCTACACCGCCGGGATGCCGGACCCGGATCTCATCATCCGCCCCAGCGGGGAGCAGCGCATCTCCAACTTCCTCCTGTGGCAGTCGGCCTACTCGGAGTTCTACTTCACCGACACCCTCTGGCCGGACTTCACGGAAGCGGACATGGACGACGCCATCGAGGCGTACCGGAACCGGGACCGGCGGTACGGCGGGGTGAAGAAATAAGGAGCGGATATGATCAAACCAACACATTTGAAAAAAGGCGACACCTGCGCCATCGCGAGCCTGTCCGCCGGGACGCTGGGGGAGCCCTGGGCGATCCACAAGCTGGACATCGCCCGGGAGCGCCTGGAGCGGGATTTCGGACTTAACGTCAAGGTCATGCCCAACGCCCTGCGGGGACAGAAATACCTCTACGAGCACCCGGAGGCTCGCGCCGCGGACCTGATGGACGCCTTTCGGGATCGGAGCGTCAAGGCGGTTTTCAACGCCATCGGCGGAGACGACACCGTAAGGCTCCTTCCCTATATCGATTTCGACGTGTTCCGGGAGAACCCCAAGATCTTCACGGGCTTTTCCGACACCACCACCAACCACTTTATGATGTACAAAGCCGGTCTCATATCCTACTACGGGGCCAGTGTCATGACAAACTTCTCCGAGTATGTCAAAATCAACGACTACACGGACCGGATGATCCGCAAAACCCTCTTCAATCCCCCGGAGACTCTGGAGATCCCCTCGGCGCCCTACTGGTACGACGACGAGGACCCCAAGATCTGGTGGAGCGAGGAGAACATGAATACGCGAAAGCCCTACCACCCGGAGGAGATCGGCTACGAGGTCCTCCAGGGGACGGGCACCGTGGAGGGGGAGCTTCTGGGTGGCTGTATCGACGTGTTCGTGGAGCTTCTGGGCACCTGCCTCTGGCCCACACGGGATGAGTGGGCGGGGAAGATCATGTTCCTGGAGACCAGCGAGGACGACCCCTCCTGCGAAATGCTCACCTGGTATCTGCGCAATTTCGCCGCCCAGGGCCTCTTTGACGTGATCCGGGGGATCGTCGTGGGAAAACCGGCGAGGCGCAGCAAGTATGAGCCTTACAAGGAGGTCTACCGGAAGGTGGTGGGCTTCGAGGCCCGTCACCCGGAGCTTCCCATCCTCTACAACGTCAACATCGGCCACGCGGAGCCCATCGGCGTCCTGCCCTACGGGGTCCGGTGCCGCCTGGACGCGGACCGGCGGACGCTGACGCTTTTGGAGCCCGCCACGGCCCTGTGAACGGGCAAATGACAAAATAAGGGAGAGATAGATATGCTTTTGACAAGAACCATCATGGCCACTGTGATGATCGCGCTGCTGCTGGTGCTGACACTGTGGCTGGCGCCGGTGTGGATGGCGGGGATCATCGCGGTATTAGGATTCATCGGTGTCTATGAGCTGATGCGCACGGTGGGGGACACGAAAAATCCCCGCCACTTTATCTGGCCCGGCCTCACCGCCGTCGCCATCCCCCTGGGGTTCTATTTCGGGTGCGCGGAGGCGGTGCTGCGCGTCTCGCTCACCTTCCTCATGGTGATCCTCTTTGCCGAGGCCATCTTCACCTATGGCACGGAGAAGCCGGTCCGGTTCCAGACGGTGCTGTCGGGATTCTTCGGCGGCATCCTGATCCCCGTGTGTCTGTCCGCCCTTTTGCAGCTGCGGATGATGACAAACGGCGGGTACCTCGTGATCATGGCCTTCGTCATCACCGCCATGTCCGATACCGGCGGATACTTCGGGGGGATGTTTTTCGGCAAGCACAAGGGCGTCCTCAAGTGCAGTCCCCACAAGTCCCTGGAGGGCTTTATAGGCAGCTTCCTCTTCGGCATTCTGGGCATCCTGATCTTCGGGGTCATAATGGACAAGGCGGCGGGCATATCTGTACAATACGGACTTCTCCTGCTGTACGCCGTTCTCGGCAATGTGACCACCCAGATCGGCGACCTGGCCTTCTCCGTCATCAAGCGGGAGCACGGCATCAAGGACTACGGCAACCTGATCCCCGGCCACGGCGGCGTGCTGGACCGGTTCGACTCCATCATCTTCACCGCGCCCCTGGTGTATCTTCTGGTCACCGCCCTCCCGGCGCTGATCTGAGGCTTCATCATGATAATCAGGATCGAGAAGGGTCCTTTATGAAAAACGTCTGGATCGAAATGGTCTACAACCGGGTCCCCCGGGACTGGTGGACGGCCATCATCCGCCGGTTCGTCTCCACCGGCGACGCGCTGGAGATCCGTTGCTGGCGGGAGGAGGAGCAG
Source organism: uncultured Oscillospiraceae bacterium (assembly GCA_947624585.1). Lineage (GTDB taxonomy): Bacteria > Bacillota > Clostridia > Oscillospirales > Oscillospiraceae > RUG626. Next base: position 6,442 of record CANQKZ010000100.1, on the reverse strand, counting down.
GAGACCGCCGCGGCCTCCCGGTACGGCACGCCCACGGAGGACGGCGGCGAGGTCTCCGTCCGGGGCGTTGTCACGGCGGAGCTTATCGACGAGCTCCTGGCCGATGCGCCGGAGGATAAGGAGATCTATAATAAGATGACAAAGTATTTCACCATAAACATTGAGGGCGCGGACCGCCGCCTGGGTAGTTACCACTACGGCACCCAGATGAACCTTGATTGCTCTGATGAGGACCTGGCCTTCGTGCTGGATACCCTGCGGCCCTACGGGGACAGCTTTGTTGTGTAAATTTACGGGGGAGAGGACAATGGATAAGACGCTCACCGTTCTCGGCTCCACCGGCTCCATCGGGACACAGACCCTGGAGGCGGCGCGGCTTTTGAACATCCGCATCGCCGCCCTGACGGCCAACAGAAACGTGGACCTGATGGAGGCGCAGATCCGGGAATTTCACCCTGTTTTGGCCGCCATGGCCGACGAATCTGCCGCCCGGGACCTGTGCGCCCGGGTGGCCGACACCGGAACACGGGTCCTGTCCGGCGTGGAGGGCGTCTGCGAGTGCGCCGCGCTGGAGGCGGACATCGTGGAGTCGTCCCTCGTGGGCGTGGCGGGGCTTCTGCCCACCCTCGCGGCTGTCCGGGCGGGGAATCGGCGCATCGCCCTTGCCAACAAGGAGACGCTTGTCTGCGCCGGGCGCATCGTCAAGCGCGAAATTGCGGAGAATGGCTGCCAGCTCATCCCCGTGGACTCGGAGCATTCCGCCATCTTCCAGTGCCTTGCGGGGGGAGCGAAGAGCGAGGTCAAGCGCATCCTGCTCACCGCCTCCGGCGGACCCTTCCGCACGTTATCCAAAGAAGAGCTTTACAACGTCACCCCCCAGCGTGCCCTCCGGCACCCCAACTGGGACATGGGCGCCAAGGTGACCATCGACTCCGCCTCCATGATGAACAAGGGGCTGGAGGTCATCGAGGCCATGCACCTTTTCGACGTGGGACCGGAGCGGATCACCGTCCTGGTCCACCCCCAGAGTATCGTACACTCCGCCGTGGAGTTTACGGACAACTCGGTGATCGCCCAGATGGGCGTCCCGGATATGCGCCTGCCCATCCAGCTGGCGCTGACTTACCCCGCGCGTCTGCCCTCCCTGGCGGGGGAGCTGGACCTTGCCAAAATCGGCGCACTGACCTTTGAAAAGCCGGATCTCGACAAATTCCGGTGCCTGAAAATCGCCCTGGACACCGCTCCACGCGCCGACGCGGCCCCGGCGGTGATGAACGCCGCCAATGAGATGGCCGTCCGGGCGTTCCTGGACGGAAAGATCGGATTTATGGACATTCCGGACACGGTGGAGCGCGCCGTATCTGACTTTGGAAAATACCCCGCGGATTCGGTGGAGGACATCCTGGCCGCCGACGCTCTCACGCGGGAAGCGATAAAGGTGGACTGAGAATGTATATCATCATCGGCATCCTGGCCTTCGGACTGCTCATCGCCCTCCACGAGCTGGGCCACTTCATCGCCGCCAAGGCTTGCGGGGTGAAGGTCAACGAGTACTCCATCGGCATGGGCCCCGCCCTTTGGAAGCGGCAGTACGGCGAGACGCTGTACGCCCTCCGCGCTCTGCCCATCGGCGGCTACTGTGCCATGGAGGGGGAGGACGGCGCGGAGGAGGGCGGCGAGGCGGACCCCCGGGCCTTCTTCAACCGGCCCTGGTGGCAGAAGGCCGTCATCTTAGTGGCCGGACCGGCCATGAACTTCCTCATCGGCGTTCTCATCGTGGGCGTCATCTACTCCTCCGCCCAAGCATTCGTCACAAACGAGGTGGTGGAGACGGTGGACGGGTTCCTCTACGCGGAAAACGGCATCGAGGCGGGAGATAAGATCTGGTCCATCGACGGGCACAGGATCTACTCCTCCTCCGATTTCTCCATATATATGCAGAGGGCCGGACAGACCGTGGATATGGTGGTGGTCCGGGACGGGGAGAAGATCCTGCTTCAGGATTACGGCCTGAAGCCCGCCCAGTACGCCGACGGGTTCCGCTACGGCGTCACCTTCGGGACGGCGGAGGCCACGCCTCCGGTGAAGCTTCAATACACCTTATACACCTCCGTGAATTTCGTCCGCTCCGTGTGGATGGGCCTGACTGACCTGGTCACCGGGGCCGTGGGGCTGAAGGATATGTCCGGGGCCGTGGGCATCATGGGCATCATCAACGAAACGGGCCGGGAGGCGGAGGAGCAGACAAATTCCAAGGCCGCCGCCCTGGAACAGGTCTTTTACCTCATCGCCCTCATCGCCGTGAACCTGGCGGTGATGAATCTGCTGCCCATCCCCGCTCTCGACGGGGGTCGGCTCCTGTTCGTCTTCCTGAACGCCATCGCCATGCTCCTTTTCCGGCGCCAGATCGACCCCAAATATGAGGGTTGGGTCCACGCCGCCGGGATGGTGGCCCTGCTGGGGCTCACGGCGGTCATCATGATCAGCGATGTGATGAAATACGTAAGATAGGCCGTGCGGCGAAATCGGCGGCTCGTTTATATTTTGCAGACAGAAAAAGGGAACTGAAATGACACGAAAGATCAATGTTGGCGGGGTAGAGATCGGCGGCGGTGCGCCCATATCCGTTCAGTCCATGTGCAACACAAGGACGGACGACGTGGAGGCCACGGTTTCGCAGATCCTGCGGCTGGAAAAAGCCGGGTGCGACATCATCCGCGTGGCGGTGCCGGATATGGCGGCCGCGAAGGCGGTGGGGGAGATCAGAAAGCGCATCCACATCCCCCTGGTGGCGGACATCCATTTTGACTACAGGCTGGCCCTGGCGTCTCTGGACGGCGGGGTGGACAAGGTGCGCATCAATCCCGGCAATATCGGCTCCGCCGACCGGGTCCGGGCCGTGGCCAGAGCCTGCGAGGCGCGTCATGTGCCCATCCGCATCGGCGTCAACTCCGGGTCCGTGGAACGGGAGCTTCTGGCAAAATACGGCGGCCCCACGGCGGAAGCCATGGTGGAGAGCGCCCTGAACCACGCCCGTCTTCTGGAGGACGTGGGTTTCGGAGACATCGCCGTGTCAGTCAAGTCCTCCACCGTCCGCCGGACCGTGGAGGCGTACAGGCTCATGGCCCAAAGGACCGACTACCCCCTGCACCTGGGGGTCACCGAGGCGGGCACCGAATATCTGGGGACCGTCAACTCCGCCGTGGGTATAGGAACGCTCCTCTCCGAGGGCATCGGGGACACGGTGCGAGTCAGCCTCACCGCCGACCCGGAACGGGAGGTGGAGGCGGGCATCGCCATTCTCAAGGCCGCGGGAGTCCGCTCCGGCGGCGTCAAGTTCGTGTCCTGTCCCACCTGCGGCAGGACGAAGATCGACCTGGTCGCTTTGGCAAACGAGGTGGAATCCAGGCTGAAAAACTGCAAAAGGGACATCACCGTGGCCGTCATGGGCTGCGTCGTCAACGGACCCGGGGAGGCCCGGGAGGCGGATTTCGGTGTGGCCGGAGGCGACGGGGAGGGCGTCCTCTTCAAAAAGGGGCGGTTCGTGAAAAAACTGCCCTACGAGCGGCTGGCGGAGGGACTTTTGGAGATGATTGGGGAAAGCGGGGAGTGAGATATGGATTATGTTGACCTCTTGGAGATGTTCCCGTCCCTCTCCGACTGCGGGGCCCCGGTGGAGACGCTGAGCCACGGGAAGGTCACCGGTGCCACAGTGGAGCGGGAGCGGAGGACCATGACGCTGGACGTCAGCTTCGACCGGAGCCTGCCGCCGGTGTACGCCTCCATGGTGGAACGCCGGGTGGAGCGGGACTACGGTCTCTCCCGGTGTACCCTCCGGGTGAAAGCGCCGGAGAGAAAGCCGGAGGGGAAGGACGCCGGGAAGTCCGGCAAGGCCGGGGGCGGGAAGTCCTCCGCCGGTCCAAAGCCGGGAAAGGCCATCTTCGGCAAGGTGACCAAGAGCGCTGAGACGCCCATGGGTGATCTGACCCTGGAGTCGGGCCGCGTCACCGTCACGGGCAAGGTGTTCGCCGTCAACTCCAAGGAGGTGCGCAGCGGCGCGCTTGTTTTGAGCTTCGACATGACGGACGGCACAGGCTCCGTGCGCGTCTCCAAATTCATCAAGGACGACCAGACCAAGGCGGCGGCCAAGACCATCGAGGCGGGCATGACCGTCACCTGTCAGGGGTCCATGCTCTTCAACCGCTTTGACAACGACCTGGTGCTGGAGCCCTACGCCGTGGCCCAGGCCCCGGACAAGCCGCCCCGGCAGGACACGGCGGCGGTGAAGCGGGTGGAGCTCCATCTGCACACGAAGATGAGCGCCATGGACGCGGTGACCGACACCAAGGAGGCGGTGAAGCGGGCCATCGCTTGGGGACACCCGGCCATCGCCATCACCGACCACGGCGTGTGCCAGTCCTTCCCGGACGCCATGAAGGCGGCGGGGGACAAGATCAAGATCCTCTACGGTGTGGAGGGGTACTACATAAACGACGTGGACGACCGGGTGGCCCTGATGGGCCCCGGCGACGGGCCGCTGTCCCAGGACTTCGTGGCCTTCGACATCGAAACCACGGGTCTTTCCTCCCGCAGGGACGCCATCACCGAGATCGGCGCCGTCCGCTTCCACGGCGGGCGGGAGGTGGACCGGTTCCAGACCTTTGTGGACCCGAAAAGGCCCATCCCGGCGGAGGTGACAAACCTCACCGGCATCACGAGCGACATGGTGGCCGGGGCGCCGGACGAGGAGACGGCGGTCCGGGACCTCCTGGCCTTCGCCGGGGGACTGCCCTTCGTGGCCCACAACGCCAATTTCGACATCGGCTTCATCGACGAGGTGTGCCGCCGCCACGGGATGGCCTTCGACCCCACCTACATCGACACGCTGACCATGGCCCAGGGGATGCTGCCAAACCTCCGGGCCCACAAGCTGGACATGGTGGCGGGCAATCTTGGACTGCCCGATTTCAACCACCACCGCGCCTCCGACGACGCGCTGACCTGCGGGCTCATCTTTGCCCGCTTCGCCCTCCAGCTGGCGGAGAGGGGTGTCACGAGGCTTTCGGAGATCGACCCCGCCATCCGGGAGGACCGCCAGCGCAGCGCCTCCCGCCGCCGCCCGAGACCCCAGCACATCATCGTGCTGGCCCGGACCCAGGCGGGGGTCAAGAACCTCTACAAGATCGTCACCGCCAGCCACTTAGAGCACCTGCACACCAACCCCATCATGCCGAAATCCGTCATCATGAAGTACCGGGAGGGGCTGATCATCGGCTCCGCCTGCGAGGCGGGGGAGGTCTTCCAGACGCTGGTGGACGGCAGGAGCCGGTTTGAGCTCCGGCGCGTGGCGCAATTTTACGACTATCTGGAGATACAGCCCATCTGCAACAATATGTTTATGCTCCGGGGCGACCGGCCCCGTGCCAAGGACGAGGAGGAGCTGCGGGACTTCAACCGGCGCATCCTGGAACTGGGGGACGAGCTGGGCAAACCCACCGTCGCCACCGGGGACGTCCATTTCCTGGACCCGGAGGACGAGATCTTCCGGCACGTGCTCCTGGTGGCGAAGGAATTTGAGGACGGGGACAAGCCCCTGCCCATCTACTTCCGCACCACCGACGAGATGCTGGAGGAATTTGCCTACCTGGGGGACCGGGCCAGGGAGGTGGTGGTAGACAACCCCCGGAAAATCGCCGAGATGTGCGACACGGTGCGGCCGCTGCCCCCGGCGGGAGTGCTGTACCCGCCGAAGATTGAAAACTCCGAGCAGCAGCTCAAGGACCTGGTGTATGGGAAGATGCGTGAGCTTTACGGGGAGAACCCGCCGGAGATCGTCACCTCCCGCGTGGAGCAGGAGCTCCACGACATCCTCTCCCGGCACTACGACGTGATCTATATGTCCGCCCAGAAGCTGGTGCAGGATTCTCTTGCCCACGGGTATCTGGTGGGCTCCCGGGGGTCCGTGGGGTCCTCCATCGTGGCCTTCATGTCCGGCATCACCGAGGTCAACTCCCTGCCGCCCCACTACCGGTGCCCCAACTGCAAGAACACCGAGTTCGTCACCGACCAGGGCTACGGCTGCGGCGCGGATATGCCCGACAAGATCTGCCCCGTCTGCGGCACGGAGTACAAGAAGGACGGGTTCGACATCCCCTTCGAGACCTTCCTTGGCTTCGGCGGCGACAAGGTGCCGGACATCGACCTGAACTTCTCCGGCGAGTACCAGGCCAACGCCCACAGGTACACCAACGAGCTCTTCGGCTCCGACCACGTGTTCCGGGCCGGGACCATCGGGGGCGTGGCGGAGAAGACGGCCTATGGGTATGTGAAGAAATATCTGGAAAAAACAGGGAAGACCGCCTCCAAGGCGGAGGAGACCCGCCTGGCGCTGGGGTGCGTGGGCGTCAAGCGCACCACGGGCCAGCACCCGGGGGGACTGGTG
>CANQKZ010000099.1 GCA_947624585.1 uncultured Oscillospiraceae bacterium | reverse complement strand
TGTGTGCCTTCAGCCGCTCGTCCAGATGCGCAAGCCTCTCGTGCTCGTCCTCCCGGATGGAGGAGGCGGGGATCTTGGTCCACAGCTCGATGATGCGGGCGAAGTTGTCCATACCCAGCTCCGGCATCCCCTGGGCCTGGAGTTTCTGCTTCTCGTCGGCGATGGCGATCTCCCGGCCACGGAGCTTGGCGAGCCTGGCATAGTCCTCCTCCACGTAGGGGCTGGAGTCGGACTCCGGGCGCTCTAAGAGCATATCCCGCTCCCTGGAGATATCCGCCAGCTCCCGGTCGATCTCCGCCAGCCTCGCGTAGTTCTTGCACTTGAGGTTCACGTCGGAGCACGCCTCGTCAATGAGGTCGATGGCCTTGTCCGGCAGGAACCGGTCGGTGATGTACCGCTCGGACAGGATCACCGCCTGACGGCACATGGCGTCGGAGATGCGCACCCCGTGGTACTGCTCGTAGTAGTGGGCGATGCCCTTGATGATTTGTATGGCCTCCTCGATGGAGGGCTCCGTCACCGTCACCGGCTGGAACCGACGCTCCAGAGCGGAGTCCTTCTCGATGTGCTTCCTGTACTCGTTGAAAGTGGTGGCGCCGATGACCTGGATCTCCCCTCTCGACAGGGCGGGCTTCAGGATATTGGCCGCGTTCATGGACCCCTCGGCGTCCCCGGCGCCCACCAGGGTGTGGACCTCGTCGATGACCAGGATGATGTTGCCGATGGATTTGATCTCCTCGATGAGCCCTTTCATCCGGGACTCGAACTGTCCCCGGAACTGGGTCCCCGCCACGAGGCTCGTGAGGTCTAAGAGGTATACCTCCTTGTCCCGGAGCTTGTAGGGGACGTCTCCCTCGTTGATGCGGATGGCCAGACCCTCGGCGATGGCCGTCTTGCCAACGCCCGGCTCGCCGATGAGGCAGGGGTTGTTCTTCTGGCGGCGGTTCAAAATCTGGATGACCCGCTCCATCTCCTCCTCCCGGCCCACGATCCGGTCCAGCTTGCCCTCCCGGGCCCGGTTTGTCAGGGAGATGCAGTAGGTGTCCAGGTATTTGCGCTTCTTCTCCCGATCCTTGTGCCGGCTCTTGTCGCCCCTGTCGGAGCCGCCTCCGCCCTGGACGGGGTTCTGGTTCATATCCTGAGCGCCGAAAAGCTTGCCCAGAAACGGGAAGGTGGCGGTCTTGCCGGACTCGTCGTCCCCATCGGTCTCCGGCACATCCTCGGCGCCGCCGAAAGCTTCCATCATCTCCCCGGCCATGTTCTCGATGTCGTCGTCGGTGATACCCATCTTCTGCATGAAGTCGTCCACCGGCTTCATCCCCAGCTCCCGGGCGCACTTCAGGCACAGGCCCTCGCTGGTGGTCCTGCCGTTTTCGATTTTGGTGACGTATATCACCGCCACGTTCTTGTGACAATGGGCGCAAAGTGTAGGTTCCATTTAATCAGATTCCTTTCCTGAAAAGGGGTGTTTCAACTATTCCGAAGGGCTCGGGTTTTTCTCAAATCCCCAGCATCTGGGCGATCCTGTTTGTCTCCACAAGCTTTGAGAGGATCAGCGTCCTCCCCATCACGTCCGCACGGATCACGAGCCCCGCGTACCGGCCGATACAGCCGATGACCAGCAGCAGCAGGAACGCCCGGATGACGCCCAGGGCAGCGCCGGTGACGTGGTTCAGGTTCTCGTGTCCCGGAAGACCGAAGGACAGGTCCACGATGTTCCCGATCACCGTGAAAACGATGGCGATGAGAATGAAAGCGATAGTGAACAGCATCACAAAGGAGAGCCGCGCGCAGACCCGGTTCGTAAGCTCGGCCTCCATCTCGTTGTTGACCCTGGAGTGGGCGGAGGCCACGTCCCTGGCGATGGACTCGGAGGCGCCGTCGGCCATACCGAAGCCGTCCAGGACCTGCTTGGAGACGGTGTACACGTCCAGCTTCTCCCGCTCATCCACGGCGGACACGTCCTCCGTCTGCTCCCCATCCTCCGTCTCACCGCCGCCGTAGACTGCCTTCTCCACCACGGTGAGGGCGAAGGGCTCCACGATGTCGGAAAACTCCGTGTAGAAAGCATTTGCCAGAAGATTCGCCCCGTAGATGGCGATGACCACCGCCAGGATCCAGCAGACCCCGTTTATGATCCCCGTGCGGAATCCCCTCCATCCGCACACGATGACGATACCTGCGAGCACCAGGTCGATGGCTAAGCTCATGGCAGGATCCTCCTTTGTACTTTATATAAGTATATAAGTATCAGGCGCCGTCCCCGTTCTCCCCCGGTTCCTCCGGCTGCCGGTCATTTCCGTAAACATAGGCCGAGAAGGACCCGGCGCAGACGACGCTCCCGTCCGGGCGCAGGCTCACGTGCTCCGCCCCGAAATCGCAGGGATACCCGTCCGACTTCTCCAGGGTCCCGGAGTACACCGTCACCCGGTCAGAGGTGAGAACGGCCACGCGGCCATCCCGCACATCCATATCCACCGGATCTTCCCCGAGGGCGATGGCACCCCGGGTGTCGCCCCCGGCGGTGATGGTCTCCAGCGTACGCCCGCCGCCCACCTGGTAGTCGGTGAGGGCCACGGCGCTCAGATCCTCCGTCAGCACATACTTTTCCAAAAATCTTTCCTCAAAATCGATGCTCCACCGCTCCTCAAGCTTGCCGGACAGGCCGATGAGGGACGAGGTGGTGATGGCCGTGACCCCGGAGCGGGTGAAAACCATGTCAATCATAAGGCCGGGGAAGGTGTACTCCGCCACCTTGTCCTCCCTGTCCATCTCGCAAAGCACCAGGCGGCTCCCGTCGTTGCCGACGGTCAGTACCAGCAGCTCATCCCGCCCGGACACCCTGGCGGACAGCACCCGGGAATTCCCGGCGGACCACCGGTAGATGGCCGTGCCCAGGGAGTTGTACACCGTCACGGCCCCCTTGTACCCGTCCGCCTCGGTGCAGACGGCCAGATACCCCAGATCGTTGACGGAGGCCGACACCACCGCGTAGGGCATATCGATCTCGGTGAGGATCTTTTTGGAATTGAAGAAGATCACCGTTGTGCCGCCCACGTCGTAGACGGCGCCGTAGTCCCCCGCCCTTGCCAGAGCCTGCTTCTGCCAGGCGTAGAGGCGGCTCAGGACGATCTCCCCGGTCTCGTCAAAGAGGTAGAGCCCCGAGTCCGTGGCAACGGCCAGCCCCAGGTCCATCTCAGCGGCGTCCCCGTGGGAGGCGTTCTCGAAGAAGAACTCCGAGACCCTCTTCTCCCCCCGGAGCTCCCGCCACAGCTCCCGTATTCCGCCGCGCTCCCGGCTCACCACCGCCAGCGCCACAGCCGCCAGAGCCGCCGCCAAAAGCAGCCCTATGAGAAGCAGCCTGAAAAGGCTCCTGTTTTTCTTCCGCTTCTCCTCCATGACGTCTCCTTAATGCTTTTCAGTAAATAATTGTAGCATATTATTATAGCACGTTTTTGAACATTTTGCAAATAATTCTATAACCTGAACCGCAAAACCCTCACGGCCGGTCCATCATCTCTCCCACAGCCCCGTCGTACCAGATGCGGCTCAGATACAGCCCCTGGGGCGGCACGGTCGGTCCGGTGAGCCGCCGGTCCCGGGTCTCCAGAAGGGCGGGGATCTCCAGGGGGTCCAGCTTGCCCTCGGAGCAGTAGATCACCGTGCCCATGATGGCCCGGACCATGTTGTACAAAAACCCGTCGGCGCACACACGCATGGATATGCGCGGCCCGTCCCGCTCGATCTCGCACCAGTACACGGTCCGCACCGTGGTCCTCGTCTCCGTCCCCACACTCCGCACGGCGGCAAAGTCGTGGGTCCCCACGAACTGTGACGCCGCAAGGCGCATCACGTCCGCCTTCAGCGGCGCCGGGTAGAAGTAGGCCCGGTCCCGCTCAAAGGGGTCGGGGATGCGGGTGTTCATGATGCGGTAGGTGTATTCCTTCTTCTTACAGGACAGGATGGCGTTGAAATCCTCCGGCGCGTCCACAGCGTCGACACAGGCGATATCCCGGGGAAGCCGGGAGTTCAGCGCCAGGGGCAGGCGGCCTACGGGAATGGAGCACTTCTCCGATTTGAAATTGGCGCAGTAGCGCAGGGCGTGGACCCCGGCGTCGGTCCTGCCGCAGCCGGTGACCCGGACGCGCTCGCCGGTGAGTTTAAAAAGCGCGTTCTCCACCGTCTCGGCCACGGTGATGTCATTTTTCTGCACCTGCCAGCCGTGGTAAGCCGTGCCGTCGTACCGCAGGCGCATGGCGATGTTCCTCATAGTCCGAACCTCGCGAGCACAACGATCCCGGCCAGAACCAGGACGCCCAGAACAAGGGCGGCGTAGTCCCGGAAGGCCAGCTTCAGCACATTGAGCCGCGTCCGCCCCTCCCCGCCGTGGTAGCACCGGGCCTCCATAGCGGTGGCCAGCTCGTCGGCCCTCCGGAAGGAGGACAGGAACAGCGGCACCAGTATGGGCAGCATGGCCTTGGCCTTGTCGATGAGATTTCCCGTGTCGAACTCCGCTCCCCTGGCCTTCTGGGCGGACATGATCTTGTCCGTCTCCTCGATGAGGGTGGGGATGAGCCGGAGGGCCATGCTCATCATCATGGCAAGCTCGTGGACCGGGACCTTCAGCTTCTTGAGGGGGTTCAACAGCAGCTCCAGCCCGTAGGTCAGCATGATGGGCGAGGTGGTGTAGGTCAGCATGAAGGTGCCCATCACCAGCATGACCAGCCGCGCCGCCATGAGGATCGCCGCCTTGATGCCCTCCCGGGTGATCTTGAAGATCCAGAACTGGACCAGCACCTCCCCGGTGGAGTAGAAGAGATTCAGGAGAGATGTGAGGATCACGATAAACACGATGGGCTTGAGCCCCCTGACCATGGAGGAAAGCCTTATCCCGGAAACCGCGATGGCGGCGCCCAAACACACCAGCATGACGCCGTAGCCGACCCAGCTCTCGGCGTTGAAGAGGGCCGCGATGTAGAGGATCACAAGAAGTATCTTGGTGCGCGGGTCCAGCCTGTGGACCACGGAATCCCCGGGAAAATACTGTCCCAGAGTCACGTCCTTAAGCACGGCGTTTCCCCCCTTCCAGTTCCATGAGGGCGGAGACCATCTGCTCCACGGTGTACACCGTGCCGGGCAGCTCCACGCCCAGAGCCCGGAGCTTATCCGCCACGTCGGTCATCACGGGGGTGGCAAGGCCCATGCGCCGCAGCTCCTCTCCCCGGGCGAAGACCTCCTCGGGTGTGCCGGTCATGGCGACCTTCCCATGGCTCAGCACCGCCATCCGGTCCGCCCGGCTGGCGGCCTCCTCCATGGAATGGGTGACGATGACGATGGCGGCGCCGGTCTCTCTGTGATAGGTCATGATGTTCTCCATGATCTCCTCCCGGCCCCCCGGATCCAGTCCCGCCATGGGCTCATCCAGTACCAGCACCTCCGGCATCATGGCGATGACCCCGGCGATGGCGACTCTCCGCTTCTGCCCGCCGGACAGATCGAAGGGGGACCGCTCCAGAAGCGATTCCTCCACCCCGGTGAACCGGGCGGCCAGCCGCACCCGCCGGTCGATCTCGGCGGGGTCCAGCTTCATGTTTTTCGGCCCAAAGGCAATGTCCCTGTAGACCGTCTCCTCAAAAAGCTGATATTCCGGGTACTGGAACACCAGCCCCACCTTCCCCCGGACCTCCCGGACCGACTGCTTGGACTCGTTGATGTCCCGTCCCTCCAGCAATATCCGCCCGGAGGTGGGCTTGATGAGGGCGTTCAGGTGCTGTATAAGGGTGGATTTCCCCGACCCCGTGTGCCCGATGATGCCCAAAATCTCGCCCTTGTAGATGTCCAGATCGATATTGTCCAGCGCCGTCATCTCAAACGGCGTCCCGGGCGAGTAGATATGTGTCAGATTTTCGACCTTCAAAATGGGTTCGTTCATGTTCAATTCCTTCTCGGTGCGGCTCCGTCACGCAGATGTCGCCCGGTTATTCGCTTTGAAATGTTCCGCCAGCGCCCCGGCGCACTCGTCCGCCGTCAGCGCCGCCAGCGGCACGTCCACGCCCCGGTTCCGCAGCTCCCACATGAGCTTCACGGTGCCCGGGACGGTGAGGCCCAGGTCCTCCAGCTCCCGGACCCGGGTGAAGATCTGCCGGGGGGCGCCGTCCATGACCACCTTCCCGTCAGACATGACCACCACCCGGTCGGCCTGGGCGGCCTCCTCCATGTGGTGGGTGATGAGGATCACGGTGGAGCCCAGCCCGTTCTTCATCCGCTCGATGATATCCATCACGTCCCTCCGCCCCCGGGGGTCCAGCATGGCGGTGGGCTCGTCGAAGACCACGCATTTTGGGCGCATGGCCAGCACACCGGCGATGGCGATCCTCTGCTTCTGCCCGCCGGACAGCAGGTGCGGCGCGTGAGCGCGGAACTCATAGAGCCCCACGGCGCGCAGAGCCTCGTCCACCCTTTTTCTGATCTCCGGCGTGGGGATGCCCAGGTTCTCCGGGGCGAAAGCCACATCCTCTTCCACCACGTTGGAGACGATCTGGTTGTCCGGGTTCTGGAACACCATCCCCACCCGGCGGCGGATCTCCAGCGTCAGCGCCTCGTCCCTCGTGTCCATGCCGAACACGGTCACGGACCCGCCCTTGGGCAGCAACAGCGCGTTCAGATGCCGCGCCAGGGTGGATTTCCCCGACCCGTTGTGTCCCAAAACCGCCACAAAGGAGCCCTTTTCGATTTTCAAGCTCACATTTGACAGCACATCGCGCGGAGCCTCTTCCCCGTCCTCGGGAGTGTAGAAAAATGTGACGTTGTCTATATTGATAGCAATGTTTTCCATATCCGTTCCAGCTTTGATCAAAATTCCATCCGGCACGCCGCGCCGCAGGGCAGGCACAGCCCCGTGGCGCTGACAGGAAGGCCCAGCTCCTGAGCCTCGGCGCGTCCTCCCCTTTCCGCGAAGGCAGTCTCCGCCACATAGCTTATGGTGGAGGCGGAAAGGCCCGTGGTGTAGGAGTTTATCAGCACAAAGAGGGGCTTTTCGCTGAGCACCCCGGCGCACAGGCGCACGAAGGGCATGAGATTCGCCTCCAGCTTCCACACCTCGCCCCCCGGTCCGCGCCCGTAGCTGGGCGGGTCCATGATGATGGCGTCATATTTGCGCCCCCTGCGGATCTCCCGCTCCACAAACTTTGCGCAGTCGTCCACGATCCAACGGACGCCCCTGTCCGCCACGCCCGAGGCGGCGGCGTTCTCCTTGGCCCACTGGACCATGCCCTTTGCCGCGTCCACATGACAGACGGAGGCCCCCGCCTTCAGCGCCGCCACGGTGGCGGCGCCGGTGTAGGCAAACAGATTCAGCACCGAGACGTGCCGCCCGGCGCTCCCGATCTTCTCCATGGCCCAGTCCCAGTTCACCGCCTGTTCCGGAAAAAGGCCGGTGTGCTTGAAGTTCATGGGCTTTACATTGAACGTGAGCTCCCCGTAGCGGACCTGCCAGCTGACCGGCACGTCCCGCTTGTCCCAGGCCCCGCCACCGGCGGAAGACCGCTGATACCTGGCGTCCGCCTGACGCCAGCGGGGGTCCCGCCTGGGCGTATCCCAGATCACCTGGGGGTCGGGCCGGATCAAAATCCGATCCGCCCAACGCTCCAGCCGCTCGCCGCCCGAGCAGTCGATGAGCTCATAATCTTTCCACTTGTCGCTGTACCACATGACGATGCTCCATATCAAATTACTCCGATTCTATAGAATACCATCCCGGCGGCGCAAAGTCAACCGATTCTATGGGTTTTAAAAGATTAATTTTCCCTCCGCCCGCAAAAACGCGGCCAAATCGCCCCTCCCCTTTTGCTTCCAACGGGAGTATACCATGTTTTCACCTATTTGTCAATTGTTCTTAAGTAATTTAAATTATCTTTCCTGTCAACTTCAGATTTTGTCCGATTTGTCCGTTGAATCGCGGGGGCGAATGTGCTATAATGATATCTACATCTTTCCAAGGAGGAAAATCATGACACAAAAGGAAATTGCCGAGCTCCGGCGGCATATGAAGCCGGAGCGGATGGCGGTGAGCCGCATCTGTGGATGTTATGTCAACTCCAACAAGGAGATCATCGCCGACATAGACGAGCCCCTGTCCCTGATGCCCCAGTCGGAGCAGGAGAAATATCTGGGACTTCTGAAAAAGTGCGTCTCCGGGGCGCTGGGGAAGAACCTCATCGACGTGGTGTTCTCCACCGAGCAGGTGCAGGACAGCGAGGAGCACCGGCTTCTTATGGAGCTGCGGTCCTCCAAGCTCCAAAACGGTGAGGCCCGTCAGGCCCTGTACCGGAGGATCATCGATTCCACGGACTTAGAGGACACGAATTATGTGATCCTCCTGGCCCACGACACCTACGACGTGCCCAAAAAGGGCAAGGACGATTCGGAGGGCGACAGCGAGGAGGTCTTCTCCTACATCCTCTGCGCCGTGTGCCCCACGAAGGACATAAAGCCGGAGCTCCAGTACTTCCCCGGGGACAACGAGTTCCACACCTCCCCCGCCGGGCAGGTGATCGTGCCCACGGAGCTGGGCTTTATGTTCCCGGCCTTTGACGACCGGCGAGCCAACATCTACAACGCCCTCTTCTACACCAAAAACGCCTCCGACGCCCACGGGGACTTCATATCCGGCGTGTTCAACGCCCAGCTGCCCCTGTCCGCCGCCGAGCAGAGGGAGGCTTTTGAGAACACCCTGTCCGCCGCTCTGGGGGACGAATGCGGCTTCGAGGTGGTCCGCTCCGTCAACGAGCAGCTGGCCGCCCGCATCCGCGAGCACCGGGAGGACAAGGTCCCCGAGCCCCTGGCCCTGACCGCCCGGGAGCTGGGCGATATGCTCACCGACTGCGGCGTGTCCGAGGCCGCCGTTGCCACCTTCAAGGAGCGCTGCGGCGAGGCCCTGGGCGAGGGCGCCCCCATAAAGCCGGAGAACGTCATCGACGAGAAGAAGCTGGTCATCAAGACCGAGGAGCTGACCGTCTCCGTGTCCCCCGAGGACAGCTTCCGCCTGGAATCCCGCGTCATCGACGGGAAGAAGTTCCTGCTTCTGCCCGTGGGCGCCACGGTGGAGGTCAACGGGCTGGAGGCGAAGATCTGACGCTGTAATAATCTGACGGAATCAACGAGAGGATGGTGTCCCGTGGCCCACATGAAGTCCCGCCTGCTCAGCTACGCCAAAAGGAAATACGGCACCGCGCCGGACAGGCCCTTTGTCACCGCCCCCGCCTTTCAGGTCCTGCGCCACGAGAGGTCCGGCAAGTGGTACGCCCTCTTCATGGACGTACCCCGGTCCCGCCTCGGCGTCCCCGGGGAGGGATCGGTAGACGTGGTGAATCTCAAATGCGATTCCCTGCTGTCCGGCGTCCTGCGGGACGGCGTGGGGATCCTGCCCGGATACCACATGAACCGCCAGAGCTGGATCACCGTCCTATTGGACGGTACCGTGGCGTATAAGGACATCACGCCGCTCATCGATTTGAGCTACCAGCTCACCTCCGGGGGCGGAAAACACATCACCGACTGGCTCATTCCCGCAAATCCCGCCTATTTCGACATTGCCCAGGCCCTTCGGGAGAGCGAGGACAGCACTATATTCTGGAAGCAGTCCAGCTCCGTCCATGTGGGCGACGCGGTGTACATCTACATGGCCGCCCCGGTGTCCGGCATAGTGTACCGGTGTGAGGCGTTGGAGGTGGACATTCCCCGGGAGTACGCGGACGAGAACGTCCGTATGAGGCGAATGATGCGTCTGCGTGTGTTGCAAATTTATGACCCTCCCATCCCCCGGGACGTGCTCATCCACCACGGCGTCAACGCCGTCCGGGGACCGCGCGGTATGCCGGAGGACCTCATTCAGGAAATCAGGGAGATCACAAAATCGGTATAATACTAATATCCAATTGAAAGGAGACACTGAGCGGCGAGGATTTTTTGCATCAGACGAGAAAGAACGCGCAGGGAATACTATATGTATTTCCAAGCGGTCTGACGAAGTATGATGCAAAAAAGACCGTCGCGAATGTCTCGTCTTAATTGGATATTAGTATAAGCTTCCGCCCCGGCGTGTGCCGGGGCGGATTTGTGTTTTGTTGTTTTTATTCCGTTCTCAGCGCCTCCACCGGGTTCTTCTTGGCGGCGATGCCCGATGGGACCAGGCCCGCCACGAAGGTGAGGACCATGGAGATGACCACCAGGATCACCCCGCCCGCGGCGGGAAGGACGGCGGACAGATCGTTGATGCCCGTCAGGCGGTGGAGAATGAGGTTGATGGGCAGCAGTATGAGCAGGGACGCGCCAATGCCGATGACTCCCGCGCCGAAGCCCACGATCAGTGTCTCCGCGTTGAACACACGGCTCACGTCCCGGCGCGAGGCGCCGATGGCGCGGAGGATGCCGATCTCCTTGGTGCGCTCCAGGACGGATATATAGGTGATGATACCGATCATGATGGAGCTGA
>CANQKZ010000098.1 GCA_947624585.1 uncultured Oscillospiraceae bacterium | reverse complement strand
GGTGAAGGTGTAGGATTTACGCGGTCAGGGTGTAGGAGTACGCCGGAATGGGTGTAGTTTTGGGGCGGCGTATGCATGACGGTTACTGTGCCTTCGGCAGTATTCTTAATATCTACGCCACCTTTGCCTTTGATGGTAACGCCTTCCTCAATAGTGAGGTTGCCTTTGCCGGTCAGAGCAAAAACGCTAGGAGCATCTTTGTCAGAGTTGTCGATAGTACCAGCACCAGTGACAACAAAGTTAGCACCGCTCACGCCAAAGATGTTGCTCTTTGCAGTCTTAAGAGTATCAAGAGGGTGTATGAGGAGCACGTCAGGAACGGGGATTTCCTTGGTGTGGTGTGAGGTAAAGAGCAGGGGAACCGTCCGGTGTGGGCGGTTCCCCTATTTTTTTTGCACTATGTTACCCCTGCCCCATTTTGGGGTAATAAAAGCAAATGGGGTAATGGTGGGGTAATGGAGAATTTTGAGTTTTTAAAATGAAACTTTTTTGAATAGAACGGTGCGTATTATTGAGATATATCGAGAGCTGTGAAACTATTTTAGGATTTAGTCTGCAAGGGGCTTCATCGTCGGGAACAAAATCACGTCCCTTATGGAGTCCGCCCCCGTCAACAGCATGGCGCAACGGTCGATGCCCATGCCCATGCCGCCGGTGGGGGGCATGCCGTACTCTAAGGCTGTGAGGAAGTCCTCGTCCAGCATCTCCGTCTCGTCGTCGCCGCGGTCGCGGAGCTCCAGCTGCTTCATGAAGCGCTCCCGCTGGTCGATGGGGTCGTTGAGCTCGGAGTAGGCGTTGGCCATCTCGCTGCGGCAGATGAAGAGCTCGAACCGCTCGGTGAGGCGGGGGTCCTGGGGGCTGCGCTTTGTGAGGGGCGAGACCTCTACCGGGTACATGGTGATGAAGGTGGGCTGGATGAGCTTTTCCTCCACTTTCTGGTCGAAGCAGGCGTAGAGGGCGTTGCCCCAAGTTCGGTCGGCGGTGGGGGAGAGCTCCACGCCCACGGACTTTGCAAGCTCCACGGCCTCCCCGTCGTCGGTGACGGCGCTGAAGTCCGCGCCAACATATTCGCGCACCGCGTCCACCATGGTGAGCCTCCGCCAGCCGGGGGTCAGGTCGATGTTCTCCCCCTGCCAGGTGATGCGGTAGTCGCCTCTGAGCTTCAGGGCCGCGCCGGAGAGGATGCCCTCGGCGATGTCCATCATGTCGAAGAGGTTGGCGTATGCCTCATAGAGCTCGATGGTGGTGAACTCCGGGTTGTGCTTTGTGTCCATGCCCTCGTTGCGGAAGATACGGCCGATCTCATAGACCCGCTCCATGCCGCCCACGATGAGCCGCTTCAAGGGAAGCTCCGTGGCGATGCGCATATACATATCGATGTCCAGGGTGTTGTGGTGGGTGATGAAGGGCCGCGCGGCGGCGCCTCCGGCCAGAGTGTTTAAAACCGGGGTCTCCACCTCGATGAAGCCCTGCCCGTCCATGTAGTCCCGGATGAACTTGATGAATTTTGACCGCAGCTCAAAGGTCCGCTTGACCTCGGGGTTGACGATGAGATCCACATACCTCTGGCGGTACCGGACCTCCTTGTCCGTGAGGCCGTGGAACTTCTCGGGAAGGGGCCGCAAGGACTTGCTGAGGAGCTGCGTCTTCTCGCAGTGGACGGAGATCTCCCCCATCTTTGTGCGGAAGACGTATCCTTCCGCGCCCACGATGTCGCCCACGTCCACCTTGCGGAAGTCGGCGAATTCCTCCGGCGTCACAGAGTCGGCGCGGATGTAGATCTGGATGCGGCCCTTGGCGTCCTGGATGTCTGCGAAGATGGCCTTGCCCATGCCGCGCTTGGCCATGACCCGCCCGGCCACGGCAACGTGCCGGTTCTCGTACTTATTAAAATCCGCCTTCACATCCTCGGAATACGCGGTGCGGTCGAATTTCGTGATCGTGAAGGGGTCGCGGCCCTCGTTTTGCAGGGCGGCGAGCTTGTCCCGGCGGACCCGCAGGATCTCCGAAAGGTCCATCTCGGGCGCGGGCGTGTAGTTTGCCATGGTGATTCTCCTTATTTCTCTATGCTGAGGATCTCGTACTGGATGATCCCGGCGGGGGCGTCCACGTCCACCGTCTCGCCCACGGTGTGGCCGTACAGGGCCTTGCCGAAGGGGGAGTCGTCGGATATCTTGCCCTCCATGGGGTTGGCCTCCTGGGAGCCCACGATCTTGTATTTGTAGTTGGCCTCGGTTTCCACGTCCCGGACGGAGACGATGCTGCCGATGCCCACCTTGCCCAGGTCCTCGCTGTCCTCCACGATGACGGCGTGCTCGATGAGGTCCTGGTATTCCGCGATGCGGGAGTACAGCTTGCCCTGCTCCGTCTTGGCCTCGTCGTACTCGGAGTTCTCCGAGAGGTCTCCGAAGGACCGCGCCTCCTTGATCTGCTCCGCGACCTCCTTCTCCCGGACGGTCTGCATATAGTTCAGCTCCGCCCGCAGCTCCTCCAGCCGCTGCCGACTCATTCTGTACCTGTTGGATTCTGCCATGTATGAACACTCCTTGTTATATTGAAAGTGGGTTTTGTTTATATCTAAGACATTATAGATATTTCATTCCCCTTTGTCAAGGATAAACCCCTTTTTTTCAGGGTTCATCAACGAGCTACCAATCTATGAACACACCCAGGCCGAGAGTACGGTAAAGTCGCCGCGCTGGACCTCAACGAGGACGCGGCAAAAAAGCTCTCCGACGAGGTAAAGGGCGAGGGCTTCTGCCTGGAGGGCTACAAGTGCAACGTCTTAGAGCCCGACTCCATCAAGGCCGCCCACGAGGCGATTCTGGCCTATCTCGGCCCCGTGGATATCCTGGTGGACGGCGCCGGCGGCAACAACCCCCGGGCCACCACGGACGACGAGTACCAGCACGAGGCGAAGGAGGGCCAGAAGACCTTCTTCGACCTGGATCCCTCCGGCGTGGACTTTGTGTTCAAGCTCAACTTCCAGGGCACGCTTCTTCCCACCCAAATCTTCGCCAAAGACATGGTGGAGCGCAAGAGCGGCGTGATTTTGAACGTCAGCTCCATGAACGCTTATATCCCGCTGACCAAGATCCCCGCATACAGCGGTGCAAAAGCGGCCATCAGCAACTTCACCCAGTGGCTTGCCACCCACTTTGCCAAGTCCGGCATCCGCTGCAACGCCATCGCGCCGGGCTTCCTGGTGAGCAACCAAAACCGCAAGCTTCTCTTCAACGACGACGGCACGCCCACGGCACGCAGCGCGAAGATCCTGAACGGCACCCCCATGGGCCGCTTCGTGGACGCCGAGGAGCTCCTGGGCGGCGTATTCTTCCTCTGCGACGACAAAGTCGCCAGCGCCATCACAGGTGTAATCCTTCCCATAGACGCCGGCTTCGCCGCCTACTTCGGCGTGTGACCGGGCAGATGCCATCCGCCTTTGTACTTTTTTTCCGAAACACGGGTGCCGTTCCATAAGCGGCGCCCGCTTTTATGTCTGTGGCAGTGCTCCTCCTGCCATATCCGCCCCCGGCGGCCGGAGCCCTGGAGTACCGCCCGGACCGGAACGCCGTTTCACACTAATATCCATTTAAAACAAGATGTTTATGCCGGCCTTTTTCGTGTCATACATCGTCAGTCTGCTTGGAAATACAAAAGTATTCCCTGGGCAGACTTCCTTGTCTGACACGAAAAATCCTCGCCGCTCGGTGTCTTCTTTTAATTGAACATTAGTATAACGAGTTGGAATTTATGATTGGAGACATACAGGCAGAGCCATTGCTGCCATTCGTAAATCTCGCGGCGTACAGACGTTTTATTATGGATCGGGATAATTTGGCTATTACCACGTACGGCCTCATCCATCGCATCGATTCCCGCACGGTAGATACTTTCGGACTCGTTGACGAAGGTGAGGACGATGTAGAAGATGATGAAGATTAAACCGTGATACGCCAACGCTCCCCGGACAGGCACTCAAGCGCAAGTCCGAGGAGTGTCTTTATTTGCGGTGATGTGCGTATCTACTTGTTTTCGCGTATGTGGTCCATGCATCCCGCGGTAATAAAGCCGGCAGGGAGCGCAACGATGGCGATGCCTACAAAAGAAGATAGCCTAAACACGCAAGTGAAGAAGACATCATGGTTAAGTCACCGCAGAGAAGCGATGCCGTGAATACCGTGCAGGGCAAAATAATAGGAACTGTCTGACGAGACGATTCTCTTGGTTTTTGCACAGTGTCATGCCCTGATTTCAACGCACAGCGAGTGTGCGCTCAAATCGGAGCATGGGTCGGTATAGTGTCACTACTGGCGCATTTTCGGATTTGATGTCAAATTGGTGTCGAATGGGGACGTGCTGGGGTGATGTGAAATTCTTGAGGGCCGAAAAGCGTTGCCGCGCAAGGGAAAACTGATCTGGCCGATAGACAAATAAAAATTTGTCTATTCTACCTCTTTAAATCAGCGATTTCAGGTGGTATAATGATAAAAATAAGGAACCTCTGCCGCCAAGATCGGTGCGGCGAATTGTTCGGAGGTTCCATAGGCAAAGCGGGGAGGTGGGGCCTTGGAAAATGTTCTCGACGGGCTGAACCGCGCCCAGCTTGAGGCCGTCACCGCCACGGAGGGGTATGTTCGGGTCATCGCCGGGGCCGGGGCGGGCAAGACACGGGCGCTGAGCCACAGATTCGCGTATCTCGTCACCGAGCTTGGCATCCTTCCGGGAAGCATCCTGTGCGTCACCTTCACCAACAAGGCCGCCGCCGAGATGCGCCAGCGCATCCACAACCTGACCGGGGACGACGACACCGGCCATATCTGCACCTTCCACAGCTTCTGCGTCACCGTCCTCCAGGAGGACATCAACGCGGTCCAGTACCCCAAAAGTTTCCTGGTACTGGACAACTCCGACATCAACGAGATGCTCCGCATCATCTACGAGGAGCGGGGCCTGACCCTCCGGGACATGACCTTCGCCAATGCCCGTGACATGATCGAGATCCAGAAGCTCATAGAGCGCC
This sequence comes from uncultured Oscillospiraceae bacterium, assembly GCA_947624585.1. Taxonomy (GTDB): domain Bacteria; phylum Bacillota; class Clostridia; order Oscillospirales; family Oscillospiraceae; genus RUG626. The sequence goes on along the minus strand of CANQKZ010000098.1, from coordinate 5,675 downwards.
CGGACTACTACCTGGATATGATCGAGATGTCCATCGATGAGCTTAGGGAGAAGTACCGGTCCGCCGTGACGCCCAAGGATATCATCTTCTACGGCTATCTCTACCAGGAGAAGAAGTGCTTCGGCCTGGACTACAACGACCTCATCAAATTCACCCTCTACATATTCCAGAAGCACGAGGACATCCGCCTCAAGTGGCAAAAGCGGCTGGAATACATCATGATCGACGAGTTCCAGGACATCGACGCCATCCAGTATGAGCTCATGAAGGTGCTGGCCGGGTACCATAAGAACCTCTTCGTCATCGGCGACCCGGACCAGGTGATCTACACCTGGCGCGGCGCGGACGTGAAGTTCCTGCTGGAGTTCGACAAAAAGTTTCCCGGCACCCGCACGATCATGATGACGGAGAACTACCGCTCCACCCCGGAGATTTTGGCGGCGGCCAACTCCCTCATCGACAGGAACTTCTTCCGTATGAAGAAGGACCTGCTGCCAACCCTGCCCTCCGGTCCTCGCGTCAAATGCCACGAGGCTAACACCGGCGAGGCCGAGGCCGCCTACATAGCCGGTGAGATCGACGCCCTTCATGACGCGGGCGTGCCCTACCGAGACGTGACGGTGCTCTACCGCTCCCACTACGTCACCCGCAATTTAGAGGAGGTCTTCGGAAAGGCCAGGATACCCTACACCATATACTCCGGCGTCCAATTCTTCGACCGGAAGGAGATCAAGGACGCCCTCAGTTACCTGCGCATGATCGCCTACCGGGACGACCTGGCCTTCACGCGGATCGCCAACGTCCCCCGGCGGAACCTGGGGGAGAGGCGGATGGAGGCGTTGCGGGCCTATGCCGTGGAGCATGACTGCTCCCTCTACGACGCGCTTTTGCGGTGCGCGGACGGCGACCTCTTCAAGGGGACCCGCGCCCGGCAGTTCATCGACCTTGTGGAGACCTACGGCGCTGGTTATGCGGGCCGCCCCGTCTCCGAGGTGCTGTCCGCCGTCCTCAACGACTCCGGCTACGAGCGGATGCTCCGCACCGAGGGCGCTCAGGAGCGGCTGGACAATCTGGCGGAGCTGAAGCAGTCCGTCTACGATTTTGAGGTCTCCTGCGGCGAGGAGTGCACCTTGGAGCACTACCTGGCCCATGTGGCCCTCTTCACCAACCAGGACGCCGCCGACACCGGCGACAAGGTCAAGCTCATGACCGTCCACGCCGCCAAGGGCCTGGAGTTCCCCTACGTGTTCCTGTGCTCCCTGAACGAGGGGGTCTTCCCCTCCAAACGGACCAACACCCGCCCCAAGATGGAGGAGGAGCGCAGACTGGCCTTTGTGGCCATGACAAGGGCCGAAAAGGGCCTGTGGCTCACCTGCGCCCAGGGCCGCAATCTGGACGGCTCCCCCCGCTACCCTTCCCGCTTCGTGCTGGACATCGACCAGGCGCTTTTGGACTACACCGAGCCGCCCCGGGAGGGACTCATCCGGGAGGCCCGGGCCTACATCGCCGCCTCCGACGCCCGGCTGAACGGCGAAGAACCCCAGACCGCCCTCCCCCGGGGCGCCAGAGTCCGCCACTCCGTCTTCGGCGAGGGGGAAGTCCTGGATGTGAACAAAGAGCGGGGCGCTTACATTATCAAATTTGACGGAATTGCCAGCCCCAGAGCCATCGCTTTTCGGGCAAAACTGGAAAAGCTGTGAAAATTCAATAAAACACTGGATTTTTTGCGAAACGTGTGTATAATATTTATTTGGAATTTGTATTAATTCAATAAATTTGTTAAAAGAATCAATTTTAGTGAGGTGCGTTTCACATGATAACATCTGACATCTACGGAAAGCTCGCGGACGGCCGTGATGTCCGGCGATTCACCATCGCCAACAAGAAGGGCGAGTACGTCCAGATCATCGAGTACGGCGCCGCCATCCACTCCGTCGTGGTCCTGGACCGCAACGGGAACCTGGGGGACGTGTGCCTTGGCTGTGAGAGCGGCGAGCGTATCGAGGGCTTCGGCCGGTCCGGGCGCGTCATCGGCCGTGTCGCCAACCGCATCAAGAGGGGCCGCTTCACCATAAACGGCAGGGAATACCAGCTGGAGTGCAACGAGGGCAAGAACTTCCTCCACGGCGCTTCCGACGACTACGGCAAGAAGCTGTGGCAGGGCCGCATCGACGGGGAGAGCGTGGTTCTTACATACTTTGACAACAGCACCGTTGGCTTCGGCTGTCCCGTGGCCGCCCAGGTGCGGTACCGCTTTGACGATATGTCTCGTCTGACCATCGAGTACGAGTTCACCGCCGAGGGCGACACGGTGATCAACCCCACCAACCACGCCTATTTCGACCTGTCCGGCACCGGCGACATCCGCGACCACGACCTGTGGATCGGCGCCTCCTACCGGGTCCACAAGGACGAGGAGGGCCTGCCCGACGGCGGCCTCATCCCCGTGAAGGGCACGGCGGCGGACTTCACATATCTGCGGTGCGTCCGCGAGGCCATGAAGTACGGCGGGGACTATTTCGGAGACGGCGACGTCAGCTACGACGAGTTCTACCTGCTGGACAAGCAGGAGTCCGGCAAGCCCGTGGCGGACCTCTACTCCTACAACGTGGGACGCGGCATGAGGACTTACACCGATATGCCATCCATGGTCCTGTACACCGACCCCGGCCACAAGAAGGAGACCGGTAAGAACGGCCGTGAGCTGGGTCCCTACTGCGGCATCTGCTTGGAGACCGGCTTCGTCCCCAACGCCGTCAACCTCCCCGAGTTCGCCTCCCCCGTGGTGATGGAGGGCGCCTCCCTCCGTTCCACCACCGTGTATGAGTTCTATACCAGATAACCTTTCTCCTCCCGGCAGCTCAATGAAAGGCGCAGTCAGATTGCGACTGCGCCTTTTTTCGCCTAAAATCCCCCAATTCTCGGAATTTGAGAGAGATTCACGGGCTGTTGGGTGGTATTCTCACTGACGGAATGTTAGAATTTGACCATAATACAACCGAAAGGAGAACGCAAAATGGAAAAGAAAACCATCGGCGGCTTCATCGCCGCGTTGAGAAGGGCCAACGGCATGACCCAGAAGGACCTGGCGGACAGGCTCAACGTCTCGGACAAGACGGTGAGCCGCTGGGAGCGGGACGAGGGCGCGCCGGACCTGAGCCTGATCCCGGTGATCGCGGAGATCTTCGGCGTCACCTGCGACGAGCTGCTGCGGGGTGAGCGCAAGTCCCCGGAGGAGCGGGAGGCCCCGGAGTCCTCGGCCGAGGCCACAGCGAAGGGAGAGAGGGAGCGGAGGCGGATCCTCAAGTTCAGCCTCCTGACCTTCAAAAACCGCACCGCCATCACCCTGGGCATCTCCGCCGTGGGACTCATCGCGGCGCTCATCTGCAATTTCGCCTTTCTGCGGGGGCGGCTGGGGTTCTATCTGGGGCTGGTGTTCTTCGCCTCCGGCGTCGTGTGTCAGGTCATCTTCACAAACCGCGCCCTTTTCGCCGTGGACGACGACGGGCCGGATACAGCCGAGAAGGCGGACTTCCGCCGGCAGGTGATCGGACTCACCCGGAACGCCTTGGCGGTGACGGCGGGCTTATGCGGCTTCACGGTCCCCATGGCGACCATCGGCGCCTACGAGGGGCTGGCACTGGCGAATCAATTGGCCGCCGGGGCCATATGCGCGGCGGGCTTTTTGGTAGTATACGCCGTGGGGTGGTACTTTGCTGGCGCGGCCCTTGTGAAGAAGGGCGTCCTGGCCCTCACCGAGCGGGGGAGAGAGATCTACCGCCACAACCACAGGCTCCAGGCCGTCTGCGCCGGGGTTTTGGCGGGTCTCGCCGCCGTGACTGCGGTGGGCCATGTGTATTGCATAGATCCCAGCAGACATGTGAAAAGGACGGTATTCAACGATATCGACAGCTTCGTGGAGTACATGGAGCGGGACGTGCCGTCCAGCGGATACGAGTCCTGGTACGGCGCGGAAGATTACGCTGCGCCTCCGGAGCCAGCGGACGGCGGGGAGGCGGGGGACGCCGGTGAAGGTGAGATTACGCCGAGTCATTTATACGACGGGGAGGGGAACGTGCTCGTGACCTATTACCGGAGGAATCGGGAGGTGATGCACATAAGCTACAGCGCCGCGGAGGGGGTTTTGATGCCGATCTCGGCGTATACCTGGAAGGATTGGAATGATGCCGTGAGGCAGAGCAAGATCTGGAATCTTGTGTTCTGCGGGGTTTATGCCCTGGAGGCCGTTGGGGTACTGGCGGTGTATCTCCGGAAGCGGTGGAAGTGAAGAGCAGCTCCGGGGCCGCGCGGCCCTTGATCGGATGCCGTCCGAACAGACTGGGGAGGGATCCTTCTTTTCTCTCTTTTGTTCCGCGCGCGAAAAAGCGTGCTGCACAAAAAGAGAGAAAAGAAGCAAAAGAGAGAAAAGGCGGTTTGGGGTGCGGTGGGAGACTTTAGTCTCCTGCCGTATATCTCGGGTCGGCTCCCGCGTCCCGTGTCGGCACGCCTGGGTGGAACCATATCCGCGCAGTCCGGTATCGAATAGGCTCAGCATCACTCTCGCTTGGCCGCTTACGCTGGCGGTTGTTGGGAGGTGGGTGGCTCTGTTTGGAGCCGCGCTACGATGGCGGTGGTTGTGGGGCCCGTTTTGAGGGATGTGTCGTCCGGGGCGGTTCGTCGCACGGGTTTAAAAGGTGTTTTCAAAATATCTTTGCCTTTGGCAAATTCATTTTGAAAACGATTTTATAATTTAAACAGGTAACCGTCAACCCACCCCCCATCTACCCTCCCCCCGAACACTGTGAAACAATGTACGGGGAAAACCAACGGCTCTACGAGACTCTATGGCTAGCCCCGTAGACACGCAGGGAATCCCACTGAACCTCAGAGGATCACAGAGAAGGGAGTCAGAACATGGACGAGATAACGATCCGGGGAACGAGGAAACAGGCAAATCTGCAGGTGTGGAGCCAGCGGGTGCCGGAATGCCGGGAAGGCGGGATGCCGGTCACCCAGTGGTGTGAATCGAACGGCATCAGCCGCAAGACGTACTACAGATGGCAGAAGAAAGTATTTGATGCCACGGTTGGGGAGCGGCGGGAGGAGCCGAAATTTACGGTGCGCATAGGTTCCGTTGCGGGAAATGTACACGGGAGCCGACGCGGAGCTGTGGCGGCTGTCGTGAGGGCGCTGACAGTATGTTGAATGACTTCCGTGTGTACATGGACTTGCGGGGCTTGTGAAGAGCGAGTTCGACCTGGACCCATTCCAGGAGGCGCTTTTCCTGTTCTGCGGCAGGTGCCGGGACAGGATCAAGGCGCTGTACTGGGAGGGAAACGGGTTCGTCCTGCTATACAAGCGCCTGGAACAGGGTGTGTACCAGTGGCTGCGGACAGACGCTGAGGCGCGCCGGATCACGCTGCAGCAATACCGGTGGCTGGGCTGAGGCGCGCCGGATCACGCTGCAGCAATACCGGTGGCTGGTTTGAGTATCATTTGAAATGTGAAAAAGCGAAAAAATCTTTGAAAACATTGGACTTCTCACGTGACTTATGGTACAATAAGCATATAGAAAACGATGCTTTGACCACAAGTACTACGGAAGAGATGGTGACCATTTCCCGTGCGGAATATGAGAGTTTCCCAGCTCAGAAAGAGCAGATTGCCGAGATCGA
>CANQKZ010000097.1 GCA_947624585.1 uncultured Oscillospiraceae bacterium | reverse complement strand
CGCCGCAGTATCTGCGGCTGATTCCTTATGCCCTTTTTAGGGCTGGCTCGTGGAGAACGATGTTTCAAACTTCACATCTCCTTTCGCTCAGTGTACCATGTTTTCCTGTCGAGTTAAAGGGGGTTGTTCATATAATGTTTACTCGTTGATGAACCCTGAGGAGAGATAAATGGCAGTAAACAAACTGGCAGCCGTGAGCCTCGCAATGTTTTACGGGGCGAGCCGGGAATTCGCGAACACATTCAGCGTCCGGGTGACGCTGAAAAATCCCATCGAGCCGGATGTCCTGCGAAGGGATCTGGACAGGGCGATGGGGCGGTACCCCTACTTCTCCGTGAGTCTCGGCGCGCAAGGCGAGGAACTGGTACTGGAGGATAACCCTCTTCCCGTGACCATCGTGGAGGGACCGGAGCCAGCTAAGCTCAATACGGCCGCGTCCAACTACCACCTGGTGGGCGTAAGCTACGAGCGGACCAGCGTCGTATTCGGCGCGTTCCACGCCCTGACGGACGGGGCCTTCCACTGGATCAAGACCACGCTCTACTACTACCTCTGCGAGACGGAGGGGCGGGAGCTTGATCCGACCGGCGTGCGCCTGGCGGGGGAGGAGATCCCGGCCGGCGAGCTGGAGGACCCCTTCGATACGGAGATCCCGGAGACGGAGGAGCCCACGGTCCCCAGGTGGAGCAGCGCGTTTCGCGTTACGGACCGCACTCCCGTGGGAAAACAGCGCTGTTGGCACATCCGCATCGGGGAGACCTCTTTTATGAAGTACACCCGCACCCAGGACGGCAGTCCCGCCACCATCACCTCCGCCTTCATGGCCAAGGCCCTGCACACCCTCTACCCGGATATGGCCGAGCCCGTGGTGTGCGGCATGGCCCACAACATCAGGAGCGTGATCCGCAAGCCCCTGGCCCACCAGAGCATGGTCAACCTCATCGAGCTTGCCTACCCGCCGAGGCTGAAGGGGGCGGATATCGAGAAGCTGTGCATCTGCAGCCGGGGCATGGTGATGCTCCAGAGCCAACCGGAGACGGTGTGGGACATGGTGAGAAAACAACTGGCGCTGGAAAAGGAGCTGGAGGGGCTGACGCACCGGGAGAAGTTCGACCTTCTGCGCCCCGTGGTCACCGGCGCCCGGACGGGCATCGGAAACCTGCCGGCCTCCGCCCCCGTGAGCTTCAAGGTCAGCTATGTGGGCCGGACGGACTGGGGCAGTATGGCCAACATGATCGAGTCGGTCCACTGCTCCGTGACTACGGACGGCAGCGGCATCTGCATCGAGATCAACACCTGCAACGGGTATTTCGACTACTGCTTCATGCAGGAATTCGAGGACGACAGATATGTGAACGCCTTCGTGGACCTGCTGGAGAGGGAGGGCATCTACTGCGCGGTCAGCGGGCCCTATGACGTATATGTTCCCAAAATGCGACTTCCGGACGAGCCGGAGGCGTAAAGACGTTACAAGGAGGAAAAAACAATGACTATCACGAAAAACAGGAACGGGACCCGTCTGGAGCTTGTGCTCGAGGGGCGGCTGGACACCACCACCGCGCCCCATCTGGAGGCGGAATTGAAGCAGAGCGTGAACGGCGTCACGGAGCTGGCGCTGGATCTGGGCAAGCTGGAGTATCTGTCCTCGGCGGGCCTGCGGGTGCTCCTGAGCGCCCAGAAGGTCATGAACCGGCAGGGCTCTATGGTCGTCAGGAACGTGAACGAGACCATCATGGAGATTTTCGATGTCACGGGCTTTACGGACATCCTGACCATTGAATGACATGACAGGCGGCTACAAGCAAAACGATATGAAGCGCAGGCCCATCCGCCAGCAGGTACAGCGGATGGTGCTGATGCTGTGCGTGGCGGCGCTGGTGGTCACGGGCATGCTGTGGGCCGGGAGCCTGTTCGCCCTGCGGGACACGGTCCAGCGGGACAGTCAGGGCCTGGGCGAGAGCGCGGCCGCCGCCGGAAGCGACGCGCTGCTTTCCCAGATGGAGCAGAATCTCTATCAGGGCGTGCAGAGCGAAGCCGCGGTGGTGGACGAGAAGCTGGAGCGGTACGCCGCCAATGTGCGGGACTTCGCCTTCTATGCCCACCGGCTCTATGAGGAGCCGGAATCCTATGTGCCCAAGGAGGTCCTGCCCCCGGACGCGGAAAGCCAGTTTACCTTTACCATGCAGCTTGTGTGGCGGGACGGGAACACGGATCGGGCCGCCGCGCGGGAGGAGATCGGGCTCCTGGCAAACCTGGTCCATATGTGGCAGCCGGTGATGGCCGGTGACACGGCGAACATCGCGTCCATCTATCTGTGTACCGAGAGCGGGTTCATGATCAACTACGACGAGCGCTCGGATCTGACGTCGGAGTATTTTGACTATGAGCAGTCCATCTGGTACCGGGCGGCGAAGGACGCCGGGGACGTGATCTTCACGGTCCCCTACCTGGACACCTTCGGCCGGGGGTTCATGGTCGCCTGCGCCGCGCCCGTCACCGACGCGGACGGCAGCTCCGCCGGTGTGGTGTGCATGGACATGATGGTATTCGGAAGGTGCTGGACATCGACTTCGGCGAGGGCTCCTACGGTTTTCTGGTGGACGGCGAGGGGAATATCATCGTCTCGCCCCAGATGGTGTACGACGGGACCTTTGAGAACGTCCGGGACCCGGACTGCCAGGCCCGTGAGGCGGCGTCTCAGATCCTCGGCGGCGAGGCGGGCATCACACCCACGTCCGGCGGGCTCTACTACGCCTACGCCCCCATTGACGCGGCCAACTGGACGCTGGCCATCCATATGCCGGCGGACAGGATAACGGCCCCGCCGAGGGCATCCGCACGGATATCACGGAGCGGACCGGGGCTACCGCCGGGACCATCGACAGGAGCATCGCGCGGACGGGACTCATGTCCCTGGCGGTGTTCATCGTGATCATCGGTGTGGTGATCGCCCTGAGCGGCGGCTTTGCCCGGAAGCTCACGAGGCCCCTTCTGGAGCTGCGGAGCGACGTGGAGCACATAAGCGACGGGGAACTCAAGCACCAGGCCGCCGTGCGGCGCAACGACGAGATCGGGGACCTGGCGGCGGCCTTCAACGGCATGGCCGCGTCGCTGGACAAATATATCAAGGACCTGACCGCCGTGACGGCGGAGAAGGAGCGCATCGGCGCGGAGCTGGACATCGCCACCCACATCCAGGCGTCCATGCTGCCCTGCATCTTCCCGGCCTTCCCGGACCGGCGGGAGTTCGACATCTACGCCTCCATGAACCCCGCCAAGGAGGTGGGCGGCGACTTCTACGACTTCTTCATGGTGGACGACACGCACCTGGCCATCGTGGTGGCGGACGTGTCCGGCAAGGGCGTACCGGCGGCGCTGTTCATGGTCATCGGCAAGACCCTCATCAAGGACCACACCACCCCGGGCAGGGACCTGGGCGAGGTGTTCATGGAGGTGAACAGGCTTCTGTGCGAAGGAAACTCCGAGGAGATGTTCATCACCGCCTTCGAGGGGGTGCTGGACCTGGAGACCGGTGAGTTCCGCTTCGTCAACGCCGGTCACGAGACGCCGTTTATCTGCAAAAAGGGCCGGGGATACGCCCCCTACAAGATCCGCGCGGGCTTCGTGCTGGCGGGCATGGAGGGGACACGGTATGAGAGTTGGCGGAGTGGACAGGGCCCGCTGCGCCTGTCCCATGATCGGAGGAGGAGCCGGGGCGGAATGACGGATCCGCCGAAGAACGGAACCGGCGCGATGGAGGATCCCTGTCACCACGTTCCCGGAGGAGCGGGAACATAATAATATATTTTAAAATCTGAAAGGAGATCAAAAAAATGTCTGACGAAAAGAAACAAGAGGTCCTGGAACAGGCGGAGACCGTGGAAGAGGCTGAACTGGACGCGGTGAACGGCGGCGGCGCCTGCGCCTGCGTGTTGGGCGGCGGCGGAGAGTTTAAGAACGGGATGTGCCGCTGCGTCTGTCCCGCCATAGGCGGCGGAGCCGGGGAGGAGTGCTACACCTCCTGATAAAGCACCCATCCGGTCCCCGCTCCCGTGGCGGGGACCGGGGGAGGCGGCGTCTTCGGCGGCACGGTCCTCAAAGGAACCGGCCCAATCAAAAACGAAGAAGGATAATAACAATGTCGGAAGAAACGAAGAAAGAAATTTTAGAACAGGCGAAAACCGTGGAGGAGAAGGATCTGGAAGCCGCGGCTGGCGGCGGCATGTGCGTCTGCGTGCTGGGAGGCGGCGGAGAGTACAACGATATAGCCGCGGATTATTTGGGGGTTAAGTGCCGCTGCGTCTGTCCCGCGATCGGACAAGGCGACTCCGGCGTGTGAAACAGACCGATCCGGTCCCCGCCCCAGAAGCGGGACCGGGGGAGAAGCCATCAGGCGCCGCGGAGACCCGTCTGTTTGAATGGAAAAACGGGAAATGTCCGATATGGAGAAAGAGGAAATCCAATGATGAACGCATCCCATCCCAACGAGATGACCGTAGAGGCCACGCTGGAGAACATCCCCGCCGTGACGGACTTTGTGGACGGGCGGCTGGAGGCGGCGGGCTGCCCCATGAAGGCCAGGACGCAGATCGACGTGGCCGTTGACGAGATGTTCGGCAACATCGCCCGGTACGCCTACGACACCTCGGGTCCCGCGACGGTGCGGGTGGACGTGGACCGGGACCCCCCGGCTGTGCGCGTCACCTTCATCGACCGGGGCAGGCCCTACGACCCCCTGGCCAAGCCCGACCCGGACGTGACCCTGTCGGCGGACGACCGGCCCATCGGGGGCCTGGGCATCTTCATGGTGAAGAAGACCATGGACGACGTGCGATACGAGTATAAGGACGGCCAGAATATCCTGACGGTGGAAAAGCGTCTGTGAGACGCGCCCCGTCTTGAAGAGAAAAACATAGTGGAGGAGAGCGACAATGGAGAACGGACTGTTTCGACAGAAGACGCTGGACAAGGTATCAAGCCCTGAGCAGATGAACGACTATATCCGGGTGACAGGCCCCGGCGTATGGATGGTGCTGGCGGCGGTGATCGCGCTTTTGGCGGGGCTCATCGTCTGGTCGGCGCTGGGCCGGCTGGAGACCACGGTGACGGCTGTGGCGGTGGCCGGGCCGGAGGTTGGGCCGGTGTGTTACATAGCGGAGGACGACATGTGTACGGTCCGCGCCGGTCAGACCGTACACATCGGCGGGGAGGACTATACTCTGGGCGAGGCGGCGGCCAAGCCCGTGGCGGTGGATGAGAGCTTCGAGACATACACCCTGCACGTGGGCGGCCTGGAGGCGGGCCAGTGGGTGTACCCGGTGGAGCTCGACGCGGCTCTGGACGAAGGCATTTACGAGGCCCGGATCGTGGTGGACAGCGTATCGCCCATCTCGTTTTTGCTGAACTGAGGCGCCCATGAAAAAGAATGAGATCAAAAAGCCCGTAACAAAGGGCGTGGCGAAGGTACCGGTGGTCATGCAGATGGAGGCGCTGGAGTGCGGCGCGGCCTCTCTGACCATGGTGCTGGCATATTATAACAAGTGGATTCCCCTGGAGCAGGTGCGGGCCGACTGCGGCGTGAGCCGGGACGGCTCCAACGCCAAGAACGTGTTGAAGGCCGCGAGAAGCTACGGCCTCACGGCCAAGGCGTACGCGCGTCAGGGAGGTCATGACCGAGACGCTCGTCGCGATCCGTGAGTCCCAGAGCGCGCTTTTGGACAGGAAGCTCATCTACAACGAGGACCCCGTATGGGGCGGGAACGTCTATTGGGACTACTCCGAGAGCCGCATCGTTGAGACCGCCTACGGCGACCTTGTGACCGACGCCTTTGCCGAGGTGGCCGGTGAATTTGCCGACGCCCGGAACCTCGACCTCCCCGTGGTGGCCGTTGAGAACGGCGGCGGCATCGCGGTCCCCATGTACCGGGGCGACGTGACCTACGGCGACATTCTGGACGCCTTCAACCACGGGAACATGGTGATCGTAAAGTCCGTCACACCCGCGCAGCTCTATGAGGCGCTGGAGGTGGGCCTGACGATGACGGGCCAGGACGGGACGGGACTTCTCGTGCGCGCCAAAGTCAGCGGCAGCTTCCTCCAGGTCAGCGGTTTTACATACACCTACGACCCGGCGGGGGAGAGCGGCTCGAAGGTGACGGCCGTTGTCCTCAGTGACGGAACAAAGCTCGACAGGAGCGACAGCGCCACGTCGGTCCTTCTGGCGACCAACAACTACGTGGCAAGCTCCTTCGCCGGGATCAAGGACGGGGAGCAGCTCGGGGAGCTGGGCGGGGAGGACTCCGTCGTCCGCGACTACCCCCTGAAGCTCACCGACGGCGGCGAAAAGCCCCTCGTCTACCCCATCAAACAGGACCGGATCCTTTACGCCAACGACCTCTCCCCGGAGGAGTACACCGTCTCCATCCCCGTCGTGGACCTCCACGGCGACCCGGTGCCCGGGACCTCCATCCACGCCGGAGTTGACGGCGGCGCGGCAAAGGAGTACGTCACGGATGACGGCGGAAATCTGAAGCTCACCGTCCCCAAGGGGGCGCACGCCGTCTCCCTGGACGAGTGCGACACGCCGGTCTATGTGAGCAACTACTCCGGCTCCGGCACCGTGACCACAAAGACCGGCTACTGCGAATTCTCGTTCACCGTGGTCCCGCCCATGGCCTTTACGGACGTGGACCGAGCCGACTCGTTCTGGGATGACGTCAACTGGGCGTGGGAGAACGGGGTCATGTCCGGCAAGAGCGCCACGACCTTTGACCCGAACGGCCTCACCACCCGCGCGGAGGCGGTCATGGTCATCTGGAACCTGGACGGGGCAAAAAGCGTTGACTTCACCGTGCCGTTCCCCGATGTGGAGGAGGGCGCGTGGTACGCCGAGGCGGCCAGCTGGGCGGCCAGCGAGGGCATAGTCGCCGGACGTGACGGGCTCTTTGCGCCGAACGGCCTCGTCACCCGCGAGGAGCTCGCGACGATGCTCTTCCGCTATGAGACGGGCAAAAACGGCACGCCCGAAGGGCGCGCAGAGCTCGATTTCCCGGACGCGGGCGAAGCGTCCGCGTGGGCCGTGGACGCGCTTTCGTGGTGCGTCTACCGCGACATCATAAGCGCTGGTGACACGACGCTCACCCCCGGATCCGCCGCCGCCAGAGCCGAGATCGCCCGGATGCTTCGGATGTACGCCGAGGCGTGACCGTGACGTAAACGGCGGGGCTGTGAAAACAGTCCCCACGCAACAGAAGAGAGTCGCCAGGAGTGGCGGCTCTCTTCGTTTTGGCGCGTCCGGTGGCGGGAAGCGCAGCTCACGGCAGGGGCGTCCGCCGCGAGGCGGAGAACGCGGGCGGGCTGACGCTCCATTAGTCCTTCCTTGAAGCGCCGAGTCTTTTGGGTTTTAAAAAATTGCGATTTTTGCGAACCTTTCAAATCCGGCTTGCTTTTTTACTGTAAAACTACTATAATAATTTTATAACATCTTTTGGAGGGAGTACATATGAAAAGATTAGGATTCGGCCTCATGCGGCTTCCGACCACCGACCCCAAGGATCAGAAGAGTATCGACATGGACCAGATGTGCAAAATGGTGGACACGTTCCTGGAACGGGGATTTACATATTTTGACACGGCCTGGATGTATCACGACCACCAGAGCGAGATCGCCATTCGCGAGGCGCTGGTCAAGCGCCACCCCCGGGACTCCTTCACACTGACCACAAAGCTTCCCACCATGGTGCTCAAGGAGGAGGGCGAGCAGGAGCGGATCTTTGAGGAGCAGCGCAAAAAATGCGGGGTTGAGTTCTTTGACTACTACCTCCTGCATAATCTGAACAGCAGAGTACTGGACACCGTGGAGAGGCTGGACTGCTTCGGTTTCGTCCGTAAACTCCGCGAAGAGGGGAAGATCCGCCACATCGGCTTCTCCTTCCACGACAAGGCGGACTTGCTGGACAGGATCCTGACCGCCCACCCGGAGGTGGAGTACGTCCAGCTCCAGCTCAACTATCTGGATTGGGAGTCCGAGCGGGTCCAGTCCAGGCTCTGCTATGAGACGGTTTTGAAGCACGGAAAGAAGGTCATCGTCATGGAGCCCGTCAAGGGCGGCGCGCTGGCCCAGCTCCCGGCGGAGGGGGAGAAGCTCCTGAAGGCGGCGGACCCCGACACGTCCCTGGCCTCCTGGGCGGTCCGCTTCGCCGCCAGCCTGCCGGAGGTCCACGTTGTGCTGTCCGGCATGAGCAATATCGCTCAGCTGGAGGACAACACAGGCTTCATGTCCGACTTCAAGCCTCTCACCGAGGAGGAGCGCCAGATGCTCTTCAAGTGCGCGGACATCATCAACAACTACACCGCCGTTCCCTGTACCGCCTGCCGCTACTGCACCGAGGGGTGCCCCATGGGCATCGACATCCCGGAGATCTTCGCCCTCTACAACGCCCACGCCAAGGCAAAGATGCTGAGAAGCTGGTCCGACAAGTCGAAGGAGCAGTATCAGGAGTTCATCAAGACCCACGCCAAGGCCTCCGACTGCGTTCAGTGCCGCCAGTGCGAGGGAGCCTGCCCCCAGCATCTGGAGATCGTCAAGTCCCTCCGGGATGCGGCGGCGGCCTTTGAAGCTTAAATATTGAGGTGTTTTTTATGAAAGTTCTTTTGGTAAACGGCAGTCCCCACGAGCACGGCTGCACATACACCGCCCTTGCGGAGGCGGCGAAGAGCCTGAACGCGGCGGGCATCCACACGGACATCTTCTGGATCGGCGCGAAGCCCATTGCCGGGTGCATCGGCTGCGGCGGATGCTACAGGAGCGGCACCGGCCGCTGCGTGTTTGGCGGGGACAAGGTCACCGAGTTCATCGACCTCATCGACGACTACGACGGCTTTATCTTCGGCTCCCCGGTCCACTACGCCGCCGCCGGAGGGGCCATGACCTGTTTCATGGACCGGGTGTTCTACTCCGCCGGGTCCAAGCTGCGCTCCAAGCCCGGCGCCGCCGTGGTCTCCGCCAGACGCGGAGGCACCACCGCCGCCCTGGACCAGCTCCAGAAATACTTCTACATCACCGGTATGCCCATCCCCACCAGCCAGTACTGGCCCAGTGTCCACGGCAACACCCCCGAGGAGGTCGCCCAGGATCTGGAGGGCCTTCAGACCATGCGCCTCCTGGGCGCGAACATGGCCTGGCTCCTCAAGTGCATCGAGGCGGGAAAAGCCGCCGGGATCGAGCCGCCTGTCCGGGAGAAGAAGATAAATACCAACTTTGTCAGATGACGGTTTCCCCTCCTTCGCGGAGGGGAAAATTTATCGTACAGTATGTAAAATATACTTGACAGAATATCGAAGGTGTGATACAGTGAAGGAAACAGAGAAAGGAGAGACCAGTTTTGAGGCAGTGGATATTCGCAATGACGATCGTCGTTCTTGTGGGAGGATTTTCGGCCATCGTCTACTGGGGTTCCTATGACCGCAAGAGCAAGACGGGCAACGGCCAGTACGACGAGCGGCAGGTCAGGGCCCAGGGGAAGGCGTATATGTGGGGCTTTTTCGCCATGTGGATCGCGGGGATCGTCATCTTTCTGGCGGAGACCGCCCTGGACCGGCCGGTGATGGCCGCTGGGGAGGCGCCGGTCCTGATGATCTGCTGCGGCGCCGCGGTGATGGCGGTCTACTGCATCGCGAATGATGCCTACATCTCCATACACGGCAGCAGGGGAGCGGTGCTGGTAAGCTCCGGCCTCCTGTCCGGGGTCAACCTGAGCCGTGGATTTGAGAAGCTTCAGGAGTCCGGCGTCCTGACGGAGGGTCGCCTGGGCCCCTGCTGGGTATTTTTCGCCCTGGGCGCGGCGAGCCTGGCGGTGTTCGTGAGCCTGGCGGTAAAAATGCTCTTGGAGCGGAGGCGCGGCGAATGAAGAATCTGCGCCTCAAATCCGCCCGCGCCGCCCTGGACCTCTCTCAGCAGGCCCTGGCCGACCGGGTGGGCGTCTCCCGGCAGACCATCAACGCCATCGAGAAAGGGGACTACAACCCCACCGTCAACCTGTGCATCGCCATCTGCAAGGCGCTGGGGAAGACGCTGGACGAGCTTTTCTGGGAGGAATAATTTCCAAAATTGAATAGAGGGAGAGGGATATGAACTTTTTGTGAATGTCCCTCTTTTTCTGTTGACATTTCTACGAGGCGGTGATAGTATGACTGTATTAACACAGCTAATACAGTCAATACGGTTAAACCGGCTGTGAAAGGGGTGGTCGAATGTTACAGCTGAACTACCGGGACAGCCGTCCCATCTACGAGCAGGTGCGGGACGGGCTCCGGCGGCTCATCATCACGGGGGCGATCCCGGCGGGGGACAAGCTGCCCTCGGTGCGGTCCCTGTCCGGCTCCCTTGCCATCAACCCCAACACCATCCAGCGGGCCTATGAGGCGCTGGAGCAGGAGGGGTACGCCTACACGGTGCCGGGGAAGGGGAGCTTCGCGGCGCTTCCCACGGACGTGCGGGAGGACCGGCGGCGGGAGCTGTTCGCGAAGCTGGACGCCATCGTGCAGGAGTTGAGGTTTTTGGGCGCCTCGCCGGAGGAGCTGGCGGAGCGCGTTTCCAGGAAGGAGGAGGAGAAATGATTGAGGTCAAAAATGTGGTCAAGACCTTTGACGGCTTCCACGCGCTGGACGGCCTGACCATGACGGTGCCCCGGGGCGCCATCTACGGCCTTGTGGGCCCCAACGGGGCGGGGAAGTCCACCATACTGCGCCACCTGTGCGGCGCCTACCGGCAGGACTCCGGGGAGATCACCCTGGAGGGCGCGCCCATCTACGAAAACCCGGCGGCAAAGCGGCGGATCGCGGTGATCCCCGACGAGGTCTACTATTT
>CANQKZ010000096.1 GCA_947624585.1 uncultured Oscillospiraceae bacterium | reverse complement strand
TATCGGGTTGGGTGGTTCGCCCAACTATACTGTGCGCACCGAACCGGCGCACTCATAAAATGATTATACCAAAAAAGAAGAGAGTTGCCAGGGGATCCTTGGTAACTCTCTTCCTTTTTTACGGGACTTTTTTCACAGCCCCTTTTTGCTGCCTGTCAGTTGGCGCTGGCGAACTTCTGCTTGACCTGGTCAATCTTGGACTGGGGCGCGTTCTCGGTGGAGTACCAGCCCTTCTGAGACATCTGCTTATAGATGGTGTCCTGCATACACAGAGCGTCCGTCAGGGCGGACTTGAAGGCGGTGTTCACCTTCTCGGTGGAGGACTCGATGGCGCCGTGCATATAGAGGTCGCACACACCCTTGGTGGTCAGGAGAATGTTCTCCATGATGGTCTTGTCGTCCATTTCCGTTTCCTCCTTACACAAGCGCGTAGAACCGGCCGAAGATCTCCCGGTTCTTGTTCACAAGCTGCTGGGCCTGGTTCTTGAGCGTAGTGTCCTGGAGCGTGTTCACCGCGTCCTGGCACTGTTTTGCCAGAAATTCCGCGTGGCCCAGGGCGTCTTCCACATAGAGCAGTTCTTTTGAGCTCATTTCAAATCACCTCGCTGTTATCTTTCCTCGCATCATCCCTTTTATACGCCGCGTTCGCGTCATATCGGAGGCAAGGGAGGAATAGATTTCCAATAAAGGGGTGACGGAATATGAAATCTAAGCCAAAAAAGCTCATTCTTTGTCTTCTGATCCCGCTGGCCGTGGGTGGGCTGGCGGCGGCGCTGACGGCGCCGGGGATGCGGGAGTTTGCGGACCTCCAGAAACCGCCGCTGACGCCGCCCGGGTGGGTGTTCCCGGTGGTGTGGACGGCGCTGTACCTGGCCATGGGGCTGGCCTCGTATCTTGTGAGCGAGGCGCGAAGGCCCCGGGAGGACGTGAACGCCGCGCTGACGGTGTACGCCTGTCAGCTGGCCCTCAATTTCTTCTGGCCCATTCTCTTTTTTCACTTCAAGCTGTACCTCTTCGCCTTCTTCTGGCTGGTCGCCCTGTGGCTTGCGGTGCTGGCGTGCTTTGCCTTTTTCCGAAAGCTGGACAAAAGGGCCGGAGATCTCCTGCTGCCCTACGTCCTCTGGGTGACCTTCGCGGGGTACCTCAACTTCGGGGTGTATCTGCTCAACTGATTTTTTGCGGAGACACGGTTGCATTTGTTTTGAGGCGGTAGTATAATTTCCGTATTATTCTCAAAACAAGGGGGCCGGGCCTGTGGCTGAGAGGATCCTGGTGGTGGACGACGAGCGGGCCATCGCGGAGCTGGTGGAGGTCTATCTGAAAAACGAGGGCTTCTCCGTGGACATCTGCCTCACCGCCGCCGAGGCGCTGGGGCAGGTGGAGCGGGAGGCGCCGGACGCGGCCATCCTGGACGTGATGCTCCCGGACATGGACGGCTTCGCCCTCTGCCGAAAGCTCCGGGAGAGCCGCCGCTTCCCCATCCTGATGCTGACGGCCCGGTCCGAGGACACGGACAAGATCCGGGGCCTCACCGAGGGGGCGGACGATTACATCACCAAGCCCTTCAACCCCCTGGAGCTGACGGCCCGGGTCCGGGCCCAGCTGCGGCGGGTGAACCGGTACGACGCGGCGGGGACGGTGAGGGATGAGACGGAACTGGATATCCGGGGCCTTCAGATCTCCCGGGATTCCCACCGGGTCACTCTTTACGGGGAGGAGCTTACGCTGACGCCCCGGGAGTTTGACATTTTGTGGTACCTCTGCAAAAACCGGGGCCGTGTGGTGTCCGGCGAGGAGCTTTTCGAGAACGTGTGGGGTGAGGAATATCTGGACAGCAGCAACACGGTGATGAGCCACATCGCACGGCTCCGGGAGAAGATGCGGGAGCCGCGAAAGAATCCCAAATTCATCAGGACCGTCTGGGGGGTGGGGTACACCGTTGAATAAAAAGGAAAAACGGCGTGCCGCCGCGGCGGTGCTCTTTGTATGTATTCTGGCCGCGGGAGCTTCGGTCCTGGCGGTGTGGAGCACGGCGGACAAACGCAGCTGGCACGGCGAGAATATCTGGGTGCTGATACGGCACGATATGATGCGGTACGTCCTGCCCCTTGGCGCGGCGGCGGTGGTCCTGCTGTGCCTCTTCGGCGCCTGTCTGCTCCTGGGCTGGCGGCGGGAGCTGGGCGCGGTCCGTGAAAAGCCGGACAGGGCGGCGAAGGGGTCCGGGAATACGCGCCTCACCCGGCTTCTGCTCCAATATTTCCTCAGCCTCATGGCCTCCGCCCTGGGGCTTGTGGCCTTTGCGGCGGTGGCCTGGTGGCTGTGCGGGCTTCGGACCTGGGAGGCGGGCATCGCCTACAGCTTCCTCCACTGGTGCCACGAAAACCTGGTGCTGGCCTACGTCCTGGCGCTCCTGACGGTGTGGACGGCGGTGAGCGCGGCCTTCTACTTCCGCCTGACGGGGTACTTAGACCTCCTGGCGGAGGCGGCCCGGAGCCTTGCGCGGCCCGAGGAGCCGCCCGCCCCCCTGCCCCCGGCCCTGGAGGACATCGCGGCCCGGCTGGAGCTGGCCCGGACCTCGGCGCTCCGTCAGCTGGAGGCGCAACGGAACCAGGAGAGGCGGCAGAGGGACCTGATCGTCTACCTGGCCCACGACCTGAAGACGCCGCTGACCAGCGTTCTGGGGTATCTGGAGCTTCTGCGAGACGGCGGAGACCTTCCCGAGGAGCTTCGGGAGAGGTACACCGGCGTGGCCCTCCGAAAGGCGGAGCGGTTGGAGGAGCTGATCAACGAATTTTTCGACATCGCCCGGTTCAGTCTCACGCAGTTGGAGCTGGAAAAGCGCTCCGTGGACCTGACGTTCATGTTGGAGCAGGTGGTCAGCGAGTTCGGGCCGGAATTCGCAACCCGGAATATCGCTTGCAATCTGGAGTTGCCCCGGAAGCTCCCCTGCCTTTGCGACCCGGACAAGCTGGCGCGGGTGTTTGACAACCTCCTGCGCAACGCCTGCTTCTACAGCGACCCGGACAGCGCCGTCAAGGTGGCGGGAGCGGTGGAAGGAAGCGAGATCGTCCTGACCTTTGAAAACGCCGGGAGGACCGTCCCCCGGGAGAAGCTGGACCGGCTCTTCGAGCCTTTCTACCGCCTGGACGCCTCCCGCGCCTCCTCCACCGGCGGGGCGGGACTTGGCCTCGCCATCGCGCGGCAGATCGCGGAGCTCCACGGCGGCACGCTGACGGCGGACAGCGCGGAGAACAGGATCGTGTTTACCCTCCGGCTGCCCGCATCGTAAGGATTTCGCAAGAATTTTCAGGAAAATCGCAAGCTTTTCTCAAGGATAAAGCGAAAAACTCCGCGCCCCGGTCTGGTATGATGTTCATACCGGACCGGGGCGCTTTACGCGCGTTTTCAACGAGAAACGATACTAATATCGCAAGACATTCGCGACGGTCTTTTTAGCGTCATACAGCGTCAGCCGTCTTGGAAATACATACAGTATTCCCCGCGACGTCTTCCTCGGCTGACGCTAAAAATCCTCGCCGCTCGGTGCCTTCTTTCAATTGGATATTAGTATGAGAGGAGATTTTACTGTGAAATTCAAAAACATTTTGGCTGTCTCAGTCACTCTGGCGGTTTTCCTGGCGGCCTGCGTGGGCCCCCAAAGCGATACGCCGCCGGAGGGCGAGCGGGTGCCGGACTCGGCAATCCCCGGCGGGGCAGCGGAGGCGGATCTGCCGGAGGAGCGGCCCTCCCGCATCACCCGGGAGCTTTGCGAGGGGGTGACCGTGGACGCGGATGTGATATACCCGGCGAGGTCCGAGTACGACTGCTTTGCCACAAAGGCCCCGGAGCTGACCCCGGAGCTTCTGGGGAATCTGTTTCTCACGGGGGACGCAAGCCCCCGGACCGTGAGGCAGCTGGAGGACCCCGGCGAGCGGCCCGAGTACGCCGGATTTTTCGCTGTGGAGACGGAGAACGGCAGCTGCGTCCGGTGGATGAACGGCAGTCTCTCCTACTCCGCGCCGGCGGACGGGGACGGGAAAAGGACCGCCACCGTTCAGGAGGTCCTGTCGGATCTGGCCAACACTGTCCACGTCAACGACGTGGAGCTGCCCGGTCTCTCCCGGGCGGAGGCGGATGCGGCGGTCACGGGGATCCTGGAGAAACTGGACATGATCGGCACGCCGGAGATTACCGCCTTTGTGGGCCTCGATCACAAGGCCATTGAGGAATACGCCGCCGAGCTTCTCAGCCGCGAGGACTACCAATGGGCCGTGGAGATCGGCAAGCTCGTGGAGCTAAAGGACCTTACGGAGGCGGACGACGGCTACTACATCCGCTTCGGCTTCACGCGGGACGGCCTGCCCCTCTACGGGGACGGGGACCGGCGGCTGGAGTTCGCGGGGGATTCCATGTATGTCACCGACGTGTCTGCGGGGGCGTACTTCCTGGGCGGGGAGCTGACGGACTTCTTCCTGGAGGGGTGCTGGTCCCTGGACAGCGCCCGGGTACGCCGGGAGAAGGTCATCGGTGTGGACGAACTTCTGGAGAAGGTCCGGGACAAGTACGAGCTGGAGATCGTCAGCGAACCCATGACGATTACCAAAATCTACATGGAGTATTTGCCCTTCCGGGAGACCAACGTGGACTTCGACCTGCGGCCCTACTGGGTGCTGGAGTACGGCTATACCGTGGACGGCAGGTTCCAGGACGCGGGCGCGGAGCGGTTCAACGCCGTCACGGGGGAGGACGCGGCCTATGGCGGGTAACGGGATCCTCCCCGCCCTCCGGCGTGGGCTGAACCGGCGGCTGACAATCGCGGCGGTCCTGACGGCGGCCGCCATCTTCCTGGACAACTCCCGGGAGATCGTCCGGGTCCTGGAGAGAGGGGTCTTCGACGGCGAAAGCTTTGCGGACGGCGGCGTCTTCCACCCCGGGGACAACACCTGCGTCGTCAAGTACCTGTGGGGTTCCGTCTCCTACGGCGGCGTGTTCGGCGTCAATTTCTCCGCCATGCTCTCCGCCCTGCCCGCCGCCGGGCAGTACGTCTCGGAGGAGAAGATGGCCCCGTACCTGATTGCCCGGTCCGGGTCTGGCCGGTACGCCCTGGGGAAGCTGCTCTCCGCCGCCCTGTGGGGCGGCGCGGCGACGGCGCTGGGGGCCGCCCTCTTTATGGGCGCCCTGTCGGCCCTGGGGATGCCCATGATCCTGGGCGGTTTCCTCTGTGAGATGGGCGAAAGCGCCCCCTACTACGCCGCCATGAGCGGACGCGGCGGCCTGCCCTACGCGGCCTGGGCAGTGTATTTCGCCTTTCTGCGGGGATTCCTCTGGGGCGGCGCGGCGGGGTGCGTGTCCGTTTATCTCCCCAACCTCTTCGCCGTCACCGTGTCGCCGCTGGTGTTCTCCTTCCTCCTGAACCGCCTGTGCGACCGATCCCCGCTGCCTGTGGAGCTGAGGCTCGACTTCCTTCTCCAGATGCGCTCCTGGCTGGGGGACCCCGCCCTCACCGCCGCCGCCATGACCGGGGTGGTGCTGGCGCTGTGGGGCCTTTGCCTGTGTCTCTTCCGGCGAAAACTCAGGGAGGGGCGAAGATGAGTAAATTTGCACGTTCCGCCCTGGCCGTCCTCCGCCTCCGCCTGGGCCAGACCTTTCGGAGCATAAAAAATATCTCCGTCCTTGTGCTGACGGGCATCTACCTCTGGTCCTGCGTGGAGCCGGTGGGACAGTTTGCAGACACCGTGGGGATCAGGGTCCGGCCCTGGCTTTTCCCCCACCTCGTCAACGACTACATGGTTCAGATGATGCTCTCCGCCGCCTGCGTGGCCCTCTTCTGCGACGCCCCCTGGCGGGACGGCCTCCGGGAGTACGTGGCGGTCCGCACGGGAAGGCGGGCCGAGGGTGCGGGGCACATACTGTACATACTGGTCCTGTCCCTCCTTTTTACGCTGTTTATCCTTCTTATGAGCGTCCTGCCCATCCTCCCGAAGACGGAGTTTTCCACAGGCTGGGGGAAGGTGCTGGGGACCCTGGCGAGAACAGACCGGGGCCGGGAGGCGGGCCTGAGCTACGCCATTTTCGACATCCTCATCGGCTCCTGGGACCCCATCGCCGCCACGGCGGTGAGCTTTCTTCTGGAGTGGTCCTGCTTTGCCTTTCTGGGGATGACGGTGTACGTCTTCAACCGGCACGCGGGACGGACCTGCGGCGTCTTCGCGGGCGGATTTTTCGTGCTGCTGGACCTGACGGCGTACAACAACCTGGGGGCGCGGTTTTATCGCTTCTCCCCCCTGACCCTGGCGCAGCTGAGCCAGCTCCGGGGACTCAACGCACAGCTCTATCAAATCGACCTTCCTTACGCGGCCCGGTTTTTCGCGCTGTCCCTGGCGGGTCTGGCGTCGTTTATCATCCTTTTTGCCCGGAGGCGTGAAATATGAGCGAAATTGAAGTGAAAAGCATCTCCAAAAGCTTCGGAAAGCAGCAGGTCCTGAAAAATGTGAGCCTTACGTGCGAGAAGGGCAGGATCTATGGACTCATCGGCCGCAACGGCAGCGGCAAGACGGTGCTGATGAAGTGTATCATCGGACTTCTCCGGCCCGACGTCGGCGAGATCACCGTCTCCGGCAAGCGCGTGGGCCGCGACGCGGAATTTGCGCAAAACATCGGCTTCCTCATCGAAAATCCCGGCTTCCTCTCAGGCGAGAGCGGGTTTGCCAACCTCAAATATCTGGCCTCCATCCGCCGCGCAGCCGACGCGGACCGGATCCGGGAGTGCCTGGAGCTGGTGGGCCTGGACCCCGGGAGCCGGAAGCGGGTGGGGAAGTATTCCCTGGGAATGCGCCAGCGCCTCGGCATCGCCCAGGCGATTTTAGAGCGGCCCGACATTCTGATGCTGGACGAACCCATGAACGGCCTGGACAACTCCGGCGTCCGCGAGATGCGGGAACTGCTTCTCCGCGAGCGGGACCGGGGCGTCACGGTCCTCCTCGCCAGCCACAGCGCCGAGGACATCGCGGTCCTGTGCGACCGGGTGTTCTCCATGGACGGCGGGGTGCTGACGGAAAAGGAATAAATCACCAGCCATGGCGGGCCCTCCCCGCCACGGCTGTTTTTCCTGAAAAATTTTTCAAATCCCTGTTGACAAGCGTAGACAGTCGTGTTATACTCTGTCTACAACAGTAAACAAAGGAGGTTTTGAATATGAGCGAACAGGACACCGCCCTGGCTCCGGCGGAGTGGCGGGTCATGGAGGTCCTCTGGGAACGCGCGCCCCTCACCGGGCGGGAGATCACGGAAGCAATGCGGGGGAAGTACGGCTGGAGCCGCTCCACCACGCTGACGCTCCTTGCGCGCATGGAGGCCAAGGAGGCCATCGCCGGGGACGCGGAGGCCGGTGTCAAGCGGTTCCGACCCCTGGTGCGCCGGGAGGACGTGGCGGCCCGGGAGACGGAGAGCTTCCTGGGGCGCATCTACAAGGGGAGCCTCAGCATGATGGTCAGCACCTTTACCAAAAAACAGCAGCTTAGCCGCGAGGAGATCGACGAGCTCTACGCCATTCTGGACGGATTGGAGGCGAAACGGGATGACTGAGTGGATCGTATCCTCTACCGTTCTGATTCTGGCGGTGATGGTCCTCCGGCGTCTCACGCGGGGCAAAATCAGCTTCCGTCTCCGGTACGCCCTTTGGGCCGTGGTGCTGGTGCGGCTTCTGGTGCCGGTGAACATCGGCTCCGCCATCTTCAGCGTCAGCAGTCTGACCCGTGAGGCCGCCGGGACGGAGACGGGACAGGTGGTTTCGGACCTCACCCGGATGGAGCTGCCCCGCATGACCTACAGCGCCGCCCGGGAGCAGGTGGCCCGGGAGTACGCCGAGCGCGGCGTGGACATCTCCACCCTCCCGGCCAAACAGTACGAGAATGTGGACTACGAGATCATGGACAGGATGCGGGGGGATTGGAGCCTCCGGGACATCCTGAAGGCCCTCTGGATCGCCGGGGCGGCGGCGGTGGGCGCGGCCATGGTCGTCTCCAACGCCGCCTTTGCGCGGAATCTCCGGCGGACAAGGCGGAAATTTGAGACGGAGCTCTCCCCCATTCCGGTGTACGTATCCTCCGCCGCGGAGACGCCCTGCCTCTTCGGCCTCTTTCGCCCCGCCGTATACCTGACGGAGGACGCGGCGGCGGATGAAACGGTCCTGCGACACGTCCTGGCCCACGAACTGACCCACCGGCGCCATCTGGACCACGTGTGGGCGCTTTTGCGGGGCGCGTGTCTGGCGCTCCACTGGTACAACCCCCTGGTGTGGCGGGCAGCCGCGCTGGCGCGGGAGGACTCGGAGCTCGCCTGCGACGAGAACACTGTCCGGCGTCTGGGGGAGGACCAGCGGGCGGAATATGGCAGGACCCTCATCGGCATGACCTGTGAAAAGCACACGGACCTACTGCGCACGGCCACCACCATGACCGGCAGCGGGAAGAGCATCCGGGAGAGGGTGCTGTATATCGCGAAGAAGCCCAAGACCACCGTTCTTGCCCTGATCCTGGTGGTACTCATCGCCGCCGTGGCGGTTGGGTGCACCTTCACCGGCGCCGGAGACGGCGCGGAGGAGCCCCCGGCGGACGGTTCTGCCTCCGGCGCCCCCTCCGGCGTCGGGGATCGGTTTGAGAGCATGGAGGACTTCGCCCAAAAGACCATGGACAGCGCCAAAACCGTCGCCTACACCGACGCGGAGGGCAATACCGTCACCGCCGATGTGCTGGACACCAAGCTCGCCTTCCTTGAGAAAACCGGGGAGGTGGCGGACCTGGCCCCGGACGGCGTGCTGGAGTCCTGGCGGTTCAACTACCTCGTGAAGATCGACGCGGATCCCGGCGACGTGGCCGTGGCGGGCGATGTGTATTATGAGGAGGATGGCTGGTATGACCTGGAAGGCCAGGGCGGACACGACATCGTGGCCTTGCGGCGGCCGGACGGAACCTATGAGATCCTCATGAACCGCCCCGTCAATGACGGCGGCTTCCTGGGCGCCCGCAACTCCTACGAGGATGCCATCTACGACTGGTATGTGACAGAAAACGGCCTGGGCCTCCCCCTCACCCTGGTGGACTGGATAGACCTGGTGACGGTGCCCGAGGGCGGCAGCCTGGGCGGCCTCCCGGCCCGGCGGTTCGACGGGGACGGGTGGACCATCTACGTCCCCGTGGACAACTGGAGCCAGACCACAGAAAGCGGCTACGTGCCGGGGCGGACCCAGTGGACCTCCGTCTACGGCGGAGGAGCCGAGACGGGCTCCACCCTGACTATAGATGAGATCTACTGGGCCCGGGACCCCATAGCGGCGGCGGAGGCCGACGGGTTCACTCCCGCCGAGGGGGATTGGAGCGTCCTGACGCGGGACATGGACGGCGTCCACGACCTCTACGCCTTCTACCCCCTGCGGGACGGGGAGGTGGGTCTGCGCCTCTGGCTCCACTGGAATGACGCGGACGCGGCCATAAGCCCCTACGCCGCCATGGAGCCCCAGATCCTGGAGCTGATGCGGCAGAGCTTCACCCTCACCGGCGGCCCCGGCGCGGCCCCGGTGCCCGACACGCCGGTCGTCGGCGAGGATCCCAAGGGGAGGACCGTGACTATGGAGCTGGCGAACCCCGAAGTGGGACAGACAGGAAGCCTGAAGCTCCAGCTCACCAACGTGGTGGATGTCCGACCGGGCGCCTCCAACGACGGCGGCGGGGTGTATCCGCATGATGTCTATATCCTCGCGGAGGACGCCGTTCTGACGGTGCTGGACGCGGACACCGACGGCGGCGTCGGCCGCTGGAACCTGTCCACCGCCTCCGGCCTGACGTCCATCACGGACAGCATGGACCCCGTGGCCGTCACGGCGGACGTGCTGGGCATCACATACGGGGACGGGTCCGTGTTTTCAGCGGAGTTTCAGATGGAGTCCCGGCAGACGGCGCTTGACGTACTCTCCGCCATGCGGGCGGTGAGAGCAGAGGACTTTCTCTATATCGACAGACCCAACGTGACCCCCGAGGCCCTGGCCTCCGCCCTCAACGGCGCGGCGGTGCACGTTCTGAGCACCGGGGAGGCCGAAAGCAGGGGTTACGGCACGACCCTCTGGAGCCTGGAGGATGCGTATCTGGAGGGCGGCCCCGGCACATATTCCAACACCGACCTGCACTTCCGCCTTGACTGCGGCCTTACCGATAACATCGTGGAGGTGACCCTGAGCGGAGACGGCCTCTATGACAGCGCCTTTTTTGAGGACGCGACACTCTATCAGCTTACGCGGCAGGTCTACGACTACGACGAGATCATCGACGAAAACGCCTACGAACAGTTCCGTGACCTGCTGGTTCCGAGGATGGAAAACACATTGGCGGTCATGCGGGAGAGCGGCCAGCCCGTGACGGGGGTTGATCTGACCCGCTTCGCCCCCGCCTGGGGCTTCGACGACCCGGAGCTGGGCCATGTGACGGTCTACGACTTCCGCTACGCCCTCCTCACCGACCGCCCGGAGGACGTGATGCTGGCGGGAGGGATGGTTCTGGACAGCAAGCTTCGTATCCAGGGCTTCTACGACGAGGGCGTCACCGCCCTGGCGGTCCGGTACGCTGACAGCGAGCCTGTGCAGACCGTCTTCATGAGCGACTTCTACTACGACTACGACCCGGAGGACACCGAAACCCTCCAATGGGCCATCACCCGCGTCGCCGAGACTCTGCGGCAGGCGGATAATTAATACTAATATTCAATCAAAACAAGAAATTCGCGACGGTCTTTTTCGCGTCAAGCTTCGTCATAGGGGCTGTGAAACAAGTCCCGTAAAAAAGGAAGAGAGTTACCAAGGATTCCCTGGCAACTCTCTTCCTTTTTTGGTATAATTATTTTATG
>CANQKZ010000095.1 GCA_947624585.1 uncultured Oscillospiraceae bacterium | reverse complement strand
CGCCGGTAGGCGGCCTTGCCCACCAGCTCGTTGGAGGCGGAGAGATTCAAGATCACCGTGGCCCCCAGGGCGGCCAGCCGGTTGGAGGGCGGGTCCGAGGCCCATAGGTCCTCGCAGATCTCCACGCCCACGGTCAGGCCCGGGACGTCATCGAAGGGGAAAAACTGGCTCGTGCCAAAGCAGACACCGTGTTCGCACAGGGTATCCCAGCAGTTGTCCGGCCCTCCCGCCTCAAACCAGCGCTTTTCGTAAAATTCGCCGTAGTTGGGAAGGCGCGTCTTGGGCACGACACCCAGGAACCTGCCCCCCAGCATCACGACGGCGCAGTTGTAGAGCTTCCCCTCGTGCCGCACGGGGCACCCCAGGGCGATGAGCATGTCCAGCGGCTCCGTCATGGCCCTGACGCGCTCCAGCGCCTTTTCGGCGGCGTCCAGCAGGGTGTCCTGCAAAAAGAGATCCCCGCAGGTATAGCCGGTGACGCAAAGCTCCGGGAACACCAGGAGCTTCACCCCCAGCTCTGCCGCCTCGCGGCAGAGCCGTATAATCTCAGAAGCGTTATAGTCGCAGTCGGCCACCCTGATTTTGGGCGTGGCGGCGGCGACCTTTACAAAGCCGTCTCTCATGGCGTCACCTCCGTAAATTCAAATTGTTCTTCATCAAAATAATGTATGATCGCAAGCCTCGCATTGTGGAGGGGAAGCTCCGGGCCGGTCACCCGGATCGTGCCCTCCGAAAGCGTCAGCTCCACGCCCTCCGCGTCGATTTTCGGGAGGATCTCTGTTTGGACCTCCCGGAGAAGCGCCTCCGGGTGCTCCGCATAATAGTCCGCGCTCTCCGCCGGGGTGTACCCCGCCACGGGGGTGCCCCTGGCGGTGAAGAGAAGGACCGTGGCCAGGACGGACAGGATCAGCACCGCCGCGCACCCGGCGGGACGGAGCCATTTGACAAACTGGGAACCTGTACCCGTCGCCGTCACCCCCTCAAAACCGCGAAGCTCACAGCGGCGGCGGCCACGACGAAGGACGCCAGGGCGCCGATGACGCGGACCTTCACGCTTCTCAGATGTCCCTGTGCCAGGAGGGCCAGCAGGGCCGGGCAGAGGACGCAGGTGACGGCTATCAGGGCGATCTCCCCCAGGGTCGGGGGCATGGGGACCGGCGCCCCGCCGACGGGGGCGTTCAGCTCCGGGCGGAGGATCAGCGCGGCGGCGGTCAGGGGGACGGACAGCGCGAGAGCGGCGATCCAGGCCCTGCCCGTGGCGAACCACAGGCAGAACACCAGCGCCGTGGCGGCGACGAGAAGGAGGGGCGGGCGGCTCCGGGAGAGAAGCGCCCCCGGGGCCTCGGTCACGCCATAGCCCCCGAGAAGGGCGGTGAGCAGGAGGCCCAGCCACAGCCCGAAGAGGGCCAGGAGCGCGGATACGATTGCATAGTGGGCGGCGGTGAAGCGTCTCCAGTAGTTGTTGCCGTCGGAGGGGCCCTTTCCGCCGTTGTAATAGACGGCGTCCAGCAGCTTCATGGCTCAGAAGCTGACGCGCCGGGCGATGTACGCCTCAAGCTCGGCGATGGGGATGCGCACCTGCTCCATGGTGTCCCGCTCCCGGACGGTGACGCAGCCGTCGTTCTCGGAGTCAAAGTCGTAGGTGACGCAGAAGGGGGTGCCGATCTCGTCCTCTCTCCTGTAGCGCTTGCCGATGGACCCGGCGTCGTCGAAGTCCACCATGAAGGATCTGGAAAGCTCGTTGCGGATCTCCATGGCCTTTTCGGAGAGCTTCTTCGAGAGGGGCAGGACGGCGCACTTGAAGGGTGCCAGGTACGGATGGAGGCGCAGGACAACGCGCACGTCCTCCTTGCCCTTGGCGTCTACAAGGTGCTCCTCGTCGTACGCCTCGCACAGGAACGCCAGGGCCACCCGGTCGCAGCCGAGACTGGGCTCGATGACGTAGGGGATGTAGTGCTCGTTTGCCTCCTGGTCGTAGTAGGTCAGATCCTTTCCGCTGGCCTCCTGGTGGCGGGTGAGGTCGTAGTCGGTCCTGTCCGCGATGCCCCACAGCTCCCCCCAGTCGGTGAAGGGGAAGGCGTACTCGATGTCCGTGGTGGCCTTGGAGTAGAAGGCCAGCTCGGCGGGCTCGTGGTCGCGGTAACGCATATTCTCCTCGGAGAGCCCCAGGGACTTGAGCCAGTCGATGCAGAACTTCTTCCAGTAGGCGAACCACTCAAGGTCGGTGCCCGGCTTGCAGAAGAACTCGCACTCCATCTGCTCGAACTCACGGGTGCGGAAGGTGAAGTTGCCGGGGGTGATCTCGTTGCGGAACGCCTTGCCCACCTGGCAGACGCCGAAGGGCAGCTTGCGGCGGGTGGTGCGCTGGATGTTGGGGAAGTTGACGAAGATGCCCTGGGCGGTCTCGGGCCGCAGATAGCAGGTGGAGGAGGAATCCTCGGTGACGCCGATGGCGGTCTTGAACATCAGATTGAACTTGCGGATGGGGGTGAAGTCGTGCTTGCCGCACACGGGGCAGATCACGTCCTCGTGCTCCGCGATGAATTTGTCCATCTCGTCGAAGGTCATGGCGTCGGTGTTGACCTCGGGGTGTTCGTCCCCGATGAGCTTGTCGGCCCGGTGGCGGGACTTGCAGGCCCGGCAGTCCAGGAGGGGGTCGGAGAAGCTGGAGACGTGGCCGGTGGTCACCCAGGTCTGGGGGTTCATGATGATGGCGGCGTCCAGCCCCACGTTGTACGGGGACTCCTGCACGAATTTTTTCAACCACGCCTTCTTGACGTTGTTTTTGAATTCCACTCCCAGAGGGCCGTAGTCCCAGGAGTTGGCAAGGCCGCCGTAGATCTCGCTTCCGGCGTAGATGAAGCCTCGGCTCTTGCACAGGTTTACGATCATGTCCAGTGTCTTTTCGGAGTTTTTCATATTCTTTCCTTCCCGCGGCTGGCTGCCGCGTCATAGTTTTGGCGCGCACGGCGCGATGAAGCTATTATATACCGCTTTTGCCGTTTTTTCCACAGTTTTTTTGCCCGAATCGGTTCCCCGTATGGCGGGAAGTTTGGACGGATATACTATAGGGGTAAATTTGTCCGCTGGGAGGAACCGAAAATGGAGAAGATCGCGTTTTATGACGCAAAAAGCTATGACAGGACATACTTTGACAGGCTCACGGCCGGGACGGGGCCGGAGATCCGGTATCTGGAGACCAGGCTCACGCCGGAGACGGCCATTCTCAGCCGGGACTGCCGGGCTGTGTGCGCCTTCGTCAACGACGATCTGGGGGCGGAGACGGTGAAGCGCCTCGCGGAACAGGGCGTGGGGGCGGTGGCCCTCCGGTGCGCCGGGTACAACAACGTGGACCTGGCGGCGGCGGGGGAGGCGGGGCTCCGGGTCTATCGAGTCCCGGCCTACTCGCCGGTGTCCGTGGCGGAGCACGCCCTGGCGCTGCTGCTGACGCTGACGAGAAAGACCCACCGTGCCTTCACCAGGACCCGGGAACGGAATTTCAGCCTGGAGGGGCTGGTTGGGACCAATCTGGAAAACAAGCTGGTGGGCGTCATCGGCACCGGCAAGGTGGGGACGCGCTTTGCCGGGATGGTCCGGGGGCTGGGGGCCCACGTGGCGGCCTACGACACAAACCCCACCTGGGGCGCGGGGATCGAGTACGTGCGCCTGGACGAGCTCATCCGGCGGGCCGACGTGATCTCCCTCCACTGCCCGCTGACGCCCTCCACCTACCACCTTTTGAGCCGCGCCGCCTTCCACCGGATGCGGGACGGGGTCATCATCATCAACACCTCCCGTGGGGCACTCATCGACTCGGAGGCCCTGCTGGACAACGTGAAGTCCGGCAAGGTGGGCGCGGCGGGCCTGGATGTCTACGAGGAGGAGGCGGACGTATTCTACGAGGACGTGTCCTCCAAGGTGATGCGGGACGACACCCTGAACCTGCTGCTCTCCCAGCCCAACGTGCTGGTGACAAGCCATCAGGCGTTTTTGACAGAGGAGGCGCTGCGGGCCATCGCGGAGACCACGCTGGAGAACCTGCGGGCGTTTTTCGCCGGGGAGTCCTCCGACAACGAGCTGCGAGCCCGGGAGGCGGAGACGGTGTAAAAGAGAGGGGCTGTGAGGGAACCCGTTCTGCTCCGCACACAGCCCTTTTCGATTTTGTGTGTTTATTTTACCTCGAACTCCGCCGCCAGGTCGTAATTTGTGTAATCGCCCGGCCCTCGGTAGTCCATGAACGTCATGACCGCCCGGTACGTGCCGGAGGGGAGGGGGACATCGTAGAGGAGGGACCAGTCGAATTCAAGCTTCTTCTCCTCGTCTCTCGGGAGGATATAGGCCGCCAGCGCCCAGTTGTTGGCGCCGGACTTCTCCGGCGCCGGGATCCAGTACCCGTCCACCAGGCGCTGGACCCGAAAGGCGGCGCCGTATTGGATGTCCTTTGACGTGGTGTTCAGGGCCGTGAAGGTGCCGCCCTTGCCGTTTGCCTTTTTCAGCGTCAGGGTCACGCCGTCAAGCCCGTTGACCTCTCCGGAGTAAGCTTTCCGCGCAAGGGCCTCCTCATCCCCCTCCAGGTCGTCCCACCAGCGGGGTCCCTCATCCTTCGGCCCGCAGCCGGAGGCGGTCAGGAGCAGGAGGGCCAGGAGGGCCAGGAGAAGCGCGGTCCATTTTTTCATTTCTCTCACGGCCCCCTTCGGATCGCGTTATACCGTCACGGCTTTGGGCAGATTCGTCTTTGGGTACCGGCTTATTGGGGGCTGCGGCCGGTCAGATCGTCGTACATCTTCTCATAGAACCGCAGGAGCTGCTGGTTTGTGGTCTCCCGGCAGGTGACCAGGGCCTCCAGCGCACGGGCCTTGGCCTGGCCCTGGATGTTGCCGGGACTGCCCGGTTCGCCGCTGTCGCCGTCGGACATGGCGGACAGCTTTTCGAGGGCCTGGTTGAGATAGGCCGTCTCGGTCTGGATGGCGGCGATCTGGCGCAGGATGTAGGGGATGCTGTATTCTATATCTGTGTTGTGCTCGGACATGATTTGTTCCTCCAAATGTTTATTTTCACCTGGCGGAGCGCGGAGGACAATGGCGTCGTCCGATAAAAACCGCGCCCTGCCCTTTTTGACAAAACCTTTGGCCCGCTTGGGCCAGGTGGTCCCATAGTCATTTCCGTTTTCATCCAGGACCCGCACGTTTTTTTCCATGGGTGTCTCCCCCTGTCCGGATGGTGCGACCGCCGTTTTTTGTGATGGGTGCCGTCCCCGGGTCTTTTCCAGTTTACCACACGGGGCGGGAGAACGCAAGGCTCCCTAGCACTTTTCACATATTTTTTCTCAAAAAACCGCCCCGCTTTTCCGTTTATGCGCTTGAAACGCGGCGTTTTTCCGGTATATAATACATCGGTTGAAAATGAAAAAATCCGAACGCTGAAAGAGAAGTGTTACCATGGTAAAAAATATCCGAAACGTCGCCATCATCGCCCACGTCGACCACGGCAAGACGACGCTGGTGGACGAGATGCTCAAGCAGTCCGGCGTGTTCCGCGAAAATCAGGCCGTGCAGGAGCGGGTCATGGACTCCAATGACTTAGAGCGCGAGAGGGGCA
Source organism: uncultured Oscillospiraceae bacterium (assembly GCA_947624585.1). GTDB lineage: Bacteria > Bacillota > Clostridia > Oscillospirales > Oscillospiraceae > RUG626. The sequence goes on along the minus strand of CANQKZ010000095.1, from coordinate 5,424 downwards.
TCACCATCCTTGCCAAGAACACCGCCGTGCGGTACGGCGATATCAAGATCAACATCGTGGACACCCCGGGCCACGCCGACTTCGGCGGCGAGGTGGAGCGCATTCTGAAGATGGTCAACGGCGTCATCCTCCTGGTGGACGCCGCCGAGGGCCCCATGCCCCAGACCCGGTTCGTGCTCTCCAAGGCCCTGGAACTGGGCCACCGGGTCATCGTGGTCCTCAATAAGATCGACCGGCCCGACCAGCGGATGCTGGAGGTGGTGGACGAGATCCTGGAGCTTCTCATCGAGCTCGGCTGCACCGACGAGCAGATTGACTCCCCCATGCTCTTCTGCTCCGGCCGTCAGGGCACCGCCAGCTACTCCGCCGACGTGCCCGGCACGGATTTGAAGCCCCTCTTTGACACCATTGTGGAGTACATCCCCGCCCCCGGGGACCACGACGCGGAGCCCCTCCAGATGCTGGTCAGCTCCCTCGACTACAACGACTACGTGGGCCGCATCGCCATCGGGCGCATCGAGCGGGGCTCCATCCGGCAGAACCAGGAGCTTGCCGTAGTCAACTACCACGACCCCGACGCCGCCCCCAAAAAGGCAAAGGCGGTGAGCCTCTACGAGTTCTCGGGCCTTGCCCGCACCCCTGTGACGGAATCGAGCTCCGGGAACATCATCGCCCTCTCCGGCATCCCGGACATCTCCATCGGAGACACCATATGCGCCCCGGAGGCGCCGGAGGCCCTGCCCTTCGTGAAGATCTCCGCCCCCACCATGGAGATGACCTTCTCTGTCAACGACTCCCCCTTTGCCGGACGTGAGGGCAAGTACGTCACCTCCCGCCAGCTCCGGGACCGTCTCTTCCGGGAGACCATGAAGGACGTGTCCCTGCGCGTCACGGAGGTGGAGGGCTCCGACCACAGCTTCAACGTGGCGGGCCGGGGCGAGATGCACCTCAGTATCCTCATCGAGACCATGCGCCGGGAGGGCTACGAGTTCGCCGTATCGCCCCCGCGCGTGCTGATGCGGGAAATGGACGGCGTCCGCTGTGAGCCCATCGAACGGGTGGTGGTGGACGTGCCCGAGGACTCCGTCGGTTCCGTCATCGAGAAGCTGTCCAGCCGCCGGGGCGAGTTCGTGGAGATGACCCCCGTGGGCAGCCGCATGAAGATGACCTTCTTCGTGCCCTCCCGGGGCCTCTTCGGCTACAGAAACGAATTTTTGACCGACACCAAGGGCGAGGGCATCATGAGCTCCGTCTTTGAAAAGTACGAAAAGTACAAGGGCGAGCTGAGCCGCCGGGGCACCGGCTCCCTGGTGGCCAGCGAAACCGGCGAGGCCGTGGCCTACGGCATCTTCGGGGTGCAGGACCGGGGCGTCATGTTCGTGTCCCCGGGCGTCGCGGTCTACGGCGGCATGGTGGTGGGCGAGACGCCCAAGGACGAGGACATCACCGTCAACGTGTGCAAGAAAAAGCAGCTGACCAATATGCGCGCCGCCGGCTCCGACGAGGCGTTGCGTCTGGTCCCGCCCCGGATCATGAGCCTGGAGCAGTGCCTGGAGTTCCTGGCCGACGACGAGCTCCTGGAGGTCACCCCCAGTTCTCTGCGCATCCGCAAGGCCATCCTCGACCACTCCCTGCGCATGAAGGCCCTGAAGGGCGCCAAGTACGCGCAGTAAATCATTTCAAAAATACAGGGCCGAAAAAAGCGCTCCTTTAGATCGGCGCTCATAAAACGGCATAGGATAGTTTTCGGAAAACGGCACAGCTCGCGGGCTATGCCGTTTCTCCGTTTTGCGGGCTTTCCGGTAAAGATATGGGAAGTATTCCCATAAGGACGCGGGAAATGTCGGTCTGTCGCTCCCTATGCTTACTATCGCGGACAGCGCAATAGAGCGTTATGAGATTTATTTGCCACAAACTTACATTCTCTGCTCTTTCGCGCTGTTTGCCCGCTCTTTTTCTACTCCTGATTCGCATTTGAAAGACAGTTTTCCGCTGGCGTTGTCCCCATAAATACGCTTGAAAAATCGGTCAAGTTCCTCTGTCCGGCGTTCTGCCCGTGCCCGCCGCCGTTTCTTCGCCGCCAGTTCCTTTTTCGCTTCGGCTTTCTGTTTTGCGCCCATTGCTTTTCGGAATTGTTCTTTACGGTTGGCGACACAGGCGAACGCCAGCCTCATGTGAGAAATACGATACGCCGACGCTTTTTTGCGGTAAAAGGGAAAAAGGTTACCGCAGGCGGCAAGCGGTTAACAGACGCATTGTGCCGATCGTCAGAGCGGCGGCGTGCTGACGAGGATATACAAGACCTCCCGGAAGCGCATCAAATCTATCCCGCAATTCCGTTTTGACAGACAGCGGGTGGCGGCAGAGACAGGAAAAGCCGTCATGGGTAAACCTCCCGCTTCGACACCCCGTCCCACGGCGGGCATAACGTGAAAAAATCCCCCAAACAGCCCGAATTGCCGAAAATCGACCACGGTTTGTTTGGGGGGTAGTTGTAATTCTCTCAGTCTATCCGTCCGCCCCATCGCCCGGGGGGGATCCCCGGGCGGGGGCGGTGTGAGGTGAGAAGAAGGAAGCTGTTTATTCGGCGCGGAGATATTTTGCCAGGACCGTCGCCATCTCGCACCGCTCGGCGCTGCCGGTGGGGTCGTAGGCGCCGTCGTCCCGGCCCTCGATGACCTCGGCCCTGACGCACCACTTGGAAGCCTCCAGCGCCCAGTCGTCGATGTCATCGGCGTCCGGGAAGTCAAGGTCAAAGTCCTCGCCCTCGGCGAAACCGCCGTTTTCGACCTTCTGCTCGTACCGGTACAGGATCACATCCATCTGAGCGCGGGTGACAATCGTCTCCGGCTCAAAGTTCCCATTCCCGGCGCCGTCCATGACGCCGTTCAGGAACACGTAATCGATGTGCTCATAATACCATTCGTTCACGTCCAGATCCGCAAATTCCAGCGACGGGCAGGCGTAGAACTTGGCGCTCACCGTGACTGCGGAGGAGGGCATCTTGAAGCTGGAGGTCCCGTCCGCGTTTTCCACAACCTCCACGGCCTTGCCACGGGAGGTGGTCACGCTAACGGCGCGAACATGGTACCCCTCGTCGGGCGTTACGGAGAACACCACATTAGCCCCGGCCCGCGCCCTGGCGGCTTCCCGGATATGGTCGTCCAGCCAGCGGCGCTCATAGCAACAGCAACAGAGGCTGTCCTCTCTCATAGAGGGGGTCAGGCGGAGCATATAGGTGTACTTTGGAGTGTCCACCCGGAAGCCATAATCCCGGCTCTCGTCCAGACCGGCCTCCGGGTGGGAAAAGCAGTAATCATACATGGCGGCGCGGCTTTTCAGGATGCCGCCATAGTCTTTGCTGATACGGAGAGTGTTGATGACATCATTGAGCTCTTCCTTGAAATCATCGGTTTTCCGTTTCCTGTCCCCATCGTTCCACGAGTACCTGAAATCATTCCCATCCTCCCCCACATCTGCCAGGAGATACCCGATGCAGGCGGTCTGTGCCGCAATTTGGCTGCTCTGCGGATGGCAATAGAACCGCTCTTGGGGCTTTATGGCCTGTATGGTCATGTCCATCTTCCCGTTTACCTACCTTTCCATAGAATCTCTGTTTTTCGGCTTCACAAACCTGCCGTCGCTGTCGTAATTCACGGGGTCGGCCTCCGGCTTGTCCCAGCCGTATAGCGCACCCGCCAGCATGGCCGCCGCCTGTTCGGGGAGGACCTTCGCCTCTTTGTTGTACTCCCTGACCAGCTCCTGATTTTCCTCCGCGCTTCCATCGCCGAGCCCGGTCGGGGTACAGCCGCTCTCTCCCTGGCGGATGAGTACGATCTCGCCCGTGTGGGGGTTGACCCCGCAGCACTGTGTCGGGAGGCCGGAGCGGAGGGGAATCACCTTACTGCTGCTCCGCTCCATCAGCTTCGCAAACTCAAGGATGTGATAACATTCCTCCCCGCGCCAGCCCATCTCCACGTTGTAGCTGTCGATATACCGGCACAGCACATCCCGGTGGCTTCCGTCCGGCTGGACGAGACGGATGCAGTCCCCGTCCGCAATGCGGAACCGTCCAATGAAGTCCCCATCCACAAAGCGGATGCCTCTCTCAGCGCCCTGCAAGTGGCGTTCCAGCCAGTGGCGCTCGTAGCAGTAGCAATAGAGGTTGTATTCCCCCTGGTTGGGGTTCATCCGAAGCATATAGCTGTACCGGTCGGTGTTCACCCGGAAACCGTAAATGTTGTGGGGGCTCTCCTTTTCCAGGATGCACTCCAAGTGGCCATAACAGAGGTCGATCATATCCCCGCGGCTTTTCAACGGGGAGCCAGGAGTCTTGTCGCTGCGCAGCGCCTGGATGATGCCATTGAGTTCCTCTTTGAAGGCGTCCGTATTCCTCCCCTTGTCCAGACCGTTCCAGTTAGACAGGAGCGAAGTGCCGTTGCCGTCGAAATACGCCCGGAGATAACCGATACAAGCGGTCTTTTCGATGATCCTTTGACTCTGGGTGAAAAAATACGGCCTCTCCACTCGCCGTATGGACCTTACGGTCCATCCAGAACATCCATAGCCCTGTCATACTCCCCATAATCGGTCAGTGTTTTCATAGCACGCTGGAGGGCTCTGGCTGGCTCCATTCCTGCATCCCAAAAAGAGCCTCCCACACCGCCTCAGCACCGTATCTGGCCAACTTCCGGGCCTTGCCCTCCGCCTGTCGGACCTTGATTCTCCTGTGACGTGTTTTCTTTCGCCGCTTGTGTCAGAGAAACTGTGTTGAGCTTTGTAGGCATTGCGTTTCCTCCCCATAAATAAAATGGGCCGACCTGTTTCCAGCCCGGCTATGTAAGGCAATATAGATTTATTAACATTAAAAAATTGCCTGTAAACTGCTCCGCATCGGGAGCAACCGCAGACATCTCACGACTTGTTGACTTTTTATAGAGAATTTATATTATGCCGCCTCGGAAAAAAATAGGCTCAAAGCGCTGGAAACCCGCATAATATCTGGACTTTTTTGTGTTTGTCCTTTTACACCTCTACCATTTGCTAATATAACGTCGCCCGATTCGTTGCCGTGCGAATAGTTGAGGAATTGAACTTTGATACTAATATTTAATTAAACGCTTTAATAATCCAACCCCTGCGAGATTTACCGGAGACAGTAGCGGGTGTAAGGGAACAGATGGTATCGCAAAGACGCTCCACAACTTTCTCTAAGGTGCCGAAAACCTCGTTGCGAAATCCGCGCTTGCGAATCTCTTTCCAAATCTGCTCTATCGGATTCATCTCCGGCGTGTATGGCGGGATGTATTGCAAAATCACATTATTCGGTACCTCAAGCGTCGAGGATTTGTGCCACGCCGCGCCGTCACAGCTCAGAACGATCATTTCTTCAGAGTATTTCTTTGACAGTTCCTTCAAAAACAG
>CANQKZ010000094.1 GCA_947624585.1 uncultured Oscillospiraceae bacterium | reverse complement strand
GTCCTCGATGCACTCCGACAGTTCTTCCGCTATGAATGTCCCGAATGTCCGGTAGCTGGGTGTTTCCCTGTCCATCAGGTATCTGTACCGCAGATTTACCTTGCATCGGTCGTCGATCTCCCTGAGCGACAGAAGGGCGTCTCTTGTGTCCGTCATCGCAAACAACACGGTCTTCAGCATTTTGACCCTATTGTATCCCGGCCGTCCCAAAAGGCTTATCTCCTTCGGCGGCTTTAGGTACTGCCCTATATTGATCTCCTCCGTTTGCTTATTTATCGCGGCTTGCTTACTTTATCTCAGTACTCCAGCGCGGCCCAGTCGCGCATATCCTTGACGCCCGACCACGTCTCGAAGGTCTTGCCGTCGATCTCAACGTCCTCGCCGCACTCATGGGAGTTGGTGGCCTCCTGGACGTCGGCGTAGTACCACTTGGTCCTGTCGCTGTTGTCCGTCCAGACGATCATGTCCTCGTGCAGGTGATCCATGTGGGGCTTGCGGCCCAGGAGCCGGTTAAACACCGTCATGGCCTCGGCCCGTTGCAGCAGGTCCTCCGGCCTGAACTCGTCCCCGTCGCCCTGCATCAGCCCGTAACGGTCGGCCAGAAGCACCTCCCGGGCGTACCACTTTGTCTCGTCCACGTCGGTAAACCGGTTGTCGAGGTCGGTTTCGTCGGTCTTCTCATAGAACCTGACCACCATGGCGGCCACCTCGGCGCGGGTGATTTCGTCGTCGGGATTGAAAAGTCCGGAATCGTCGCCCTTGACGATGCCCAGGTTGTGGAGCGTCGCCACGGCGTGGTTGTACCAGGCGCCGCTCTCCACATCGGGGAAGCCGCTGTCCTCGCTCCAGTTGGCCTGACGGGCCTCGTCGGTGAGGAGCCGGAAGAGGATGGTGGCGATCTCCGCCCGGGTGATGCTCTGCTCGGGCCGTACCTCATCGGGCGTCACGCCGATGATGTAGCCGTAGTGCTCCGTCCTGTCGACGATATCGCCGGGATCGGGTTTGGGATCAGGTTTGTCGGGCTTATTCGGGCGCCTGGGAGGAATTGTGTAAGTGTTGGTGACGGTGACGGTGGAGGTTACTCTACTCTCGACATCCACCTGGGCGGAATCAGAAGACGTCACGCCGCCGTCCACCTCATACTTCCAGGAATGGATGTTGGATTCGCCGTCGTTCACTTGCGTCACCGTGTACTCCGCCACCGGCATGACCCACGACTTGGAGGCCGATTCCGCTCCAACGCCCACCGTCAGCTCAACGGTGGCCTCACCGTCTACAAAATTCAGCGTATTCACGGTGCCTGTGAAGTCATCCGCTCCGTCAATTTTAATTCTAAACTCAAACGTCGCGCTCTTTTCCTTATTGGGCCATTCGCCCTCGCCATCCAGCTTGACCTGAAGCTTCAGGGTGCCGGTATAGGCGTTGATGTAGGAAACAGTGGTATTCTCATTCAGCGTTCTGTTACCGGTGCTGTTAGGTTCAGTTACGGCGCGGGCCATTGTTCTCGGCATGGGCGAGGCGTCGATGCTGAAGCTGGTATAATCGGCGTCTCCATCATTAGTCTCGTTTACCGAATACGTCGCGCCCTTTGGGACGTTCAAAATGGTGACAGTGTCGCCGTCTCCAAGTTCAATGTCAGTAACTTCATTACCCGTGGAGGATACAGAGGTTCCAGAATTTACCTGATACTGAAAACTCGTGAGATCGTCCATTTTAATTGAAAACTTTTGCTTGGTGCCTGTATCCGCTCCCACCACAATATTTTTGATGGTAAGGTTGCAGGTATCCACGGTATAGGTGTTGGTGACAGTAACGGCGGTTGCGGTGTCAATGGTGCCGCTCTGTTTATCATAACTCACGCTCGCGCCCTCCGGCACGTTGATTTCCTTGACCTCGTATTTCAAGCCCTGGGGAATATTTATAATAGTCACGGGCGTACTGGGCGAGACCTTGACAGTGGCAACGCCGTTGGTAAATGTGGTTCCGCCAAACTTGTTGACGCCGTCGAGTTGGGTTCCATTGTAGTAAAGGGTAACCTCGAAGTCAAATTGGGTGTCGTTACCAGGCTTGGTCAGGGAGTTGCCATCGATTTTCTTATTAATCGTCAGTTGGCCGGTCGGCTGTATGTAGCTGTTGGTGATGATGACGTTGGCCGCTCCGCCGGACACCATCTTGCCGGAACATATATTCATGCCGTTATAGGTGACGGTGTACTTAGAGTTGGTGTCCTCACTGACGGTGTATCCCGTTTCAGTGGGGATGCCGGTGATCTTCACGCTTTTGCTGTCCTTGACGGTGATATCAAACTCGACTTTATCGTCCGTCGCATCCCCATCCGACACGTTTTCCCCGTCGACCTGGATAGTGGCGCTACTGAAGCCGTCGGCTTTGGTAAGCGTTACGTGAACCTTGAACCCGGCATCCGCCTCGGTTTTGTCATCTGCGGTCATGAACTTGTCGTTGGTAACGGTCTTGTAAATCGTCAGACTGCTGGGCTCTATGAAGTAGTTCTCAATCTCCACCGTCTTGTCCAGCTCCTCGAGGGAGATGGAACCCTCGCCGCTTTTGGAATTGGTGGTGAGGCTGGAGGTAAAATTCGAATGATCGGCGTCCTGCGTGACCTCGTATTTCGCGCCCACGGGGATGCCGGTGATCGTCACGGTCCCGGTATTCTTGATGGTGATTGTTGCCTTTTTCGACCCTACATCAAATGTGAAAGTATCATCCGCCCCGGAAACGGGAGTCGTGGAGTTCACTTTTGAAAAGTCCAAACCAGCACCAGAATCATCAAATTGCACAGTGAATGTAAACGGTTGTTGCGGGTCTGTTTCCGCCGGGATAATCTTATTTGTCACCGTCAGCGACCCGGTCTTGTACTCGTTGGTCATGGTGATGGGGACGGTAATCCCGGTAGCAGTATCGGTTGGCGTTTCAATCTTATCACCCTTGATGTTGGACACGGTGACCGCGCCGGTGTCCTCGTCCACGGCGATGTCAAAGGTGAAGGTCACGTCCGGGGCCTTGATCATGCCCTTGTTCGCGAACTCCTCCTCTGTCCCCGTCTCGGAGACGGTCACGGTGTAGGTGCCGGGATCCACCTGGGGCTTGCCGCTTACAACAGGGAACCCGATCTTGACAGTTTCTTTGTGATTGCCTGTGAGATCAGTTATTGTTACTTCCTTTGGATTAACATTCACACCAGTGGAATTGGTGACGTCCACCTTAAACTTAAAGGAATCGTCGGAAACAAAATTCCTGCCGTCGATTTTCTTTGTTATCTCCACCTCGATTTCCGGCAGGATCACCAGCTGGAGGCTGACCGCGCCCACGTCAAGGGTCACCGGACTAACGGTGGTGGGGGCGTTCTCATGGGAGGGATCCTTGATCTCCAGCCGGGCGGAGATGGTGTAGGTATAGATGCCCGGCTCCTTCTGCGTGGGGAGATAATGTCCAGACTCGTTTATGAGTTCCACCTCGCTGCCGTCCTGCACGCCGTCCTTCTCCACGGTGACGTAGTAGTGGATAAAGCTGTTTGTCCCTTTGGTAACAGTACTCTTGGTGGCGTCCAGCGTGTCATCGGCGAAGAAAGCGTTATATGCATCATATGCGTTTTTAGATTCCTTCTCTGAAATAGAGGTAGCCGGGAACTCCGCCTTGATGGCGTTGTCTCCGGTGACGTCGACGGTATATTCAGTGCCGTCATAGGGCACCACCACGGAGACTCCTCCACTCAGCATGCCCCAGAGGGCGTCCAGGCTGTAAATCGTCTCCACGGCGCCGTATTTGATGGTGCTGCCCGGCATGGCAATATAAGATTTATTCGGGTCAGGACAGCCGCCAAAGCCTGCGGCCGTACTGCTTGCTTTGTTGGCATTCTTGACAAACCAGCCCAGGAAGTTATAGCCGTCGGGGTTCGTCGGCGTGGCCTCGGTGATATGGAATTCGTCGCTCTCATGCGTGGTCTTGTCATAGTAGTGGCCGCCGTCGTTCCAGACCACGTACTTCTGGGCGTGGACCTTGGTCTTGTCCGCCGCAGCATCGGGGGTCTTCGTATTGGTCAGGCCGTTGTCGCCCAGGATCATCCCGCCCATGGTCATGCTGGGGAATTTCGCGCCGGTGAGGGTCATGGTATAGCCCACCATACCGGGCTTTTCAAACCAGACCGCGTAGAGGTTATTGTTCCCCAGGGCCGTGTCGCTGACGGTGATGGTGTGGCTGGGCCGGCCCTTGTCGGTGTAGCCGCGGACGTTGTCGTTCAGGTTGTTGATGGCGTACTCCACCTCATTGTAGGTCTTGGCCGCGTCGGCGGCGGTTTTGCTGGTCTCCCACCCGGCAAAGTACCAGGTCTTACCACCCGAGGCCGTGTATTTTCCTTTTTTGAGTTTGTCCTGCTCTCTATACAGGCCGCTGAAGGGGCCGTCATCCGTGTTCTCAAAGCCCTTGAGGTCAAAGGTGGCGGTCTTCTCGTTGGAGATTTTGGGGGACTTGTCCACCCAGGTCTGATCCGCCGTGCCGTCCGGCGGATTCAGGTGATAGGTCAGGGCGGGCGTCGGCTTTGTGGGCACGACCACCTTTTCCTTGTTGGTGAAGGTCACCGTGGCCTCGCTGCCCGTGGCCACCGTGCCCTTGGCCGTATAGCCGTTGACCGTCTCGGCGGAGCCGAATTCGTTGACTTCCACGGCGTTGGTCACGGTGTAGCCGTCGTAGTTGCTCTCCTCCACCGTGTACCCGGTGCCGGCGACAAGCTTTTCTATCTTCTTTGACTCGCCGTCTTTCAGTTTGAATGTGCCCACGCCGTTCTTGAAGTCGATGCCGCCCAGCGTCTCGTTCACGCTCTTGTCGGAGAGGGTGACGATGTAGTCAAATTCTTTGCCTGGATTGGTCGGCTCAATCTTGTTGGTGATGGTGAGCGTTCCGACATCATTCTTTTTATCTACAACCTCGGTGAAGGCGCTCTGCACATAGCGGCCCACGGCGTGAGCCGCGTCCGTCGAGCCAAGATAGATCATAATGAAGTTTTTAAGGTGCTTTCCCGCCGAAACGTCAGCCTCCCTGACCTTGTAGTAAAGGGACACGGTGATGGAAGCCCCGTTTTTAAAAACAGGGTTTTTGTATTTTATCTCACGGTCTTTCAAACTTTCAAAGGTTGTGACACCGCCGACGGGGCTTTCCGAATGAGCGGTAAATTTATACTGGAGGTTGCCCGTGGGGGCAAAGTCGATATCCGGCTTTATGTTTTTTTCTATAAGATTCTCGGCGGTGTTGTAAAGATGTATCTTTAGATTTGTACCGTCCTTAGAAGTTATGTCTCGTCCGGTTCCGTTCGTAAACGTGACGGTAAACATGATCTCATCGCCCGCAACATAGGGGCCGGTGGTGTTTTCTTCGATGTCGATGGCGATTCCATTGTAATTTTTTTCCGCCCCTTTGCCGTACCAGACGGGGTTATCGTCCACATGATCTATTGTCGGCCCACCGGCCGCCTTTGCCGTTGTCCCCATCAGCGGCACAAAAGAGGCAATCATTGCGATTGCCAAAACAGCTGCCAATAATTTTTTGAATTTCACAATAATACCCTCCCAATCTGTTTTCAGCGCTTTTTCAGTCCTCCTTCCGGGAGGACTGACCGGGGCATGCCCCGGGGCGCTTTGATACATAAAATTATTATAGTCCCACGAATTTGAAATTTCAATTGGTTGCATAAATTTCTTGAGAATTTTTTTCGATATTTCGTTGTGAAGACTAATTCGTTTTGTGTATTGGACCGCTGAAAACGGAAAGTATTGGGAGGTAGCGCTATTTCTCCGACACCTTCCCCGTGTACGCGGGAGGCGCGAAGGGATTGAAGAGTACGGTTTTGACGGTGTCGGCCGTCCCTCCGCCGGGGAGTGTCTCGACGGCGCGGCTGACGGGGGTGAAGCCCAGCTTCTCGTGGAGCCGCCGGGAGGGGAGGTTGAAGTCGTAGTAATCCGAGCTTATATAATCCACGCCCCGGGCGTTGAACAGGTATTCGATGACGGCGGATAGGGCCTCCGTGGCGATGCCCCGGCGCTGGTACTTTTTGGAGACGCAAAAGCTCAGCGCCCGGCCCGTCAGGCCCCGAAGCTCCGGCTCGTCGGAGATGGGAGGGTAGTTGTAGATGATGAGATGCCCCACGCACCGGCCCGCGTCCCGCAGGACGATGGCGTAAAAGCGCTTTTCGTGGGCCATCAGCCAGTCGAAGGCCATTCTCGCCTCCTCCGGCGTCTCATAGCACTGGGTCCCCCGCATCCGGCAGCTCTCCGGGTCCATGGCGTACTCCCGCCAGTCCGGAAAGTCCCCGTCCCTCATGTGCCGGACGGTGAGGCGGCGCGTCTCCAGATACATCTCGTTTTCTCTCCCTCATTATTTCATATTTCGCATGATTTTATCATTTAATGTGGTGCGTGTCAACGGGTATCTGTGAAGTTATGAAAATATTTCAAAATTATTTGTCCCTGTTCCCGGCAAAAATAAGTCTGAAAACATACGGAACGGGCAGGTGTTGATATGCTGAGAGAGAAGAAGCCCCCGGCGCCGCCGGACATCGCCGGGGACGCGCCGGTGACGGCGGCGGCGGTGGAGGCGGTGTTCGATGGGTGCTACGACTTTGAGTCCCGGGAGCTGCACATCGGCGGGGACGTGGGGCGGAAGGTGAGGCTGTGCTTCATCGACGGGCTGGTGTCCGGCTCGGACGTGGCGGAGCAGGTCATAAAGCCGCTGACGGACCCGGAGCGTTTCGCCGGGGTGACGGACGTGAAAGCGGTGATCGCCATGCTCCTGGGCGGGTCGGTGTACGTCTACACCGCCAAGAGCCGGACGAAGCTGGGGGAGATGGCGGGGGACCTTCTGAACGGGTTCTGCGCCCTCATTTTCGACGCGGAGCGGACCGCCGTCACCTTCGAGGTCAAGAGCCAGCAGCGCCGCTCGGTGGAGGCGCCCAAGGAGGAGAAGGTAGTCAAGGGCGCCAAGGACGCCTTTGTGGAGACTATGAAGACGAACACCACCCTGGTGCGCCGGAAGCTCCGCAACGCGCACCTGAAGATCCGGGAGTTCAATTTGGGGGAGCGGGCCGACACGGCGGCGACGCTTGTGTATATCGAGGGCTTCACCAACGAGGGGATCGTAGCGGAGGCGTCCCGGCGGCTCTCCAAGATCAAGGTGGAGGGGGCGCTGACCTCCGCCGTCATCGAGGAAAACATCGTGGACAACCCCCGCTCGCCCTTTCCGCAGGTGATCTCCACGGAGCGGTCGGACAAGTTCTGCATGAACATCCTGGAAGGGCGCGTTGGGATTCTGGTGGACGGCCTGCCCCTGGGATTTCTGGCGCCGGGGACGTTCTCACAGTTCATGAAGGTGCCGGAGGACCACTCCAGCCACTTCCTGGTGGCCTCCACGCTGACGCTCCTGCGGTACTTCTCCGTTGCGCTGACGCTTCTGGCCCCGGCCTTCTACGTGGCGGTGGCCATGTACCACCAGGAGATGATCCCCACCCGGCTCATGCAGTCCATGATTGAGGCGAAGCAGCAGGTGCCCTTCCCCACGGCGGTGGAGGTGCTGATGATGCTCCTGGCCTTTGAGATTCTGCAGGAGGCGGGGATACGGATGCCCAGCCCCATCGGGGAGACGGTGAGCATCATCGGGGCGCTGATTGTGGGGCAGTCGGCGGTGGAGGCGTCCGTCGTGTCGCCGGTGGTGGTGGTCGTCATCGCCCTGGCGGGCATCGCCGGGTACACCATGCCAAACCAGGATATGGGCGCGGCGCTGAGACTGTGCCGGTTCCTTCTGGTTGCAGCCGCCATCGCCCTGGGGATGTTCGGCATCGCGCTGGGGTGCGCGGCGCTGCTCTATCACCTTGCGAGCCTTGAGAGCTTCGGCGTGCCCTACATGACACCCTTTGCCGGGGGCGAAGGGCGGCACTTCTCCCGGGCGCTCCTGCGCCACAGCATGACCGACAAGCGGGACCGGGACCCGGAGTTGAAGACCGGCGACGGTGGGGAGGCGAAGCTGTGAGAAAGAGAGTCCCCGCCCTGGGGCTGGCCCTGTGTCTTCTTCTCTCCGGGTGCTCCAGGGGACTTACGATATTTTCCAACTACCGCCGTCTGGAGAGCATAGAGCTTGTGCGGACGGTGACGGTTGACACGGCGGAGCCGGGGGTCAGCGTGGCCATCTACGGCACCGCCGGGGAGAAGCAGGAGGCGCGGATGTACGAAAAGGAGGGGACGTCCATCGGCATCGCCATGAACGAGCTGACGCTGATGCCCTTAGGGCGGGAGGCCATCCTGTCCCACACGGAGAATATGCTCATAGGCAGCGACCTGGCGGAGGACCGGCTGGACGAGGTGCTGGACTACGTGGAGCGGTTCTCCGAGATGCGCCTGGACACGGGCCTTCTGGTGGTCCTGGACAGCACGGCCCGGGAGCTGGTCTCCGGCCTTGCCGGGGAGGAGACGCCCGCCTCCGACGTGATCGCGGGGCTTTCCGAAAACATCGACCGGGTGGGGAAGGGGTACATCTTCTCCTGCCGGGAGATCGTGTCCTCCTTAGCGCAGAACGGCGTGGCGCTGGTCCAGTGCGTCCGGGGTGTGAAGGAGGAGAAGCTCTTTGAAAAGCGGGGGGAGATGAACATCGAGCCCGCCGGATTTGCCGTGATGCGCCCGGACACGGTGGTGGGGTACCTGACGGAGGAGGAGACGCTGGGGTCCATGCTCCTTCTGGGGCGGTACCGGTCCAGGAACCTGGACGTGCCCGTGGAGAACGCGGTCCTCACCATGTCGGTGGACCTGGTGACGCCGGAGGTAAAGCCGGTCTTCGCCCACGACGGGAGCCTTGAGAAGGTGGATATCCGTCTGAAGCTCAGCTCGAACCTGGTGAGCATGGAGGGGCTTGTAGACATCCGCCGGGAGGATGTCCGGGAGAAGGTGGAGGAGGGGCTTTCCGGGATCGTCGAAAGCGCCGTCTCCGCCGCCGTCCGGCGCGGTCAGGAGATGGGCGTCGATTTTCTGGATCTGCGGGGGATCCTCTCCCGGCGGGAGCCTATCAAGATGGAGGACATCCCGGAAAAGTGGGAGGATGTGTTCCCCGCGCTCCCGGTGGAGATCCGGGTGGAGAGCGTGTTCTCGCGGACCTATGACATCATCGACCCGCCGGAGATCAGTGGGAGAGAGGAGGGCGGACCGTGGAAAAAACTGATCGGATCACTGACAGACAACTGACGGTCCTCATTTTCGTGAGTCTCCTGTCGCCCATGATCCGCATCCTGCCCACATCGGCGGTGACGCTGGGGGGCCGGGCGGCGTGGGTATCTCCGCTGGCGGTCTTCCCGGTCTCCGCCCTGCTGACGGCGGGGCTGAGGGCCCTTCTGAAGAACGCCCCGGAGGGGGTGGGGCTTCAGGACGCGGCCATGCTGGGCCTGGGGCCCGTGGGGGGACGGATCTTCGGGGTGGTCTCGGCCCTGTGGCTCACCTTCTACGGCGGATTTCTGGCCCGAAGCGCGGCGGAGCGGCTGCTCTCCACCGTCTATCCCAACGGAAATCCCCCCATCTTCGTGGTGGTGACGCTCCTGGCCGCCCTGGT
Organism: uncultured Oscillospiraceae bacterium; assembly: GCA_947624585.1. Lineage (GTDB taxonomy): Bacteria > Bacillota > Clostridia > Oscillospirales > Oscillospiraceae > RUG626. Next base: position 1,527 of record CANQKZ010000094.1, on the reverse strand, counting down.
GACGGCCTCGGGGCTGACGAAGACGCTGTCCCGCACGGCGGAGGTGCTGATGCCCATCCTCCTTGCGGTGATCGCGGCGGTCCTGCTGTCCGCCGCGCCCGATGTGACCGGGGAGAACCTGCTGCCGGTGACATACAGGAACTGGGAGGACATTCTGTGCGGGGCGGTACCCATCTTCGACGTGACGGCGGCCTTCGCTTACTTTCTCTTCCTCCGGGGCCATGTGGCCCGGACGCCGGGAAAGAGGCCCAACCGGTTCCCCTGGCTGACGCTCCTTCTGCTGGTGGCCTTCGCGGTGACCTTCTTCACCCTGGGGACGCTGGGCGTGAACCTGGCGATCACCATGGAGAACGCCTTTTTCATGGTGATCCGCAACATCAAGGTCTTCGGCGTCATCGAGCGGGCGGAGGCAGTGGTAGTGGCCATCTGGATCGTCACCGACTTCATCTTCCTGTCCGCCATTCTGATGATCGTGTCGGAGATCTGGCGGACGGTGACGGGGGTGCGGCGAAGGGCCTTCTTCACGGCGCCCAGCGCGACGCTTTCGGGGATGTCAGCCTTTCTCATCGCCCGGGACGCCTTTGAGTTCATGAAGTGGTCGGATTTTCTTGTCCCCGCCATCAATCTGGGCATCACGGCGGTGATCATCCCGGCGGTGCTGGCGGTGGGAAAGATACGAAAGAAATACTGAGGTGATACTATGGACAGAAAAAGGCTGACGGCGGCGCTTTTAGCGGTCTTCGCCGTCAATATAGCCATCATCGGACTTCTGAAAACGGCGCCGGAGGCTTATGCCGAGAGCTGGAAGCTGGGGTCCAGCGGGGAGACGGTGCGGAAGATCCAGCAGAGACTCGCCGACTGGGGCTACTACTCCGGCGCGGCGGACGGGGTCTACGGTACGGGGACGGAGGTGGCTGTCAGGAAGTTCCAGAAGGCCAACGGCCTCACCGCCGACGGTGTGGCGGGACCGGCCACGCTGGCGGCCATCGGCCTGCCCTCCGGGTCCTCGGGCTCGGCGGGGGGAAGCGCGGATGTGAACTTGCTGGCCCGGCTCATCTCCGCCGAGGCCCGGGGAGAGCCCTACACCGGGCAGGTGGCGGTGGGGGCGGTGGTTTTAAACCGGATGGAGCACCCCTCCTTCCCCTCCACCATGTCCGGGGTCATCTACCAGAAGGGGGCCTTCTCCTGCCTGGACGACGGGCAGTTCAACGAGCCCGTGGCGGAGAGCGCCTACCGCGCCGCCCGGGATGCCCTCAACGGCTGGGATCCCTCCGGCGGAGCCATCTACTACTTCAACCCCGCCACGGCGACCAGCTCCTGGATCTGGTCGCGGCCCCAGCTGCTGACCATCGGAAAGCACAGGTTCTGCGAGTAAAAAAAAGCTGCCGTCCGGCAGCTCTTTTTTACAAAGGGGAGCGTGCGAAGAAGGATTTCAAAATCTCCGAATTTGATACTAATATTCAATCAAAACAAGACATTCGCGACGGTCTTTTTCGCGTCAAGCTTCGTCATACGGCTTGGAAATAC
>CANQKZ010000093.1 GCA_947624585.1 uncultured Oscillospiraceae bacterium | reverse complement strand
TCGTCAATAGCCCATACGGCGTATACCGTGGTGTCGGCGTCAAGGGACTTGATCTCGGTTATGATCGTGACGGAGTTTTCTTCGGCCTGAGACTGGATGATACTTTCATGCTTTGTAAGGCTCCAGCCGAGGAACACGGCGTTTTCACGCTTGAGGCCGCTGCCGCTTTCGAGAGTGACTTTCTCACCCTTGTTGCAGGTCTTGTCAGCGGGCACGTCGCCCGTACCGCCGTTGGCGTCATAGGTGAGGGTTGCCGTAATCGGTTCATACTGTGCAATGTAGGTCACATCAGCGGTAACCGTAACCGTGTCCCCTGCTTTGTAAAGATTTTCGTCACCCTCGGCAGACCAGCCCAAGAATGTGTAGCCTTCCTTTGTAGGATCAGCGGGGAAGGTGAAGCTTTCGCCATCATTGACGGTAGTGTCCTTCTCGAAGTCCGAGCCTCCCGTACCGCCGTTGAGGTCAAGCGTGACGATGTGGGTAATATCCTCATACTGCGCGATGTAGGTCACGTCGGCGGTAACCTCGACTGTGTCTCCCTCCTTGTAAAGTTTTTTATCGCCCTCGGTAGACCAGCCCAGGAATTTGTAGCCTGCCTTGGTGGGATCGGTGGGGAAGGTGAATTCGTCGCCCTTTTCTACGAGATTCGTCTCATGGAAGTCCTCGCCTCCCGCCGTTCCGCCGTTGAGCTTAAGCGTGACGGTATAGTTCCCCTCCAAGAAGTCGGCAATGTCGTTGTGGTTGTTGTCGATTGCCCAGACGGCGTAGGCGTCCTGGTAACGCTCGTCGACAATCCTGCGGTAATACTTGTCGCCCTCCGTATACCCGTCGTCTTCGCCCGCGATGACCCAGTTGTTATAATCCTTCTTCGTCTCACAGACGCTGTGGGAGTAGGCGCTCCAGCCCACCTGCACATAATGATCCTGCACATCGCCTGCGTCGTTCACAGCGTCGGCGGAGCCGAAGTAGGTGTTGGATTCCAGCTCGACCCACATGCCCGGAAGGATACCGGTCACAAAATTGGGCTCGGGTATACTTATGTTCAGATGATATCCCTCGGGAAGGGTCGTTTTGTTGTTCTGTGACAGGAACTGATTGCGGTGGTAGGTGTGGTTCAGGGTCTTTTCCTCGTAGTCGGGGATGTGGTTGCCGTTTTCGTCTTTCGCCCACAGAGCGTATACCTTTGCGTTCGACTCCGCGCCGGTGAGGCTGACCACTGTGATCGGCCGGTCTCCTTCTTCCTCCTTGCTCGTCACCACATCACATGGACCTGCGCTCCAACCGAGCAGCACGGCCTTTTCACGGTGGATCATCGCCGCGCCGTACTCCACCGCCAGAAGATCAGCGTCATCACCCGGCATGTGATAGTCGTTGCATATATAGAACATATCGTTTTCGTCCACGGTATATCCGTCGTAGACCTCGCCGCCGTTGATGTAGTATTCCACATGCAGCGCCTCTTCGCAGAAGTCGGGCTTGCCGTCAGGTATGGGGTCACCTTTAGAATCCTTTTCATCCTTTGCGTATACGGCGTAGAGCGTGATGGTGCCCACTGTTTCTGCGGGAACCGTGTAGGGGCTTATCACAAGGGATTTTACTACGTCATCGGACATATTGGAAATCACGTTATCCTTAAGATCAACATTAGTCGTCCAACCCGCGAATATGTCGCTCCCCTTCGTGAGCCCGGGAGCCGTCTCAATGGGATACGCCACGCCGGGGAGAAGGCCGGTCAGGGTCTCCGGAATATCACCCTTGCCGCCGTTCGCGTCATAGACGATCGAAACGGTGGTATCACCCTCCTTGTAGTCGGGTGTGCCGTTCTTGTTCCTGTCCATGGCCCACACCGCGAAAACGGTCGGGGAGGAGCTTTCGGGTATCGTCACTTGGGTGACAATATCATCGACATCCTCCTCAACGGGATCGGTGCCGTGGTTCGTAGTGCTCCAACCCACGAATATGGCCCGCCCGCCCGGTACCTGCTTGGTCCAGCCGTCGGTGAGCGTTTTATCGTCGGTGGGCTTCCAAAATTTCACTTCTGTGCCGGGCTTATACACCGTTTCCGCTGCTTTGCTTAGGCTGTCGGGCATGACGCCGCCGTTTGTCATATAGTTGATGGTGTGCCCGTCCTTGACGAAGCCGCAGACGGTACACACTCCGTCTTCAAACGTGTGGCCCGTGATGCCGCCAAGGCGTTCTTCTACGGTTTTACACTTTTCGCACTGTCTTTCCTGCTTACGCTCGGTGGTGCAGGAATAATCGATACCCACGTCCACGTCTTTCCACTCGGTCCATTCGTGTGAGAGCTTAGGCAGGTTGACCTGGTACGTGAGATTGCTCTTACCGCCGCTAGTGGTGTTATCTCCGTTTTCTACGGCATTTTTGTGGCAAACCGTGCATATGGGCGCATACCTATTATATCCGGCGGTTGTACAGGTCGAATCCCTGTGTTCGAAACAGATGTAATCTTTTTCGGGATCTGCGGTACTGGGATCGGGGTATTTGTGCCCCGTGGCGGGAATCGTAAGCTTTAACTCCACCTTACAGTCCTCACAGGTGAAGGTCATTTCGCCATCTGTAGTACAGGTTGCCGGTATTGTTATAACTCCTTTTTCCAGAATGAGCTCGCCGTCATCGTTCTGGAAGGTATGTTTTGTGCTGACGGAAGTCTTGGGAATGTCGATCTCCAACAAATCGCCACATCTTGTGCAGATATAATATTCGTGTCCGTCGGCGTATGCCGTGGCGGGGATACGAATTTTTTTATTCTCCACATAGTTATGTCCGAGAGGTTCCCCCACTCGTACTTTCAGTTCCGTGGTGCTAGAGTTATACGCGGTACAGTTAAGGCAGCGATAATGGTCTATTCTCCCTGTTGTGCAGGTCGCCTCATCTGTACTGTACAAATACATAACGTGTCCGGTCGGCTCGGTCTCTTCCGTTTTCACGACCTTTCCGCAGGTCTGGCAGGCATATGATTTGATCCACGGGTCGGTGCATTTGTATTGATCGTCCGGTTCTATCACGGTTTCCTCTATTGTATGCTCGTGCTTTTTCGGAATAATACTCGAGCACTGGATCCCCTTGGCCTCGATCACGCCCAGCATACGCGCGAGGTCTTCCTCGGTCTCGTACTCGAGGTAGATCGAGCCGTCTACATAGGTGCCCGAAACATCCGCGTAGATCACGCTGTCGGGATAGAGGGTCACGTTACCGTGGATCGTACCGCCGAGCTTCTCATTGTTGGTAGTCTTATCATTGCCGGTATCGTCACCGCCATTGTTCATGGAGTCCATTTCGAGGGTAGCGCCCGCCTTGACGGTCACGTCGCCGAATATCTCGCCGTTGTTGTACAGGTGCGCGCCTTCGGCGAGGATCACGTCTCCCATGATCCGTCCCTCGTTGTGGAAGCTGCTTTCGCCCGCGCTTTCGGAGAGCGAGCCTCTTACCGTTACGTCGCCTGTGATCTCGGCTCCTGCGTTGTTTATCACGCTCGAGCCGTTCTCAAGCCTGATGTCTCCGTCGATGATGTTGTTGTTCTCGACGGTGGTGACGTGTCCTTCGTTGTTGAAGTAGGAATAGACCGAGATGTTGCCTTTGATCAAGCCGTTGTTGGTGAGGTACTCGTCGCCGCTGGCGTAGCCGCCCAGGATCGCCGCCGCGCCGACGACGAAGTTCTGCTTCACGACCATGCCTTCGCCGATATCCCCGATGTTCATCAGGGCGATGTCCAGCGCCCAATCTGTGCCTTCGTCTCTCAGGCTGCAGGTGTTGCCGGAAATCTCTCCGGCGTTGAGCGTCAGCGCGTCGGCGGAGGGCTGCTGATAGATGGTGCTGATGCCGGCGCCGATGTTGTTACATATCTTGCCGCCGTTCATGATGAAGGAGCCGCCGTTGTATAGATAGACCGTCTGGCCCCAGCCGTAGCTGCCGCCCCGGAGGCCGATGTTGTCGGAGATCTCGCCGCCGTTCATGTAGAACTTGGAGTAGATTTCACCCTTATTATCACCGTCTTTGACCCCATCGGTTTTTTTGTGCAGCTGGATGAAAACGCCGTTGGTGTCGGCCGCCACGTTGTTTATGATCCTCGTGCCGTCCTCCATATAGACCTGGGTGCCCTCCATGGCCACGATCAGGCCGCCGTTGCCGCCGTAGCAGTAGTTATCCTCCATGACGGTGTAGTCGTTCGGGCGTATATTCTCTTTCTCGGGGTGGCCGTCTTTATTCTTATATTCGTCGTAGTAGCCGTTCAGATATATCTTATTCTTGTCCGTGTTGCCGATACAGACCCCGGACCGGGAGGCGTTGTGCTTGAAAACAGTCTCCGATTTGATCTCCAGCTCGCCGTCCTCGGTGCTCATGAAGTCGATGAAATGCCTGTCGTCGTCGTAACCGTCCCCCGCGAAGAAGTTCTCCAGGGTCACGCCGTCCAGTATGAGTTTCCCGCCGATGACTTTGATCAGGCTGTCGGTGGAGACGACGTTGCCGTCAAGCTCCTTTATGGGGTGGCCGCCGCTCGGGTCGTCCAGGATATTTATATCGTAATCCTCGTTCAGCTTTTTATCATATTCGAGCTTATCCTTGTCGATCTCCCATTTGCCCTCGCCGTCGATGGTCAGGTCTTTCAGCGTGACCTTGTTGCCGGAGCCGATCTGGAGGATGGAGCCGGTGTAATGCTCCCCCACGCTTTCTTCACTTCCGTCGTTCAACGCCATGAGGCTGATTCCGGGGTTCATGAGTATGCTCATGATGGGGTCGTTCTCCCCTATTTCCGGATCCATGAGGATGGTGTTGGGGTTGACGACGGTGTCACGGGTGATTTTGTGGCCCTGCCCGTCGATGGTCACGTTTCCGACATTATCCGGAAGTATGGCCATAAAGCCTACCTTGATATCGTCCTCAAGGTAGATGGTCTCGCCGCCTTTCAGGCTGTGGAGGGCGAGGGACAGGCGGCTGTAGCGTGTGCCCTGCTCCTTTGTCTGGCCCTCTTCGACAACAATGATATTTTTGTCGGTTCCGGTGTCCCCCAGTTCATAATTCGTAAACCGGGTCCCCGCGGGAATGGTAACTTGCTCACCGCTTGACGAATTATTCTGTCTACCCCCAATATTATTGTATGTCACCTCATAACCGGTGAGCAGGAAGCCGTCATACGGGCCCTTTGTGACCAGGATGTACACGTCAACTTTCTTCATCATGCCTATATAGCCGCGCAGATAGGCCGCGTCACCCGAGCCGAAGAGCTTGAGGGGGTAATTCATATCCGGAGTATCCGGTCGATAGAAGGTATAAGTAGTTTCATCGCCTTTCGTCACGACCTCGATCCGGAACTCGTCATTGGCGGTCTTGTAGGTGCCGGCCGGCACAAAATTCTCTGCTGTGACCTCTTCTCCGAGGGTGTAGTATTTGTTCAGGTCGAAGGAGATCTGAGATCCCGCGCCGCCTTTATATCCCTTTGGAGTCGAATTTCCGCTGGTCTTGAATTTGTGTGCGGAATGCACAATATCCTTTTCATCCGTATCGTTCCATGTGAGATCGGCTCTCTGGGTGCCGTCGTTGTAATGGGGATTTTTGGTGCTTGAAGAGTATTTCCCCGTGGTATATCCGTTTAACCATACGCTGATCGTCCCGGGGACGGGTTCCGTTTCGCCCTCGCTCACCTTGCCGTCTCCGTCTTCGTCCTTTATGGCGTCGAAGGCCACGTCTGCGGGCAGGGAATCCCCGCCGGGAACGTCCCAGTAAATCTCACCCTCTTCGGTGACGGTGAGCTTGTAATCCAAGCTGGCGTCCTCGATATAGTAGGTGCCGGGATATTGTTTGAAATATTCCTTTGCCTTTTCCCTGTTCGCGTCGCTGTACGCCCGGTCGTTGTCATAGATTTTGGTGATTAAGACCTTGTTGTAGCCGTCCCGGCCGCTTTTCTCCACCACCGTCCAGGGGTCACCGCTCTCGTTGGTGTCGGCATATATGTACGTTTTAGATGGCGTGAAATAGGAAGAAGCGACATAGGTCGGGTCTTGTACGAATGTAAATGTTACCTCCCCACACTGCGCGATATTAGCTAGGGTGTCATTTGTGCCTACGGTGCGCCATTCGGGGATGACGACCTTGATGTCCGTTACGCCATTGATCTGACCGAAATTGGGATTGTTATGGTTCTTTATGCTCTTGTCCATCGTCAGATCCATGGCGATGTCTGTAATAGGATGATCTGTCCCCTTGAAATCGGTTGCGTGGACCGTGACCTTGCCGTCGTCGTCTATCTCGATCCACCACTTACCCTCCGCCGCGGTGGGCCGGTACGTGCCGGCGACGCCGATGCTCTTGAGGAATTCTTCGCCCGCTTGCCTGTCCGCGTCGGAGTAGAAGGTGCCCACCAGGTACTTGCACTCGGTTTTTCCGCCATTTTCGCGGTAGATCGCGGTGTCGGTCACGGTGAACTGGTGGTTGTCCATGGGATTGTATACTTGTCCATTCCAGTTAAGCGTTACGACTGCCGCCTGTGTGCAGCCCTCGTCGAGATACCAGCCCGGCACGGGAACCGTGATGGTAGTGAGGTATTTGCCTTTGTTTCCGAATTCCTCTTTACCATTTTCTCCCGTATAGGTAGTGTCCTGCACGAACACGGGAGCGGGGTTGTCTACCTCCGTATACCCCTCAGTACCAAACTTGGTGTAAACCTTCCATTGCTCGTCTGCCGAGTCCTGTTTTACCTCTATCGTCCACTTGGACCCGTCGTTGAGGGTGTATGTGCCCTTGACATACTGATACATGTACGCGAGGCCCTCGTCGATGGCATCCTGCTGTTGGTACTTGGTCGCGGTGGTGTACAGGCGGGAAAGGGTGCCATCTGCCGCGCAGCATGTAGTATCAGAGGCAACGGCAAACTGCCGGTTTGCCTCATCCCAGTTCAATGTGAGGGTCGGCCTGTCGGATGTTTTGGGATCTTTTTGGGCATACCAGTCCTGCGAGGAGAATACCACGGAGGTCACCTCAGGGGGCATCCTCGAACTTTCCGGGTCTTCCGCAAGCCATGCCGCGTTATTGACGGTGTAGTAAAGAGGGGTCAATTCCTTGTCCTCTCCTATGTGGAGCACGACAGACCCGTCCGTTTTGATCTCGATATATTCCTCTGTGCCGTCGTTTACACGATACCGTGTGTCGGTATCTGTGGTAGTAGCAAAGGGGGCGAGCTTGGACTTTGCGAATTTGGCGATCTTACTTTCGCCGCCCTCACTGAGTTCAAAACGCATGGCGGGGATATGCGCACTGATGGCGTTTTGGCTGCCTGTTTCGCCTTCCTCATTGGGCTTGTATACCGTAAGCCCTGTCGTTTCAAAGTACAGCGCGCCGTTGCCGTAGTTGCTTGACTTGCTCTCCTCGTCACAGCCCCACGTCAATGTCATATACGCTGGTGTGGTGCAGGTATTATTTGTGTACCAACCCGGGAGAGCTGCGACCATTTGGTTGACTCTGTCAATTCCGTTTGTCTTTTTGCCGCTCGTCATGACGGCTTCGTACTTATCCTTTTCCTCTTTGCCTTCATAGAGGTAGACATGGCCGTTATCAGCGACTTCAATCTTCCAGCTGCCGATGCCGTCTATGTCGCCGCCGTAGACAGTATTGTAGGCATCGGATAAGACATAATCGCCGACATAGGCGTAGCTGCTGCCGCCTTTGGAGACCTCGGAGCCATTTTTGAAGTAATCATAGGAGAATATGCCGTCGCTCGCGATGAAGTAGCAGTTTGTGGTAAAGCCTTTGATCACGCTCTTGTCGTCATTGTAAAGCGTGGTGGCGGTGCACTTGAAGGCCTTGTGGTCTAATGAATTTACTTGCGTTGTCCAGGTAAGCGTCAACGTATTATTTGGTTTTTGCGACGAATTGTACCAATCAGGACTTGTAAATCTGATCGTCCTGACGGTCGTGCCGGAATATGTTATAGAATCTACATATGCGTTGTTTGCTTTTTCGTCGACACTGGACATGGACAACTTACCCTCGCTGTCTATGATAACCTTCCAGCCCGAGCCGTCGGGGAGGGCATACTCCCCCTGAAAGTCCTTGAAGTACTCCTTCATCAAGGTTTCATTGCTTTCATCGAGCGCGATCGTCGCGATCCCCATATCGGAACCGTCCGGCTCCTCTTCCTCGATCGGCTCCTCCGGAGGCTGTGTGTCGCCGGAGGAGGGTGAACCGTCGGAGGCGGCTTCATCTGCCACAGGCTCTGTAACGTCGCCCGACGCCGCGAACACCGCCGTCGGCAAAAGCGCCACGACCATGACAAACGCCAGCATCAGGGCCAAAAATCTCTTGCACATTGTAGTTTAACTCCCTTCAAATATGTGTTTTGGGAATCGAAAAACGCTCCCTCGCCCTCGCCGGGGCGTAAATACCCCAAGGGCAGCAACCCCAGGAGCAATACATAGGCCAACAACACGTTCACGATCCGTTTTTCATCATCTCATCCTCGCTTTCACATGGGCAGCTTAAGTTTGCTCGGTCCGTGGGGGCCCCCACGGACAGGGCTGGGCTAGCCCAGCCCTGATAAATCTTTCATGACATACTTGACAAATTATATTTTTACATTTATCATCATAATCATATCATGTTCACGGATGAACAAGTCAAAAGGAAGGGCGAAAAAAGTTGGATAATTTTTTCTCGATCCATCAGGTGAGCCGCAGCTGCGGGGTGTCCCGGTCTACCCTCCTGCGGCTGGAGGACCGCGGACTGCTCACCCCGGCCAGGGTGGACGGCGAGACAGGCTACCGCTGGTATGACAACCACAACGTCAGCCAGGTCATGCAGATCCTGTCCTTTTTGCAGATGGGCCTGACCTATGACGACGCCGCTCTCTACTACCGCGCCAATGGGACGTCCCGGGAGCTTCTGGAGCGGATAGAGGAACGGTATTTGATGCTCAAGCGGGCCTATGAGGAGGTCAAGCTCCGGGTGGACAAGCGGGAGCATCTGAGCTTTGAGTTCGTGGATCTGCCGGAGTATGTCTGCTTCTGCCGGGAATTCCAGGGGACGACGGTGGAGGACCGCTATTGGGCCATGTACAACCTCTACCATGAGGCGGTGGAGAAGGGCTGTCGGCTTTTGGCGTCCGAGCCGCTCTTTATCATCAACAAGCGCACCGATTATCTGGACAGCGCCTTTGAGGATAAGGAGATGGACTTTGTCTGCTGTATCCCGCTGGAGCCGGACGACCCGCCGGAGGGCGCGGTAACTCTCCCCGCCTGCCGGGGCTTCTCCTGCCTGGGCTACGGCGGATACTCCCGCAGGGCCTACGCCTTCAACGAATTCGGCCGGGAGATCCGGGAGCGCGGCCTGAAGCCCGCGGGCTACGTCCGCGTCCTGGGCCTTGTCGCCTCCTACACCGGGAGGGACATCGACGCGGAGAACTACGTCTCCCGGCTGGTAGTGCCGGTGGAGGGATGAAGAAGGTCATTCTTTAATGTGTCTCACCGTTATCAACAAAACAACAATTTAGTCAGCGCCGCTCCCGCCTTTGGTCGCATTGGAGGGCAGGAAATACAGATTTTTGGGGCGGCAGGAGTATAAATAGGCGCAGAAAACAGGGCCGCAAAAAAACAATCGTTTTGCGGCCCGGATTTTCATGCCATTTTCAAACAAATACCTTGCATCTTTGACGCACTTGTGGTAACATGTCTATGTATGGATTGCATCTCAATGCGTAGCGGCCCATCCGATTGAGGCAACATTGTTGTTTTGTGATTAGCCGCTACGATACAAGCCCCAGTCTATCCAGCGCCCTTGCATGTTCCACGCCGGTGGATATAAGATAGATGCGGGTCGTTTCAATGGACGAGTGCCCCAGCATGTCAGCGAGCTTTGCGATGTCCCGTGTCACCCGGTAGAATATCCGGGCGAACAGATGACGCAGGTTGTGAGGGAACACCTTGGAGCGTTCCACCCCCGCTTCTTCGCACAGGGCTTTCATCTCCGCCCAAATCTGCCGCCGTGTCAGCCCCTTTCCGCTTTTGGTGAGAAATATCTCGCCGGAGGCGATTTTTTGTTGTCTGGCGTATTTGAGGAGCTTGCGGCAGAGCTTGCCGGGGAGCATGATGACGCGGATCTTCCCTTTGAGGGAGATTTGCGCCTGGCCGTCCCGTGCCGCCTCCACGGTAATATACGGAACCTCGCTGACACGTATGCCGGTGGAGCAGATGGTCTCCATCAATAGCGCCAGCCGGGGCTTCTCGCTGGCGGCGGCCAGGAGGCGGTCATATTCCTCCCGCGTCAGCTCCCGGCTCTGATCCCGGAACACCCGCCGCTGGAGACGCAGGGCCTTGACACGGCAATCCTCCCAGCCCAGGAACCGCAGAAGGGCGTTTACCGACGCCACCATGGAATTGACCGTGGTGGGGGCGTAGCCCCGCGTTACCAGTCCGTCGCGCCACGCGGCCACGGCGTCCTTTGTGACGGGCGCGCCGTCCATGTGCGCGGCAAAGGCCGCCGCGTCCCGGAGATACTTCTCCACTGTCCCCGCGCTCTTTTCCTCCCGCCAAAGCCAGACGGCGAAATCCTGTAAATTTGAGTCTAACATCCTGCTTTCCATAACCGCCTCCGTATAAAATAAGGGATTCCTCTATTTTACCCGATAAAGCAAGAGTGAATGCGGCCCCGTTTTCGAACGTTTTTATCGAAAACAGAGTCACTTCGTTTTGAAAAGCATTGGGGGAGGAGAATTTAAAAACAGCAGAAATCAAGTGACTATCAAAACTCCTCATTTTCGCAAACTAAATTTTCGTGAGAAGCACGGTTTTTAGACAGTGGTTTCTCATAAAAATCAGTTTTCTATGCCACACACATCATATTCCTTTTGACGGGGTTGCGGAAAGGGCGGGACAGCACAAGGCCGTGGGATTTGGCGTCCTACGGCCTTTTTAAGTTATGGCGGGGTAGATTTTGCTCATACGTTCGCCCCAATCAGTTTGCCCATCGTCGCGGCGGCTTCCTCCTGCATTTTTGTGGTGACGTGGGTGTAAGTGCGGAGGGTGAAGCCCGCGTCGTAGTGACCGAGGATGCTGGAGACCGTTTTCACGTCCACGCCGTTTTGCAGAGCCAAGGTGGCGAAGGTGTGGCGGAGGTCGTGCAGGCGGATGTGGGGGAGGCCGGCGGATTTGAGGATTTTGTTGTGGATGTCGGTCACGGAGTCGGGGTAGTACATGCCGAGGGTGGCAGGGGAGGGGAACATTATCTCAAGCTCCGGGTGCTTGGCGTGTCCCTTTTTGAGGATGTCTACCGTTTCCAGCGATAGAGATATTCTGCGGATGGAGGTTTCGGTTTTGGGGCGGGTAACTTTTACCCCTCCGCCCTTGACCCTGACGGCTTGCTTGCAGACGTTCAGGGTCATCAACGTCTCATCAAGGTCAGACCAGAGTAGGG
>CANQKZ010000092.1 GCA_947624585.1 uncultured Oscillospiraceae bacterium | reverse complement strand
TACAATCTCTATAAATTTCATAACAAACGCAAGCGCCTCCAGGAAGCCGCGTGAGATAACGCCGGTCAAGTTTCATGGGGGTAAGGGGGAGCTATGCCCTTTTTCGCTGAAAAATGTGGTTTTTTCCACAAAAATACGGGGCTGTGATTATCCACGCCTGGGGTGGCGTGTTTTTTCACAACCCCTTTTCTCTGTCCGGGTGTGATAATTTATTAACAATGACTATTGACATTCCCGTGTCGCGCTGGTATAATACAGTCGATTCGTCTCAGATGAGACATTTTCGGGAGGAGGCAGAGAACATGACGGACGGGAAGCTGGAGATCCTCTGCGGGACGTTTCTCTTCCGGGGGCTGGACGCCGGGACGGTGGCCGGGCTTCTGGAGGACAGCGGCGCGGAGGAGCGGGTCTACCGCAAGGGGGCGGTCATCTACTCCCCGGAGAGCTTCCGGCGGGAGCTGGGGATCCTTCTGCGCGGGTCGCTGACGGTGACCAAGGGGCAGTTGACGGTCAGCGAGCTGGGCGCGGGGGACCTCTTCGGCGCGGCGGCGCTGTTCACCGACGAGGAGCGGTATGTGTCCACACTGACGGTGAACCGGGTGTGCGAGGTGCTGTTCCTGTCCCAGGAATGCGTCAGCCACCTTATCGATACAAACGCCGCCGTGCGGGAAAACTACATCCGGTATCTGGCCCAGCGGATCCGGTTCCTCTCGGCCAAGGTGGACGCGCTGTCCTCCGGGTCCGGGGAGAGGAAGCTGTCCGACTTTTTGCTGAAAAACGCCGGGGAGGACGGGGTCATCACCCTCCGTTCCCTGACGGGCCTGGCCTCCCGGCTGGGCGTGGCGAGGGCTACCCTCTACCGGGAGCTGGACAAGCTGACGGACGCCGGGATCATCGCCAAAAGCGGCAAAACCATCACTTTGTTAAAGCCGGAATCACTGAAATGATCTTTTATTTATATGGTTCCGTCTGGAAAGGAAATACAAAATCTATGAAAAAAGCACTGATCATCCTTCTCACATTCGCGCTGGTCCTGTCCCTTGCCGCCTGCGGCGACACGGAAACCGTCACCAAGGACGAGGTCATCACGGGCGCCGGCACTGACAACGTCGACACAACTCCCGCGGACGGCACGCCCGCCGGCACCGGCGACACAGCTCCCGACGAGGGCATAGCCGCTCCCGATGAAGGAAACACCGCTTCCGAGGGCGACGCCTCCGCTGACACAGGCAGCACCGAGGACGGCGGCGACACCTCCGACACCGCGACGGCGTATGACGTGAACTTCGCGGTCCTCACCGGCCCCACCGGCGTGGGCGCCGTCAGCCTCATGGAGGCCAATGACGCGGGCACGACCCTCAACCGCTACACCGTCTCCGCCGTGGCGGACAACTCCCAGATCCAGGCGGGGCTCATCAACGGCGACTACGACATCGCCGCCATCGCCACCAACGTGGCCTCCGCGCTGTACAACAAGTCCGAAGGCGGCGTGCAGGTCATCGCCATCAACACCCTGGGCGTGCTCTACATCCTGGAGCGGGGCGAGACCGTCCAGTCCGTCAAGGACCTGGCGGGCAAGACCATCTACTCCCCCGGCCAGGGCGCCAATCCCGAGTATGCCCTGCGGTATATCCTGACCCAGAACGGCCTCACCGTCAGCACCCCCACCGAGGAGGTGGCGGGAGCCGATGTGAACATCGTCTTTGACGACGCCTCCGTCATCCAGACCAAGATGGCCTCCGGCGAGATCGACGTGTGCATGCTCCCCGTGCCCGCCGCCACAGCGGTGCTCATCCAGAATCAGGATGTGCGCTCCGCTCTGGACATGACCGCCGAGTGGGACGCCCTGGGCACCGGCGGACAGTTGACCATGGGCTGTGTGGCCGTGCGCACCGAGTTTGCCCGGGAGAACCCCGAGGCCGTGAAGCAGTTCCTCACCGACTACGAGGCCAGCATCAACGCCGTCAAGGCCGACGTGGACCACGCGGCCCAGCTTTGCGAGCAGTACGGCATCGTGCCCAAGGCGGCCATCGCCAAGCGGGCCATCCCCGACTGCTCCCTGACCTTCATCTCCGGGGCCGACGTGCGCGCCACGCTGGAGCCCTACTACCAGGTGCTCTTTGACGCCAACCCCGCCTCCGTGGGCGGCGCCATGCCGGACGACGCATTCTACTGGAATGCGGAGTAAGGCCCTTGGGAAAATCGTGAAAACCGTAGCCCCAGCCTTCTTCTGGCTGGGGCTGTGGCAGTTTTCCGCTGTGCTCGTGGGCAAATCCCTGATCCTCCCCTCCCCTCTCTTAGTGGCGCAGACCCTCTGGGAGCTGGCCGGAACGGGGCAGTTCTGGCTCTCGGCCCTGTGGACGCTGGGGCGCATCGCGGCGGGGACGGCCCTGGGGGTGGCGCTGGGCGCGGCGCTGGCGGCGGTGACCCACGTGTGGACCCCGGCGGACATCCTGCTCTCCCCCGCCGTGCGGGTGGTGCGGGCTACGCCGGTGGTGAGCTTCATCCTCCTTGTCTACCTGTGGGCCGGGTCCGGGCGGGTCCCGACGCTCATCTGCGCCATGATGGTGACGCCGGTGGTGTGGGAAAATCTCCGGGCCGGCCTTGCCTCCCCCGCGCCGGAGCTTCTGGAGATGGCACGGGCCTATCGGATGGGGCGGGCGCGGAAAATACGGTACATCTACCTTCCGGCGGCGCTCCCCTATCTGCGCTCGGGCGTGCTCAGCTCCATCGGCCTTGCCTGGAAATCCGGCGTGGCGGCGGAGGTGCTGTGCATCCCCCGGCGGGCGCTGGGGACGCAGATCTACTGGTCGAAGCTGTACATGGAGGTCCCCTCCCTGTTCGCCTGGACCGCCGTGGTGGTGGCCCTGTCCGGCGCGGTGGAGGGGTTGGCGCGGCGGGCCCTGAGGAAGGGGGACGGAGAGAGATGAAATTTGAAAATGTTTCCTTCTCCTACGGCTCCCGGACCGTTCTCGACGGGTTCTGCCTGGAGGTGCCGGAGGCGGGGGTCACGGCTCTGTCCGGGCCCTCCGGGTGCGGCAAGACCACGCTCCTGCGGCTGGCGGCGGGGCTCCTGCGTCCCGCGTCCGGGCGGGTCGTCGGGCCGGGGCCGGAGGGGACGGCCATACTCTTCCAGGAGGACCGGCTTCTGCCGGGATTTTCCGTCTCCCGCCAGCTTCGGGCCGTCCTGCCCCGTGGGGCGGGTGTGTCGGAGTACCTTCAGGCCGTGGGCCTGGCCGATGAGGCGGACACCCCCGTGGAGGACCTGTCCGGCGGTATGCGGCGGCGGGTGGCCCTGGCGCGGGCGCTGGCGTACGCCGAGGGGAAGGAGCTTCTCATCCTGGATGAGCCCTTCACCGGCGTGGACATGGACAACGCCGGGCGCATCATGGCGCGTCTGCGACAGATTAAGATCCCCATCCTCCTGTCCGCCCACGACGCCGGGTCCCTGGCGCTGGCGGACCGGGTGATCCGGCTGTCCGGCCCGCCGCTTGAAATATTATAAAATATTTGACATTATTGGACAAAATTTGCGTTTATCCCTTGCCCCGCCCCCTGTCTGCTGGTATAATGCGGTAAAGAGGGGGCGATTTTTGTGGAGATTTTCAAAAAATGGTGGTTCTATGTCATCGTCGGGGCGGTCATCCTACTGCTGCCCTTCTCCATAAAATACGCCCTCCAGCAGCCGGAGGGCGCGGAGGAACCGGAGCTGGCGGTCGAACCGGAAGGCGCGGAGGAACCGGGGCTGACAGTCGAACCGGAGGGCGCGGAGGAACCAGGGCTGGCGGTCGAACCGGAAGGCGCGGACGCCCCGGCGGGCCAGGAAACCGCCGAATCGACCGCCCCGGCGGAGGACGGTAGGGCGGATATCCCGGTAGACAGCACAGCGGATGAGCCCGGAGATACCGCCGCCGCCCCGGAAGTCACTGTCGCGGACTCTTCGGAGGACGGGATCGCGACGGCCGAACCCTCCGAGGATTCGGCGGGATCCGACACGGACGGTGGCGGGGACACCGGGGACACCGGCGGCGGGGACGGCGCGGAGGTGACGTACATCCTCAATCTGAATTCCAGACGTTTCCATCTCCCCTCCTGCTCCAGTGTGGGGGATATGAAGGAGAAGAACCGGCGGGACACCGCGCTTTCCCGGGATGAGCTCATCGGCGACGGCTGGATCCCCTGCGGGCGGTGCAAGCCGTGAATTTTTGGCGGTGCTGAAATCATCCGTCGATTTTACTGCCTTATCGGGTATAATAGAAGAGATATACCTTATTATATACAATGATATATACGGAGGCAGTTATGGAAGGCAGGATCATAGGCTCGGATCTGCAAAAATACGCCGCCTATCTGCGGCGGGAGGAAAAGAGCGCGGGGACTATCGAGAAGTATCTCCGGGACGCGGCGGCCTTTGCCGCGCACATGGACGGCGCGCCCGTCACCAGGGAGGCCGTGGCCGCGTGGCGGGACGGGCTGATGGCACAGGGCTACGACCCAACCGCAGTCAATTCCATGGTGGCGGCGGTGAACTCCCTTCTGCGATTCCTGGGCTGGGAGGAATGCCGGGTCAAGGCCCTGCGGCTCCAGCGGCGGATGTTTCGGGATCAGAGCCGCGAGCTGACGTGGGAGGAATACGGCCGCCTGCCGGAAGCCGCGTTGGAGAGGCTGAGGCTCATAATGGATACCGTCTGCTCCACGGGCATACGCGTCAGCGAGCTGCGGTTCATAACCGTCGAGGCGGCAAAAAAGGGGGAGGCGCGGGTAAGCCTGAAGGGTAAGCTCAGGACGATACTCATGCCCTGCAAGCTCTGCCGGAAGCTTTTGAAGTACGCGAAAAAAAGAAAACCGCCAGCGGCGAGATATTCCTCACCGGACGCGCCAAGCCTCTGACCCGGGGGTAAATCTGGACGGAGATGAAGGCGCTGGCCAAAAAAACAGGCGTAGAGGCGACGAAGATCTTCCCCCACAACCTGAGACACCTGTTCGCGACGACCTTTTACCGCGTCAGCCGCGACATCGTAAAGCTGGCGGACGTCCTGGGTCACAGCTCCATCGAGACCACGCGCATCTGCCTGCTCACCACCGGCGCCGAGCACCGCCGCTCCCTGGACGAATTGGGGCTTGTAAGTTAGGGCAAAATTTCTATTTTGTCCATCTGGAATACATAATTCGAGTTCGACCATTTGATGTAAAAGATACTCAACCGCTATATTTGCACAACAAACAGGACCGACGATTTTTTAAAACATCGCGGTCCTTGTTGTTGTGCAATTTTTTGTAAGTTTTTGTAATGAAAAGGCGTTACATTTTAAATATACCGTGAAAAAATATAAATTTAGGCTTATATAGACCTTTACCGCCTGATTTGCATGAGACAAAATAGAAATTTTGTCCCAAAAGCGCGTCAGGAGTCGGGATTGGCCCGGCAAGCGGAGGGGTTTATCGGCTGAACGATCATTTCAAATTATATGCAGAGGAGGAAATGTCATGAAACGCAAAACTGTCTTTATGCTTGCGGCGGTAGTTGTGGTAATACTCCTGCTGGAAGGCACAGCGTTCGCGGAAGAGGGGACGGTCCGCGAGGTAACGGACATTGATAATCTAAGAGCGGCTATCGGAGAGCCCTCGGTCGAAACGATTATACTGACGCAAGATATTAATTTGGATGCGGGTGCCGCCATCACCATAAACAGAAGTCTGACGCTGGATTTGGGAGGAAAAACGATTTCCGGAAGCATGAGCAGAGCCCAACGCACACAAGGGCTCATTACTGTTTCCGGAGACAATATAACGGTTACAATTAAAAATGGTAATATTAATACTAATATTTAATAAAAATCTTTCATTCGCGACGGTCTTTTCACGCAATACTGCGTCAGACGGCTTGAAAATACATACAGTATTCCCTGCGCCGTCTTCCTTGTCTTGCGTGAAAAATCCTCGCCGCTCGGGGACGTGTCGTAGGGAAACATTGTGAACCTACCTATTTACATATTTTATCGGTCGGGAGCCTGTGGTGATGCACAGGCTCCTTGGTTTGCTTCATGCTATTTCCAGTTCAGCGACCTGTATGAGGATGTCCTCAAGCTCCTGGGGCATGTCATCGAGAATGCCTATGTCACGGTAGTGGATGACGATCTCTTGCGGAGCGCTGCGGGAATACTTCTTGGCCCGTTCTCCGACCTCGATGCGCTTGATGAAGGTGTGGAGAAGCTCCGGGGTCAGCTCGTTTATTTCTGTGTATTTATGTGCGTTCTCCAGGAAGCGGTCAAAGTTGGAGGTGGAGTCCTTCAGCTCCTGCAAATGAGCGGTCAACTCCGGGAGGGCGTTCTTGATGTTCTCCTGCTCAGTAATATACTCGTTGGAGAGTATCCTGTACTGCTCATCGGGGATTCTGCCAAGGACGTTGTCCTCAGACAACGTTTGTCAAGGGGGAAATTTCAAAAAGTCTATAATGATATAGTAGAACAGGGCGGAGCTGTCTGGCTCCGCCCTGCGTAGTTATTCTTCGCCCGTTTCCTCGCCACAATAGCGCGTGAGGATCGCGGCTATCTCGCTGCGTTTGGCAAGTCCCTTGGGGTCAAAGATATTGTTGTCCTTGCCCGTGATGACGCCCTTCATATTGCACCACGCAACCGCCTCAAAGGCCCAATCGGAGATCTGGTCCAGGTCGGTGAAGGGCAGACGGTACATCCAATTGCCGGTGAAGCCGCCGTCGCCGTACTTCTGCTCGTAGCGGTAGAGCATGACCGCCATCTGCTCACGGGTGATGGGGTCGTTGGGGCCGAACAGGCCATTGCCGTAGCCAGCCGCGATGCCCTCGCTGGTGGCCCAGCGGATGGCCTCGGAGTACCAAGCATCCTCGCTGACATCGGAGTAGGTCATGTAGTAGTTGACCACAGGCTTGCCGCTCATGTTCCACAGCACCATGATCATCTGCGCCCGGTTGACGGTGCCGTTGGGTTCAAAGAGGCCGCCGCCGATACCCTGCATCAAGCCGTGGTTGATGACATAATCGGTGTAGTCGTGATACCACGCGCCACCGTCCAGATCGGTGAAGCTCAGAGAGCCGCACTTCACAAACTCGGCCTTCACGGTTACTTGGCCGTAGGGCATGGTGAAGGTGTATGTCCCGTTGCCGTTGTCCGAGACTGCCACGGACTTCCCGTTTCTGTCATTGACGGTGAGGGAGCCGAAGTGATACCCCTCGTCGGGCTTTACCGTCAGGGTGACGCGGCTTCCCTGCAGGGCCGACGAGCGGTTTGCCTTCACGCTGCCTCCCTCAAAATCGGAGGGGACGGTCACGCTGAAATAAGCGGGATAGGAGCTGGGCGGGGCGATCCATCCGACGCAGACGGGCGAGAGGCCGGTCAGCGTAACGGTGAGGCCGTCGGCGCCATTCGTGACGGCAGGCGTCTCCGTCTGCCCGGCATTGGCGCCGGAGGCAAGCATATGGACTACCGTGAAGGTATAGCCGGAGTTCGTCCCGTCGGGATAGGGCAGCGTGACGGTGACAGAACCCGGGATGCTGTCCGCGGGCGCGTCCTGCCAGTCCCCGGTGCCATCCTTGACCTCGATCTTCACGTCGTAGACGGCGTAGTTCGAGCCGGAGGCGACCTGCTCGGCCAGGGCCCTTGTGAGCGTCTCAACATCGGGGTAAGCTACGCTCAGCGCCGGCGGGACCTCGGTCAACGCCCCGGCCTCCAGGCGCAGCTCGCTCTCGCAGCCGCACGTGACCTCGCCATCGACGCTTGACGGGATCTTGTGGGTGATCCGGAAATCCGCCGTGGCCGTGACCTCGTCATAGCCATTCGCCGCCGCGAAGACGGCCCTGACCGTGTACTCGCCCGCCGTGGTGGGCTTGTCGGATGTATACGTGGCGTCGTCCGCGCCCTTTTGCTTGTATGTGATCACGGCTTCGCCGCCGTTGGTCTCGGACTCCGCCACAGGATTTACGCTGTCGTCGCCGCAGGTGTAGTCCGCCATGGTGACGCTGCCCTCGCCGGGTTGTAGCTGCTTAAAGACCGCGTAGACAGTCATATCGGCGCTGATTGTCGTGCCCTGCTCGAAATCCGCCTCGGTCCCTTCCACCGTTGTGGACCAGCCCACGAAAGCAAAGCCCGATTTTACCGGGGCGGCGGGCAAAGTCGCCTTATTGTTGCTATACCACACGACACTTTCCTGGTCATCGACCACACCGGTGATCTGGTAGACCTTTTTGGAGGATTCATCCGTAAGCTCCGGATAACCGCCCACCGTCTGACCCCAGACCTGAGTATCCTACTCGTCCTGCAGCAGCCACGCCACTTCGCCAGAGGCGAACTCAGTCTCAGTTTTCACCGTCGTTCCGGTACTGTCGCCATAGCCGACGCCGCTGGTTACTGTATCGAGGTAATAGCAGTTGGCTACGGTGGCTTCATCATGTTTGTTCCCTACAATGCCGCCAATGGCTGATGCTTCGCTGTCCATGTCAAAGCTGACTTCGCCAACGTTGTAGCAATCTTTCACTGTACCTGAGTTCTCACCACCGACAATTCCGCCAATCTGACTGTATTCGTCGGTTCCTGTGACCGCGCCAGCGTTATAACAGTTAGCTATCGTACTGTTATAATTCAACCCTGTGATGCCACCCGCATCGTCTCCATGGATTTCACCGGTGTTGTAACAGTTGGTCACCGTAATGTTATTATTCACCCCCGTGATGCCACCCGCTACATCCCCATGGATTTCGCCGGTGTTATAGCAGCCGGTCACCGTACCGGAATAATTCACCCCTACAACGCCACCGCAATTACCGGAACTGGAAGTAGAACTAACATCGCATCTATTGTGGCAGTTTTCCACAGTGCCTCCGTAATTCATCCCCACAATGCCGGCACCAATCATAAAACAGCTGACAGAGCCGCCCACGGTGAGGTTTTTCACCGTACCTCTCTCACCGATATAACCGAACAGGCCCTGACGGGTTTCATTATTATTTATATATAACCCGCTGATCGTATACCCGTCGCCGTCAAAGGTGCCATTGAATGTGTAGTCATCATTCCCAATCGGCGTCCACTGTTCGCTCTCGCTGCCAGCGAGGTTGATGTCATGCGTCAGCTTGAAATACTTGTCTTTGCCGTTCCCGGCGTTGATGTACTCCCTGAACGCCTCCAGCGTGGCCTTGTCGGGGATAATGTAGGGGGCCACCTCCGTGCCGAAGCCCTCAAAGGGGACCTTCCATACCGCGTAGACGGTCATATCCTCGCTGACAGGCGAATCTTTATCAAAGTTAACGCTGCCGCCCTGCTCTGTGAACCAGCCCTCAAAGATATAACCCGCTTTTACCGGGTCGGCGGGCAAAGTCGCCGTGCTGTTGGAGTACCACACGACAGGATCCTCGCCCTCGACCTCGCCGGTGATCTGGTAGACCTTTTTCTCCGGGCTGTTCGTCAGCTCGGGAGTGCCGTCACCCACCGTCTGGCCCCAGACCTGAGGATCCTGCTCCTCTTGCCCCTCTTGCAGCAGCCACGCCACCTCGCCGGAGGCGAACTGACCGGAGGTTTTTGGCGTTGCGTCGCCCTCGTCGTCGCTAACGCCGTTTTCCGCTGTGCCTTCGAGGTAATAGCAGTTTCGAATAGTCCCGTAGGATAAGCTGCCAACGATGCCGCCTGCACTGCTGGAAGTGACTTTGCCTGAGTTGTAGCAATTTTCCACAGTACCCACATTAAGCTTTGAATAATCTCTTCCATTAGACCCCACGATGCCGCCGGCGCTGCTGTTACCTGAGATATTGCCGGTGTTGTAGCAGTTTTTCACGGGGCTCTCATTATTCCCTACGATGCCGCCGAGTCCGCCGTTACCTGAGATATTGCCTGTGTTATAGCAGTTTTCCACGGTGCCGTTATTATTCCCTACGACGCCGCCTTGATAGTAATAGATACTACTGTTATCACTGATATCGCATTTGTTGTGGCAGTTTCCCACGGTGCCCTTATTATCCCCCACGATACCGGCTCCATAAGACCCGCAGATGACATTACCCGCTACGGTGAGATTTTTGACCGTGCCGGCACTATCAAGATGTTGGAAAAGGCCAATATAAGATTCTTCCGGTTTATTTATGTTCAGTCCGCTGATGGTATATCCTCCGCCGTCGAAAGTGCCATAAAAATAATTGATAGGCTCCCACTCCTCATTTCCCAGGTCAATATTCGCCGTTACCTTGAAATACATCTCCTCGCATCTGTTGAAATGGTTCACATAGTTGCGGAAATTCTCCAGCGTGGTCTTGTCGGGAATCTCGAAGGGGTGATCCTCCGTGGCGATAACGGGCTCGGGATTGCTTTCCAGCACGGGGCGACCGAAAAGGAGGCCGTCCTCCCATGCGCTGGAACCGCTGTTGAGGTCGTCCGCCAGGGAGCGGAACTCGTCTGCCGGTTTTGCCTTTGCCCCGCCGCTGTTACCAGAACCGATGCCCTTGTCCGCCGTGCTGTCGAGGTAGTAGCAATTTTCGATAGTGGTATTATTACTAAAGTATCCCACAATTCCGCCGGCAATACCTCCGCTGACTTTGCCGGTATTATAACAGTTTTTAACGCTGCAAGTACCATCATGTTTGATATTAGAACCCGCGATGCCGCCAGCTCTGTAGTCACTGGAAGTGACAGTGCCGGTGTTGTAGCAATTCTCTATCGTTCCCTCCTTTGCGACCTTCCACTGTGCGGAGGTCTGATATTCCTTCCACATTCTCCGAAACAGTCCATCCTGTTCCAGCAGCTCGCCCCGTGTGCCCGCCTCCGCAATCCTGCCATCTTCGATAACATAGATGCGGTCAACCCCCGCTACCGTGGAGAGCCGGTGGGCGATCAGCAGGACAGTCTTGCCGCGGGCCAGAGCGGACAGCGCCGCCTGCACCTTGTTTTCGTTGTCCGGGTCCGCAAAGGCCGTAGCCTCGTCCAAGATCAGGATCGGCGCGTTTTTCAGCATGGCGCGGGCAATGGCAATGCGCTGCTGCTCTCCGCCGGAGAGATAGATGCCGTCCCTGCCAATCACGGTATGGATGCCCTGAGGTAGTTTCTCCAGGATGTCCCCACACTGGGCCGCCTCCAGCGCCGCCAGAACTTCGCTTTCAGAAGCGTCTGGCTTTCCCATCCGCACATTGTCGAGGATAGACGCTTTGATCAGGCGGCTGTTCTGGAACACAAAGGAAACGGTATCCATCAGCTCCCCTTTGGGAATGTCCCGCACGTCTACGCTGCCGATTCTGACCGAACCTCCCTGTGGGTCAAAGAAACGGGAGACAAGGCTTGCCAGGGTGGACTTCCCGCCTCCAGAGGGACCCACAAAGGCTACGGTCTGCCCCGGCTCAATTCGCAAGGATATGTCATGGATCACCTCGTTTTTGCCGTCATAGCTGAATTTGATATGCTCCAGCTCCACAGAATTGTCCTGGG